>DATDYF010000001.1:0-6474 GCA_035289105.1 Candidatus Nanoarchaeia archaeon
GAGCCGATGGTGAGCGGAAAAAAGCACGGTTCAGGATGGGGGCTGCCCACAGTCAAAAAGCACGTTGAACTGCACAATGGCGAAATAACCTGCTACAGGAACAGAAAAGTAAATAGCGGACAGTACGGCCTTACCTTCGAGATAAGGCTGCCTCTGGCAAAAGAGCGGGATGAAGATTACAGAACTCCGGCGGGGAGAATTTTATTTGGCTGAGCTTGGCAAACCTTTATAATCTTTTGAGGGTTACAATGCACCATGGTTTTTGAAGAGCTAAGGCAAAAACTCCTTTCAGAAAAAGACCCATTCAAGGATATCTTTGGGCAGGAAAGGGTAAAGTCCCAGCTAAAATCCGCGCTGATTACCAAGAGGCATCTTATTTTAGTAGGCCCTCCGGGAGTTGGGAAAACAACGCTTGCAAAGAATGTTGCAAAGATTCTTGGGCCTGTGGAAATCAGTGAGGGTTATGGCAAAGAGAAGAAGACAAGAAGAATAGAGGGCATCAAGAGGTTTGTAAGGGTGCAGGGAAGTCCGGACCTAACAGTCGAGGATTTGCTTGGCGACATTGACCCGATAAAAGCATTGAAATTTGGCCCATTGTCATTGGAGGCATTTACCCCAGGAAAGATTTTCAAGGCTGATAAAGGAATTTTGTTTCTTGATGAGATAAACAGATGCCCTGAGAAACTGCAAAATGCATTATTGCAGGTTCTTGAGGAAGGAAAGGCAACTTTGGGCAGCTATGAGGTTGATTTTCCGGTTGATTTGATATTCATTGCAACAATGAATCCTGAAGATACCTCGACAGAGAAGCTTTCTGATGTGCTGCTTGACCGGTTTGACTTAATTGCAATAAGCTACCCTGAAACGCTGGAGCTTGAGGAGAGGATTGTTCTGGAAAAGGGCGAAAAACTGAATGTGGAGTTTCCGAGAAAGCTACTCCAGATGGTGATTCATTTCATAAGGCTTCTTCGGGTGCATGATAAAATTGAAAAGAGGCCCGGAGTCAGGGCTTCCTTGGGATTGTATGAAAGGGCGCAGGCAAATGCCTTAATAAAAGGGAAGAAAAAGGTTGAGCTTGAGGACGTAGAAGAGGCTGTTATTTCTGTGCTTGGCCACAGGATAAGATTGAAGCCAAGCGTAAAATACATCCAGACACCGGAAGACTTTGTGGCAAAGGAATTTTCTTCATTTGTAAAGGACTTTGCAGATTCTTATTCCACTGAAATGGGTGATGACCGGTGACTTCGATGCAAGGGTTGAAGAAAAGATAGAAGAATATTCTGGAAAGCTGAAGTCGCAGGAAGAAGAAAAGCTCATGCATACTGTTGTTGAGAGCGACAAGAATGAGGTTGACGGCAAGCTTATTGCAGATGCGGTAAACAGGGGCGTTGGAAGCTTCGACCCTGAGCTTATGTTTGAGCAGATGGTGAAAAATTATTCAGTTGCAAATTCTATTTATGGGGAGACCATTATAAGGCTGCTTTCAGGATATGACCCGAATTACCTTAAGAGAAACATACAGATTCCGGAGTTTAGGAAGGAGCTAAGGGAGAGACTATTCCAAAACATTGAGAACCTAAAAGAAAGGAATGTTATTGACAAGGACGGCTTTATCAGCGAGAAGGGTGTTAAGCTTGCATCCATGGTTTTATGCACAAGCGAGCTTGACAGGCTTGTTTCCATTGGCCTGATTGGAGAGAATCCAAAAAAGGATGTTTACGGGGATAAAGGCGAGATAAGAAAATATGCAAAGGGTGACCGCTACCGGGATATTGCGCTGAAAAGTTCTGTAAAGATTTCAATACGGAGGGGAAAAGATAATTTAGGTGTTGATGAGCTGCGCTCTTTTGAGCGAAAGAGCAGAGGGGAGATTTGCCTGATTTATGCAATTGACGCCTCTGGAAGCATGAAAGGGAAGAAAATTGAAAGCTGCAAGAAGGCAGGAATTGCGTTGGCATACAAGGCAATAGATTCCAAGGATAAGGTAGGGTTGCTTGTGTTTGGCTCTGACATCAAGGAGGAGGTTAGGCCGACAAAGGATTTTAGCGAATTGCTCGACAAGATTACGCGCATAAGGGCCTCAAGAGAAACTGACATTGCAATGACGATAAAGAAATCGCTTGAATTATTCCCGCAGGGAAATGTCACAAAACACCTGATATTGCTGAGCGATGCCATGCCGACGGTGGGAAAGAAGCCTGCCAAGGAGACAATTGAAGCGGCAGGCTTGGCGAGGAACATGGGCATTACGGTTTCTTTTATTGGTGTGGGGCTTAATGAAGAGGGCAAAAAGCTTGCTCAGGAGATTGTGGAGATAAGCAATGGGAAGTTTTATATGGTAAGGAATTTAGAAGATGTGGATAAGGTTGTGCTTGAGGATTATTTTGCTATTGCGTAGGTGAATTATGAATGTTCTTGCGTTTACGGACTGCCATGGGTATGAGCAGGCATTTAAGAGTGTTGAAAGATTGGCGAAAAAGGCTGATTTTTGCGTTTGCTCCGGTGACATTTCAATGTTTGAGCAGAAATTAGAAAATCATATCAAGCGCCTTGACAGGTTTGGAAAGCCCGTCTTTATCATTCCCGGAAACCATGAGGGCGCATCTACCCTGAGGAAGATTTGTGAAGAATACAAGAACGTAAGGTATGCCCACGCTAAAGTTATTCCCTTCGATGATTTCCTGATTATAGGCTTTGGAACATCAGGATTTTCCTTGATTGATGAAGAATTCGAAAGGTTTGTGGAAAAAAGGCTGGAGGAGATTGACAAGAACAAGAAGGTAATTTTCCTAAGCCATGCTCCGCCATTCAACACGAGGCTTGACAGGCTTGGAAAGAGCAATGTTGGAAATAAGTCAGTAAGAAGGTTTATCAAGGCCCATCAGCCAGACATTGTTGTTTGCGGGCATCTCCATGAGAACTTTGGAAAGAGAGATAAGATAGGAAAGACGTTTGTTTTAAATCCTGGCCCGTTTGGGACACTGATTGATGTATAGTTACCCAAAAGGAAGAACGAAAAGTATTTATAAATTCATTTGAGTGGGAGTTTTATGAACGGCTTAAAAGAGGATTTCAGCAAGCTAAAGGGCAACCTCATTTTCAATGAATGGAGGCGCAGGCATGGCGATACTATTTTTTCATACGCCTTTAACAGTGTTGAAGACCAGAGGCTTGGCAAATGGCATTTCGGCTTCTATGACAAAACTTCGCAGAAGGTCACTTCATTTGCGGTTGATGGCGATTTGATAGAGAATCTCGGGGAGGATGATGTGTTTTCCGAAGATGGCCAGGTTTTTGAAGCCAGCATTGATTCTGTAAAGATGCCAATACTTGAGATGTTTGACCGCATCATTGATTTTGTTTCGAGGAAATATCCCCATGACACCGTGGGCAAAATAATTATGGTTCTCCAGCACATACCTAAGTTCGGGAACATATGGAATATAACGCTGGTTACAAAAAGCATGAATACAATTAACCTTAAGGTGGACCCTGTAACCGGAGAGGTGAAATTCCACAAATTGATGTCATTGTTTGATTTCAAAACTTCAAAGTGATTATACTAATTTAAATATAAGTTATGTTCACCAGTTTTGGTGGTGGTGAAGGTAAAAGTCTGCAAGGTAAGCGATGTTAAGGCTCCATCGTATGCTCATGCAGGGGATGCTGGGTTGGATTTGTATTCAGCAGAGGAATGCGTGCTTAAGCCTCTGGAGAGGAAGCTTATATCAACCGGAATTAAGGTGGCAGTTCCGCACGGTTATGAGGCTCAGGTAAGGCCAAGGAGCGGTTTGGCTCTTAATCACGGGATAAGCATTGTAAATACCCCCGGCACAATAGATTCAGGCTATCGCGGGGTTGTGGGCGTAATCGCCATCAATCTGGGGCAGAACGAGTTCAGGATTGAGAAAAACATGAAGATTGCGCAGATGGTCGTGAACAGGGTTGAGAGCGTTGACATTGAGGAAGTGGAAAGCCTTGATGATACCTCCCGCGGGGAAAGAGGGTTTGGAAGTACAGGACATTAAAAAAGAGGTGATGGTGTGATAAGCTACAAGACCATAAAGAGGAATAAGACTCTTGAAGGTTTCCTTGAGGAGGAAAAAGGGGTGGAGAATGAAAAAGCAGCTGAACATTAGCCACACTAGGTATGCGGCAAAGGTGTTTGAGTTTTACACGACAGGAGAGATTGAGGCGGACCCTTTTTATCCTGTGCTGTTTGCAGGGTAAGATTTATAATTCTATTTGCATTCCCTTTTTGTTATGGACAAGAAAGGTGAGTTTGGGACTGTTCTGGTGGTAGTGGTAATAGCTGTATTGCTGTTCTTGGGTTACGTGTACAACATAGCCACAAGGCAGTGTAGCAACAACGATGCATGCGGCGAAGGGAGATACTGCGGAAGCGATTTTTCATGCCACGAGTTCCCAAGCGCTGTGCAGCAATCCTCAAGCCTTGTGTGGCCTTCCATTATAATTGGAATCTCTATCATTATGGCTGCAGTGATACTGAAAGGATGGAAATTCTGGAAGAGAGACAATGCCGCAGAGAATAAAATGATGCACGACTTATCGGATTTGGAGCACCATCACTAAGGCAAAGTTTTAAATTGGGGTCTTGATTAAGGTGTTTTGGGGATGGTTATGTCGTTCAAGAAAACATTTAGGGATACTGCAAGGCAGGTTTTAAAGGACCCGGCAATAAGGGTTGCAAGGATAAAGTATACCGGCAACAGGCTAAATGCAGAGTGCGACTGGTATAAGGTAAGGAATCCTGTAAGGACAATGTTTGCTGCATTTGTATTTACAGTTCTTAGGTATACTCCGCCGATGAAGCTGAAGAATTCCATTTACAGATTATTTGGGGTAAAACTTGGGAAGGACGTTGCAATAGCATACAACTGCTTCTTTGACCCATTGCATCCTGAGCTGGTTGAGATTGGCGATGGAACATTAGTGGGAAGCGACTGCGAGTTTGCAAGCCATTCGATTGTGAACACATTTTGGGAACTTGGAAGGTGCAAGATTGGCAAGAACTGCATGATTGGTGCATACTCTCTTGTTGGAGCTGGCATCACTATTGGCGATAATGTTGTGCTTGGGGCAAAATCGATGCCTACAAAAGACATCCCAAGCAACCAGTTCTGGGCTGGCACTCCTGCAAAGCTGATAAGGGAAACAGGCGTCAGGGAGCTGAAGCTGGAGAAGGATGTTGAGATTCATAGGTATGGATAATGATTCCATCCCAAATCCTTTCTGTCCTAAGAGAAAAACGGAAGTGGAATATCCAGCATGCAGTTTGTGTTTTAAATACAGTATCGGTTCCGGCACATTCCTATTGTACTACCTTAGAAAAATATGCTCCTGGTTGGGGAGCAAATCTTGTGGTTCTTATAGCTGGTAAAAACAGCGATGATGTCTATTGGGTGGTAGATGAAGACCACATCGCCGAGATAATAAGGGATACGGAGATTCATAAGGAAAAGGTAACACGGCTCTTTAGGCTGTGGTCTAAGAAGGTCGAGAAATTTTATGAATTTTGCAATTCACTAAAGGTCGATTCCTCTGACTTTATCAGCAAATTCCCGGCATTTTTAGGTTTATACTTAGAAGAATACGGTATTGCTATGCTGGCAGACCATTACGCTGTTGGAGGGGATATAATTTTTGAGAAAATTGCCAGAAAATATCCTGATGCAGTTGAGCATGCAAAATGCCTCATCAAGCCAGATCGCTTAACCTTTCTTATGAAGGAAGAATTAGGCTTCCTGGAGATTTTGAACAAGTGGAAAAAGGAAATTAAATCTGTATCAAATTACGATAGTTGCAGTCCAAAATTGAAAACGGAGATCAATAATCATCAAAAGAAATATTTCTGGATTGAAAACGGCTACAAATATGTTAAAGTGTTGAAGCCGGAATATTTTTTTGAGCGCCTGAAAAAATTAGGTAATTTCAAGAAACGCCTCTCGGAGCTTAGGGATTACGGGAAAGACACGCGAAGAAGAAAGAAACTTGCGGAGAAGAGTTTCAACAAAAATGATGTTTCATTATTGCGCCAGCTCGGATTGGTTGGATGGTGGCATGACCAGAGGAAAAGGGCAAATTTAATTGGCTTACATTACCATCATCTCTTCATACAAAAAATGGCAGAAAAGATAGGGGAGAACCCTGAAACTCTGGGCTACCTATCAGCAGTTGAGTTCAAAAAGCTTATTCTGAGAAGGAAAATAGACTTTAAAGATATCAAAAAAAGAAAGAACGGTTTTGCCTATGTTCTCTTAAAAGGCAGTTCGGAATGGGTTGGGGTTGGAGAAGAATACAAGTTTGTTCAAAAGGCATTGTTAGGGCAAAGTGTCAAAAAAGCAGAAACCTTAAATGGGCTCTGCGCATCTCCCGGATTTGCAAAGGGAAAGGCAAGAATCATACTCAATCCCCATTCAGAGAAATTAAACGAAGGCGAGATACTTGTAACAT
>DATDYF010000002.1:0-3439 GCA_035289105.1 Candidatus Nanoarchaeia archaeon
AGCCGAACATCTCTCCAACAGGCATCTTGGCTTTTATGATGGACAAAACCCCTTCCTGCTGCACATCCAATAGCTGGCCGCGCTTGTTGCTGATTAACTTTGAAATCTCCCCCAGGAAATCTGATGGCGCTTCTATCCTCAGTATCTGGTAAGGCTCAAATAAAATCGGCCTTGCGGTCATCATGGCTCCCCTGATGCCTTCCCTGACTGCAGGATAGACCTGGGCCGGGCCCCTATGAATAGCATCCTCGTGAAGCTTCATGTCCGTGAGCATTACCTTGACCTTAAGGCACGGCTCCCTGGCCAATGGCCCCTGGAACATGACATCCTCAAACATATCAAGAATCAGCTCAAGCACTTCTCCCAAATGAACCTGGCAGCGAGTCATGTCTACCAAAATATTCCCTTTATAGATATCTTTGACTTTCAAAGCTTCTTTGCTTTCCATTCCGCATTCCACGAACTTGTCCCTGAGCTCAAGGTCTTTTTTCTTGATTCTGCCCTCGCTTATCTCTCCTTTCTTTATCATTTCATATATGGCATCTTCCAGCGGCTCTACCCTGAAAAAGAACAAGTTGTGCTTATTGGGAGTTTTGCCCATTGCTTCCTGGCCCGGCTTTGTTATTGCCTCCCTGTATACAACAATAGGATTGGAAGTCTGCACTTCCACACCCTTTTCAGTCTTGATGCGGTTTTCAATAACCTCCAGATGGAGCTCCCCCATGCCGTGCATCAAGTGCTCCCCTGTCTCCTCATTAATCTCTATCTTCACAGTGGGATCTTCCTTGCCGACCATACGCAGGACTTCTATGAGCTTCGGCAGATCGCTTGGCCTTTTCGCTTCTATTGCTTTTGTTATTACCGGCTCAAAGATGTGGGTTATCTGCTCGAAAGGTGTCTCAGTCTGCTCCAGGGTTATTGTTTCACCTGCATATGCCTTTATGCCTGCAACGCCGATAAAATTTCCGGAAGGAACATTGTCAACTATTTCTCTTTTAGCACCATTATAGACAAAGACCTGCTGCACTTTTGTGCTCTGCTTCAGCCTGTTAAGATAAACGTCTATGCCTTTCTTCATTGTTCCTGAGAATAAGCGGCCGGCGGAAATTTCTCCGGCTTGGGGATCAATGACAATTTTTGTTATAATAAAATACAATGGGCCGTTAGAGTCGGAAGCAACCAAGCTTTTTCCGTCTTCGCTTTCTATATCACCATGCCAGATTTTCGGGATGCGGTAAGGCTGCGCCACCTTGGGGCTTGGAAGGTGATGGACTACCATGTCAAGGACAACCTCATGCAAAGGAGCCCTATCGCTCAGTGATTTGTAATTATCGGTATTATATGCCTCTATGATGTCCCTGAATGTGATATTTTTGCTCTGCATATACGGAATAGACAAAGCCCAGTTGTGGAAAGCCGAGCCAAAACAAACAGAGCCGTTCTGCACGTTAACCTGCCATTTTTCGCCGTAGCCTTTCGGCGCTATGCCCATAATCAGCCTGTTGACAGATGTAATGATTTTTATAAAGCGCTCCTGCATCTGCTCGGGTGTTAACTGCAGTTCTTTGATTAACCTGTCAACTTTATTGATAAACAGAACAGGCTTGACCAGCTCCCTCAATGCCTGCCTCAAGACTGTTTCCGTCTGCGGCATTATGCTTTCTACTGCATCAACCAAAACTATTGCCCCGTCAGCTGCCCTCATAGCCCTTGTTACATCCCCTCCAAAATCAACATGGCCTGGAGTGTCAAGAAGGTTGATGAGGTATTCGCTGCCCTCAAGAGTGTGAACCATGCTGACTGCAGCTGTGTCTATTGTAATGCCGCGCTCCTGCTCGTCTGCATGGAAATCGAGCTTTAATGCTTTTCCGGCATCTTCCTTTGACATCATTCCCGCGCCTGCAAGCAGGTTATCAGAAAAAGTTGTTTTTCCGTGGTCGATATGGGCGCAAATGGCAATGTTCCTTATATTCTGTGGATTTTTCATCAGCCTTGTGACTTTATCCACCATCTTTTCAGCCATTGTTTCTTGCCTCCGATAAATTTTTACAGTAAAAACCCCAAGACTATAAAGTATTTTAATTAAAAACCTTTTACTTCCAAAAAATCTCCGTTTTGGTTACTTTCCTTGACTCCAAAGGGTAAATATTCTGAGTAAGCTCGCCTGGCCTAAACCAAAGCTTAAGCTCGCGCTCAGCCTCCTTCTTGTCTTCGGAAGCGTGCACAACATTCTCAAAAACCCCTTTGGTCGTTATCCTGCCGAATTTTCCCCTTATTGTATGCGAGCCTGCCAGCTCCGGGTTTGTTGCTCCAACTACTTCCCTTACTTTTGCTATTGCATTCTCCCCATGATAAACCAGGGCTAAAACGCGCTTAACATGAAACTCGCCCATTATGTACCTTATCAGCTCGTCAAAGAATTTTTCCTCCCTCAAATGCTGGTAGTGCTCCTCGGCTAATTCTCTGGTTACCTGCACTATTTTTGCACCTACAATAATCAAGCCTGTATCTGAAAGCTCAGTAAGTATGTTTCCTGTAAGGGATTTTGAAATTCCGTCAGGCTTTATCAGAATCAGGGTCTGCTGGACGCTCATTTTTTACCTCGTAAAAAATGACAGGAAAGCGAATCAAAATTGTCTGTTGCTTTCCGTTTCATTTTTCATACCTTCCGCTCCACCTCGTGGTTATCGGCTTTCTTCTCAGCTTAAGCATGTTCTTTTCGCATTTTGAAGAGCAGAAATAGAGTATTTTGGCATCTTTCTGTACAAACATTTTCCCTGTCCCTCTTGGTATTGTAATACCGCAAAAAGTGCATTTTGCCATCAGCCGGAACCCCTTCCTGATCTTGTTAATTGCCTTGCTTCTATTTCAGTTTCCCTGAGCATTAAAATATCGCCAAGCTGTATAGGGCCTCTAATGTTCCTCCTCAATACCTTGTTCTTGTCGCGGCCATCCAAAATGCGGCACCTTACCTGTATGGCCTCTCCTCTTGTCCCGGTCCTGCCCATGATTTCCTCTACTTTAGCGGGCCATGCCATTGAAAAATTAACAGAGCCCTTTGGCGCTTCCTGTACCACAGGCTTTCTTTCCTTTCTTTGCTTTTCTTCCTGGGCCTTTGGTTTTTCTTCTGCCATTGTTACTGCTTGGCTTTGCTTACCAATTCCTTGATCAGGTTTTTTGCTTCGCCTTCCTGGATAACTGCGACACTTCCTGTAGGAACCTGTATGCCTGCTGCCGCCCCCTGCTCTTCTTTGCTCGGGACCTGAAAGCATTGCACATTTTTTTCCTCTGCTATCATGGGTATGTGCATTATGATCTCTGCGGGCTCAACGTCTTTTGCGACTGCAACAAACTTTGCCTTTCCCTTTTCTATTGATTTCGTGGTTTCGTTTGTCCCTTTCTTTATCTTTCCGGTGCTCTTAGCTACCTCTATAATCTC
>DATDYF010000003.1:0-19293 GCA_035289105.1 Candidatus Nanoarchaeia archaeon
GGTTCATTGCACGGATTTGCGCCTACTAGCCTTTTTAACGGAGACTGCAATGAAAAACGCCCCAAAGTTGAAGTTTTCAAACTTAACATTCCCGAAAGTTTCATTCATTTGATGTGGGATATTCTTGGTTGGATCCCACCCAGCGAATTTTGAATAAACCAACTTAATGGCCGGGTTAAGAAATCTTAGGGCCCTATCGAAAAGGCGTGCATCGCAAATGACGAGTTTCCCTCCGGCTCGAAGAATGCCTTTGCATCTCTTAATTGCCTTTTGCCATCCAGGAATGGCGCTAACGCCAAGGACGCTTAATACACCGTCGAAGTCCTTCTCGCTAATTTTAAGCTGTGCTGCATCTCCGCGTATTAACTTAATGTTAACCCAGCCATTCTTTCTACATAATCTTTTTGCAGCATAAAGCATCTCGGGGCTATAATCAAAGCCGACAATTTTTCCTTCCCTCCCCACTGCTTCAGCTAAATATGGAAAGTTTCTTCCAGAACCGCAGGCAACTTCCAAAACCTTATCGCCCTTCTTTAGGCCCAGAGCCTCAACTGCCTTTTTTCTTATTATTCTTGGCCTTCCAAAGAAAGTAACAAAATCCTGTGCATCATACAAATGCGAAAACTTGCCCCAGAATGAATAAATTCGCCTTACTCTTCTTAACTTTTGGTTGGTCAAATCCTCCATTTTCAAATATATTTAAAACGTCGTTATTAAAAGCAAAACAAGCTTAGACCACCTGCAGTAAAGCCGACTCTGTACCCTACCTCATTCTTTCAGGTAATCGAGTATAAAGCCCCTTTCCTTTAGGATGTCATAGATCTTTTTTGGAGCCTTGTAGAAAACAGGCTTGTTTGTCACCGAATCAAACCAGTAATGCTTTTCCGTATCCGGCATAAACCCCCCCTTGTGCCCGATAATCTCGAGTACAACTCTCTTAAAGAGTTTGTAGACCTCAATAGGCGCATACACAACCTGATTTGTCATGTCCCTGTATGTATTTGCAGAAAAAGGTGGAAATGTCCTTTCAGCATACGTGACGCTATCTACGTTTCTTTTTCCAACGAAAACTGGCGGCTCAGCCACCCTCTGCTCCAGGCTTCGCCTGAATGTGCGCTGAACTACTTGAATCTGCCTTCTTCCCGCTCTGAACATACCCATGCAAAAATCAATCAAAATGCGGTCTATTGTCATCCCATCACCTAAAGATTATCTGCATTCATCCTTTAAAAGCTTTTAGGTGCTTGGGCGCAATAACATCCCCTTCATCATTCTTCCGACCTTAGCGAAATCGTCTGCAATTGTGGCAGTATAATACTCTGTAATTTTAAGATAGTCGAAAAGCTGCCGAGGCAAAAGGAAGTTCTTTCTGACATGCTCTTTCCCTTCCCGTCCCATCCTAAGCCTTAAATTCTCGTCTCTGAGAAGTTTTACGCACCACTCTGCGGCCTCCCTTGAGTTGCTGACCAAGGCTCCGGTTTTTCCATGCAATACCTGCAGCGGAATCCCCCCTCTTTTGGTACCTATAACTGGTGTCTCTTTCCACAGTGCTTCGGACACGGTTAATCCAAAACCCTCCCTCTTCGAGTTCTGAAGAATAACATGAGACATCCTTTGCAAGGCGTTGACAAGCATATCATCCTTTTTGGTGATTATGTGGACATCCTCCATCTTTTTTGCCTGCTCAACCACGCGGCTGTAGACCCCTGGGCCTTCAGGGTCGTCTGATGCCATGTCGCCTATTAGAACCAAACTGGCACCTTCTCTTTCCCTGACCCGCCTGAAAATCTCAAGCACGCCGATAGGGTTTTTCCACTTGTCGAATCTGGAAACCTGGGTAATAATGGGCTTGCTGGTGCTTATTCCCTCCCTTGATAGTATCTTCTCAACCTCCCCATCGCTTAGGTGCTTGTTCTTTAATGACAATGGGTCTATGGAAGGGGCAATGAAAAACTGGGGGATCTCCAAGTCCCTTCTCTTGTATTTTCTCATGGTGAATATTGCGCCATCGTATTGTTTTGCAAATGAGCCAAGGTACGACCACGCTAGCTTGTCGGCATGCTTGATGTCTATATGGCACCTCCAAATCCAGGGCTGCCTTTTTTTGACAAACTTTATCATGCCCAAAGGCTGCGGGTCATGAATAAAAACAATATCTTCATCATGAAAGTGGTGGAATAAGGCATTCCTTTCCAGCTCATCAAGGTATATTTTTCTCTGCCTGTTTGATATGGCTATTTTTTCTCCCTGCAATGCATTATGGAACTTCTTAGTCACGTCAAAGAATGAATGGCTTCCCGCGAGCAGATGCCAGTCCGCCTCAATACCCAGCTTGTTGGTTAATACGATAAGGCTGTTGAGTATTTCTGCGACCCCGCCTCCGGAATAAGCGGAGTTCACATGGGCAATGCGCTTGCCTTCGAGCTTAAGGGCAATGTCCTTTATCTTTTCGACTTCGTTTTTGCCAACGAACTGCGCGTAATCTCCGATTCTTGGAATCATGCAATTAAATGGTGTTGACCGTATAAATATTTTTGCATTGACCGAGACTGAGCGATGGGAATTCTTTTGTGTGTTTAACGCCATAAGCTAAGTTCGAGGATCTGCCTATGAGAAATAGATTAAGATAGCCTTTCTAGTAATATAGAAACATTTAAATAATAGTTATACCTAGATTAATAAAATATGAGAACGAATGAACTTCTCAAAAAGTTAACTGGAATCCAAACCATAGAATCGGCAATGGACATCCTTGAAGTAGATAAAAAAATGGCGGTTTACTATCTCCATCGTCTCAGAAAGGAGGGATATGTTAAAACCAGGAGACAGAGTAATAATAAGAGGGTATATCACATTTCTGCAGAAAACAAATTAGGGGGGGTAAGTTACTATGATATTATCAATCAATACTCGCGAATAAAGATATCAACGCCAATGGTTTATAAAATATACGGCAAAGAACCGAGTTTGGAGGAAACTTTGATTTATGCCATTAAAACCAAAAGTCTTAGAACTGTTCTTGCGTCGTTGGCTTTGTTCAAAAAAATCAATAATTGGGCAGAATTGTACCGTCTTGCCAAAAAAAACCGCATAGAGAGGCAAGTTGGAGCATTATATGACCTGGCTCGCAAGATTATGAAAGTAAGGAGAATGGCACGTAAATTCAGAAGCAATGCATTGCCGGAAAAAGGGCATAAATTTGAATATGTTGTTCCGGGGCTAAAGTCAAGGGATTTTATTGAAATTGAGAAGACTTGGAAAATTTACCTTCCTTTTGACAGGGGGGATCTGGAGGAGCACAGATGATAACAATTGACAAACAGCAAAAACTGCTGCTAAACATCTCCAGACGACTCTCCAGAAAAATAACTGTTTACGCTATTGGCGGAACCGCCATGATGTTCTTGGGATTTAAAGATTCAACCCTGGATATTGATCTCGTTTTTGAGAATGAAAAAGATCGCGACGTCTTCAGAGAAGCAGTAAAATCTCTCGGCTACCTGGAAATGGATAATTTAAAGGTTTATGGCGCAAAAAGAAATGCTCCCGAGATGTTTAAGCTTGATGATGAACGTTTTGACTTATTCGTAGTAGATGTAATAGATTTTTCCTTCTCCGGGACCATGAGGAAAAGAGCGGAAGAAACCCATCAATTTCGGGACAATTTAATCCTAAAGATTGCGGATCCGCATGATATTATACTTATGAAATGTGCCACTGACCGAGTAAAGGACAAGGACGATGCCCGAAAAATTATCGAATCAACCAAAATTAATTGGAATATCGTGATTGATGAAACGAAAAAGCAAATAGAGCTTGGGAAAGAGAGGGCTGCTTTTGATTTAGGCTGTTTCCTGGAAGACCTTAAAACAAAATTGAATTTAGGCATTCCCCAGGAAGTGCTGGATAAGCTTTTTGTAATTGTAGAAAAACAAGCTAAGGAAAAAAGGTCAAAGCATCGTTAGTGTTTGATTCGCCCCTTAGCTTGCTAAGATTCTCAAAACTCCTTCGCCGCCTTTACAAAACTGAGGAAAAGCGGCTGGGGCTTTAGCGCCCTTGAGGTAAATTCGCAGTGATACTGCACGCCCATGAAGAAGGGATGGTCTTTTAATTCAAGAATCTGCATGATTGGAACGCCGGGGGCTTTTCCGCTGAATACCATGCCCTTTTCCTCGAGCTTCTTGATATGCTTAGGATTGCATTCATAGCGGTGCCTGAAGCGCTCCCTTACCTTTTCGCTGCCATAAATCTGATGAGCTTTTGTGCCTTTTTTGATTTCAACAACCCTTCCCCCGAGCCTCATTGTCCCTCCGAGGAGGTCAACCTTAAGCTGTTCAGGCAGGATATCTATTACCGGCTCGCTGCATGCCGCCTCAAATTCTGTTGAATTCGCATTTTTCATTCCGCATACGTTTCTCGCAAACTCAATGACTGCAATCTGGAACCCAAGGCATATGCCAAGATAAGGTATTTTGTTTTTTCTTGCATATTCTACGCATTTAATCTTTCCCTCGACCCCGCGCTTTCCAAAGCCCCCGGGAACAATTATGCCTGAAACTCCCTTCAGTTCTTCCTTTAGGTTTTTCTTACCGGTTTCAATGTCCGTAGTCTCTATCCACTTTAGATTGACTTTTGTCCTCAATGAAGAGCCTGCGTGCTCCAATGCGTTTAGGATGCTAGCATAAGAATCCCTTATTTCGGTGTATTTTCCAGTCATTGCTATAGTAACTTCAGATTTTGCACCAGAAAGATTCTGGACAAATTGGCTCCATTTCGCAAACTCTTTCCTTTCCATTTCCCTGTCCTTAACCTTCAGGCCAAGTATTGAAACAACTTCGTTGTCGGTATTGTTCTCCTTAAGCAATAATGGAATCTCATAAACAGATTTGACATCATGGATGCCAACCACGTGGTTTGGCCTGACGTTTGAGTATATGCTTATCTTTTCCCTTACTTTGTTTGTTATCGGAGAATGAGACCTGCATGCAATGATTGAAGGCTGAATTCCAAATGAGATTAGCTTGTTGATTCCAAGCTGGGCCGCCTTTGATTTCTGCTCGCCGAGGAAAGTTGGCTCCAATATGTAGGTCAGGGCAATAAAGCAAACATTTTCCCTGCCCTCCTCGTATGCAAGCTCCCTCATCGCTTCAATGAAGTAAGAGTTTTCCAAATCTCCGACAGTTCCTCCAACCTCAACAAAGATTACATCTGGATTCTTCAGGATTGCAAGGTGCCTTAGGAATTTTTTAATCTCGCCGGTAACATGCGGTATGATTTGGACGTCCCTTCCCAGGTATTCCCCCTTGCGCTCCATTGCAAGGACACTGCTGAATATCTTTCCGCCTGTAAGGTAGTTGTCTTTTGAAAGGGTGAGGTCAAGAAAGCGCTCATAGTTGCCAAGGTCCATATCTGTTTCAGTTCCATCATCAAGAACAAACACCTCTCCGTGGCGGTACGGATTTAATGTTCCTGCGTCATAATTCAGGTAGCCGTCAAACTTTACAGGAGCAACATTAAGTCCCTTCATCTGGAGTAGTTTTGCCAATGAAGCCGAGAAAATGCCTTTTCCCAGGCCGGACATTACGGTGCCGAAAACAATGACATATTTTGTCTTTCCCGGCTTGTATCCGTGAGGGATTGGAGTGTAGAATTCGTGCTCTTCTGACTTGGAAGCTGTTGATTCAAATAGGCCGCTAGTCATCTTACCCCCCGATTTGCAGAAAAAATGGCAGTATTTAAGGTTTTGGTTTGCTTTGCACAACCCTTTTAAAGTGTTTTATATTACCTATTGATTATGGAAACAGGCATTTCCGCATTGGAATGTACAGTTGTTCAGACAGCGCTAACAGAAATGCACAGGCAAGGGGTAGATGTGATTTTATTTACGGATTCCAACCTATATTCAATTCAAAGGGGCAAGTTAACTTCTAATGGAAGAGTCTGTTTGCTCTCCGATGGAGAAGGGAACTTAGAAGATATAGCTCCTTTGTTGGATTTTGTACCAAGAGAACTGAGAGAATCATACATAAGGATTAGGGGTTATCCATCATAGTTAGACAATTAATCTTCCACTGCTGAAACTTTTTCTTAACAAACCCGATGGTATCTTAGTCTCTCTAGCAACAAGCACTACAAGATTATCCCATGGAGTGCTTTCCGCTAACGGCATTTGCGCTTTCCCAATTTTAATAGCGTAAGGATGCCTGCCGCCTGTTTTCTCGACTCTGCCGCCCAACTCAACTATCACATTTTGGATATCGCTTAATTTCCACCCATTCCTCAATGCTCCGGCAATGGGTATTTTTGTTATTGGCTTAATGATTGGCGGCAGTTTGGATAAAGTGATCTCCTCATGGTCTAGCTCTTTAAAGTCCCTTTCTGCTTTTTCCAATAAAGGAATCAAACCCCTTAGATTTAACAAAAGTTTATCTTTTTTAGATTGGTCTTGATTTCTTAGGATTTCCTCTACAATTGAAGAAGCACTATCTAAATATGACTTAATGGTTCTTAAACCGTTATCAACTTTTGCAATCGTCTCATTCAATTGGCCTACTTGAGGCAGATTTGACATTTTTCCAGTTTCTCTTTTGTAATTTTCAATCAACATAGGGTAAATCAAACGTAAATTCTTAATATGCCTAAACAGTTCTTTATAATTTTCAGTATACAACTCCCTTTCTGCAATCCTTTCAAATTTTTTCATTCTGTTAAGAGTAGATTTGAATTTCCTGTATTCCCCTGAATGGAAGAAAATCATGCAAGAATTAAGATGGAATGTCTATATAAGCTTTTTTAATTTAAGATGAAGAATCGACTGCCTTAAATGCCGCTAAAAACCTGCCACAACCCCTGATAAACATGCCATCCATCTATTCCTGGGATCGGAAGCAGGTTGAGGATTAGAAGAAAGCCGTTTATGTACCTGCTTGCAACTAGAACGGGGGTATATTTTTTGTCGAAAAGGTTGTGGGACAAGGCGTATCTAGAAAAAAGCCACAGCACAAGATGCATGAAAGGGCCTGCCAATGCGATTACTGCTCCGGTTAGAGGGTCTGTTGGGGACAATGACACAAATCCGGGAACGAAGAAAATAAATCCGACTCCGAGCATCTTGATTAGTATCCCAAAAAGAAGCCAGCCGTATGCTGCGTAGAATGTTGCAGGGATTCCGTATGCAATGGCAACAAACTTGTGCGCCATCTCGTGAAGCACAATTGCTGGGGCAACTGCCATTATTGCAAACTTAAGGTTCTGCTTGTTGAGGCTTCTTTGCGTTATCTCCCTTATCGGGTCGTAGCCTGCAGGAGCCGGCGCCCTGAACATGTCCTTGAATATGAAGCCAACAGCAAGGGACATGATGACTATATCGAGTATTTCAAGATAGAAGGCGTCAGGGGGAAGATTGATTCCCAAAAGACCCAATACCTCTGCGCGTGTTGTGAAAAAGACCATTTGGAGGATTACTTCAATCCTTTTTATATAAGTTTTGATTCGAATATGCGATATTTATTTATTTGCAAATGCATTCCCTTCCTTCATGGGTGCTAAGAAGGTTGTAAACAGAAGGAGATTTTTAAAGGCATTGTTAGGATTAGCTGGGGCATTGAAAATTGGAGGGTGCAGTGCTCTTGGGTACGGCTATTATTCGATGAAAATGGCTCCTGAAAGGGATGGCAAGCTGTTCTTTGACATGCATGCACACATTCCAAATTATGCTCCACAAGACGAGCTTCTTGAAGTGCTTTCAACACACGGCATTACAGGGCTTGCCTCATGGAGGAGGGAAAAAACAATATTAACCTATGAACAGGCCCTAAATATGCCCGGAGTAAAGGAAATTGACAAGGGCTATCTTGCAGAAGTTGTTTACAAGGGGAACAAAGGCTATATTTTCAAAGTCCAGGAAGTAAGAAGCAAATTCCATATTCTTGCCCTTGGATGCCCAAAGGAGATTGACGAGTCTCTCGAGACAATTAGGGTTTTGGAAGAAGTTTACAGGCAGGGAAGGCTTCCGGTAATAGCGCATCCATACGTAAATGCCAATGTCTGGAACAAGCCATTCGTCCAAAAAGAAGATTACAGGATGCTAAGCCATATTTACCAAATGGTTGAGCAACTTGGCGGAGAGGTTGAGGTGTTCAATGGAATATGCATAGACATTATGCTGGGCTTTAATCGCGCAAAGGCAAATGAGCTTGGAAAAAATTCGATTTCTGGCTTCCCGAACATCAAAGGAACAGCAGCTTCCGACACCCATCGGAGGCTTGAACAAGTGAAAACAAACGGTATATACCTTCCTGCAGATTCTCTCTCGCTTGAGGCAATCACTTTTTATATTGGGACTGGGCAGTATGAGATATACGAGCAATCAATTGCAAGGGTGAGTGCGGTCGCAGGATTTGTTGAGGGAAGAATAAAGGGAACATCACCACTTGCAGACATAGTAGCTAAACCTTAATACCCTTATACACGCGATAACCGGCTTTCTTTGCAATCTCGGAAACATTTCCAAAAACCTGCTTCATTTTCTTCTCAAGCTCCTTGCCGCCTTTATTGTGCCTTGCCACAATCTGCAATGAGCCGTGCCTGTTCAGGTGGAGTATGGAGTCTTCTATCATCTTGAAGCAGACATCTTTTCCAGCCTTTTGGGGTGGATTTGAGACTATAGCATCAAAGGTTTTTTCGAAGGATTCGTATAAATCTGATTTTACTACAGTTATATTCTGGCATTTGTTTGATTTCGCATTTTTTTCCGCCAACTCCAGCGCCCTTTCATTTACGTCAACCAAAGTAATGCTGGCATTTGGATTTATTTTTGATGCGACAATGCCCAGTATGCCAATTCCGCACCCCATGTCAAGGATTGAAGATGCATTGCCAATCTCCATAGTTTCTGCAAGCAATTCCGTGCCCTTGTCGAGCTTGCCGACAGAGAATGTTGAGGGCGATGAATAAAACCGGAAATGCATTTTTCTTATCGTGCAGCTGAAGGGGATAAGAATTTTTTTCGATTTTGGCTTTTCAGTGAAGTAATGCTCTACCATGGCATAATCCCCAACAGGCTTAGCAGGAACCTGTCGGTTGACTTTATGATGTCAAACTCCCTGCCTGAAAGGATAACACATTTATCATTCATAAAAACGCCTGTTTCTTCGGAAGAGCGGAAATAAATAACAGGTATCGCTGCATCCTCGCACGTCACAATCGGGCGATTGGCGCAGGCTTTTGTCTCATTTCTTGTGCATGCAGCCAGGGGTATTTTCCCGAATACATTAACTATCATCGCATCAAAATCGCCAACCGCAAGCATGATGTGTGTTAGGTCGTTTCCAATAGGGTCGAATGTCACAAAGAAGTTCTTGTTTTCATTGAAAAAGGTTTCATTAAAAGCTCCGGCCATCGGAACATTGGCAACATCCCTTGGGCCATACCGAAAAGGCATCTCAAACAGCTTTGTGCCTTGCGGAGATTTTATTTGGGTGTACCAGAAGTCGTCAATGTTAACAAATGGGTAAACCTCGTTGTATACATAACCCCGCTCTTCAGGCAATTTCCCGTTAATAGATTCATTAAGCAGTTCCTCAATTGTCTTGACTTCGGGCTTTGCAGACTGAAACAGGTAATAAAGAATTCCAAATATCACCAAAACCAGCAAAACAGCTGCCCCGAGAACCCATTTTGAGCGCGACTCTTCCTTTTCTTCTTCAGTCATGTTATTCCCAATGCTGCATAAACCAGCGCATCTTTAATCCTCAAAAAGCTTGAAGAATCGGATTCCGCGATTATGCAGTTATTTTCATTCCTCAATGAGATGTTTCCTGCCGAGCGGATATCAATTACCGGGATGCTTGATGTTGCATTTGCACATGTGATTATGGCAAGATTGTAGGGGTTTTCCTTGGTAAAGCCGTTCATTACATATATGTTCTTTGAGTACAAGGCCCGCCCAATCTCAAACTGAATCTGGGAAATCCTATCCTTCTCACTGTCTTCAGGGTCATAAGTTATGTATATCATCGGAGACTGCATTGAAGAAGCTACTTCCTGCGGAATTGGAATGCCCAAGTCTGACGGAAGGTAGTCGAACAAGTATTGCGTTTTATCAATAGTGAGCAGCCAGCCCTTGTCGGTTGCATAAAATTTCCTTCCATTGACGGTTTTTGAGCTGGAAGTGCCACCGGAATAAAGAAATCCTACCACGCTCATCACCATTATCACTATGATGAATATTACAATAATTGCGCCGGTCTTCTTCTCTGAGCGTTCCCTTCTCATAGTTTTCCAAAACTAAGGGGTGTTTTTATAGTTTATGGTAGGGAAATATTTAAAAAGAGCGAAGGCAAAGAGGTAATGAGGTGATAAATATGGGACTAAAACACATTCTCTTGGTTATGGTTTCTTTGCTTGCTCTGCTCTTTGCGGGATGTTCGTATTATGGCGGAGAACAGGCACAACAACCTGTATCGCAACCTATATCTGGCAGCACAATTGAGGTTACTTCTTCCGGGTTCAGCCCAAACTCAATTACCATCAATTCCGGAGACACAGTAACGTGGATTAACAAAGACAGCGCACCTCACTGGCCCGCATCTGCAATGCACCCAACCCATTTGTTGTATCCTGAAACCGGAGGATGCATTGGAAGCAAGTTTGACGCCTGCGGAGAAATACCTCCGGGAGGAAGCTGGTCATTCACATTCAGCCAGAAGGGGGAGTGGAAATACCATGACCACATAAACCCCGGCTCTATGTTTGGCACCGTAATTGTCAATTAACATGGCCAAGACGCTTTTCAAAAACGGCAAAGGGGAAATTCATTTTGGGGTAAATGCACCTGAAGGCTTTGTTTCTGCCGGCAAATCAGACGCAGAGAAGTCTCTTTCGAAGCTTGGAAAAATGAAGCTATGGCGCTGTTCCGTATGCAATGACATGCATATCGGTTTAAAGCCGCCGCACGAATGCCCGACATGCCATCAAATTGAATCTTACGTCGAGATAAACGAGAAAGAATTCAGGGTAGTGATTGGATGACAAGCTTAACTATGTTTTATGGGCGAGAATGCCCCCACTGCCACGTCATGCTTCCATTGGCCGATAAGCTAAGCAAGGAAGAGAAAATAAAAGTCGAGAAAGTGGAAGTATGGCATGACCAAAAGAATGCAGACAGGATGAGGGCCCTAAGGAACGTGATAGAGCCTGCATGCGGCGGCTCATTAGGAGTTCCCGTTTTTGTTGACGAGAAGAACAAAAGGGCTTTTTGCGGTGAACAGCCCTACACAGAGCTGAAAAAATGGGCGAAGTTGAAAAGCTGATTGAAGCATGGAACAGATATGCAAAGAATTTTAACGCTGCAAATGAAGCGAACAAGTTTGTCTTAAATCCCGATAGGGAGAGGGTAAAAAGGCTTGCAAGGGGCGTCTTATCCAACGAAAAAAATCATGGATTAAAATACTGCCCATGCAGATTGTCAACAGGCGAGAGGGAAAAAGACCTTCTGCTCATATGCCCATGCAACTTTTTCATACAGCAAACATGGAAGGAGAAAGGCGAATGCTGGTGCTCCCTTTTTGTGAGGGCCTAAAATGCCGATAGACCCAGAATTGGGGCTTAAACTACTTTTTGGACTTGGCATTACAAACATACTTTTCCTCCTGATGGTATTTTTCTCGTGCAGGTGCATGGCAGGAATAAATTTCATAAACAAGATGTGGAAGTACGAATGGTACAAGAAATACTACAATTACCACTGCTATTACTGGTGGGGATTCATGCTCTCGGTTCTGCTCCATGCCACTCTTGCATTTATTCTGTTCGGGATCCCTATTTGACGCTTATTTCTTGTAGATTAGGATTGAACCACCTAGATATATCTCCTCCGACACATCTCTTTCGATATATTTAAATAGATATATCGTTTTCGATATACTATGAGGGGCCATCTCAAGCTAATTGTTCTAAAATTTCTTGCAAAAAACCCCCTGAGCGGCTACGACCTGATGAAGGGCATAGGGCAGGAAACGGGGTGGAAGCCGAGCACAGGCTCCATGTACCCGCTTCTGGAGAGCCTGATTAGCGAAAAGCTGGCATCATCCAGGAAAGACGGCAGGAGAACACTATACCAGATTACAGAAAGCGGTAGGAATTTTCTGGAGGAAGGGCTTAAAAGAAAAAATGAAATGCTCGAGCGCCACATAGAAGACCTGAAGGTCTTTGAATCTTTCACCGGCAAGGGGGAATGCTCCATTGCAATCGAAATGATGAGCAAGCTGAAAGCGGGAAAAATGCCTTTCAGGGAATTAAACCCCGAGTTAATTAATTTCAACGAGAATCTTTTCAGGATTTACAAGTCTGAGAACCTTGAAAGGTGGAAGCGGGATGTCAGGAAGATACTCGGGGAAGCGAACAGAAAGCTGGAGAGGCTGAAATGAAAGAAGCAGTCATAAGGCTGGAAAATGTATGGAAGGTGTATGAGATGGGAAAATTGAAGGTTCCGGCTTTGAGGGGGATTGATTTAGTGGTAAACAGGGGAGAATTTGTTGCCGTGATGGGCCCAAGCGGCTCAGGAAAAAGCACCTGCATGAATATGATAGGCGCCCTGGATGTTCCAACGCGGGGAAAGGTGTATTTAGCGGAGCATGACATTTCAAAGCTTTCAGAATCCGACCTTGCGCAGATACGCGGCAAGAAGATTGGATTCATATTCCAGACATTCAACCTCATTCAAACGCTAACTGCACTTGAAAACGTGATGCTGCCGATGGTATTCCAGGGGGAATCTGCCGAGAAAAGAATGAAACGGGCAAAAGAGCTTCTTGAACTGGTGGATTTAGCAGACAGGATGAACCACAAGCCTTCAGAACTCAGCGGCGGGCAGCAGCAGCGCGTTGCAATTGCCAGAAGCCTTGCGAACGACCCCGAGATGCTGCTTGCAGACGAACCGACAGGAAACCTTGACACAAAAACCGGGCATAATGTGCTTGAATTCCTGAGAAAACTGCACAAGGAGAAAGGAAAGACCATAATCATTGTGACACATGATCACGAAATTGCAAAAAAAGCTCAAAGAATCGAGGTGCTTAAAGATGGAAAAATTGTCAGGTGAGAATATGAAAAGAATTTTATTGGTGGTTTTGATTGGTTTGGCAGCAGCCGTTAGTGCTTATGGAACAACTACTGTTCCATCCACATCTTATAAAATAAACATATCTCTAGTAAATCAGGAGCCGGACCCTGTCGAGCCCGGCGGCATAGTTGAGGTGCGCTTCAAGGTGGAGAATGCAGGCGCTGATAAGGCGAATAATATTTTGGTCGAGCTCCTCCCGAAATATCCCTTCTCAATTTTGCCTGGAGACTCTGCCCAAAGGAGCATCGGCAGCCTGCAGGCAAGGCAGGTTGGCGAAAACGGCGTTATTGTAAAATACAAGCTGAAAGTGGATGAATCTGCAGTTGAAGGAGAAAATGACCTGACACTAAGGTATAAAATTGACTCTGGCGGATGGATAACTCCCAAGGATTTCAGCATCGCAATAAGGACTTTTGATTCAATACTTTATGTTGTTGATGTTGATTCGGTTCCAAGAGCCATATCTCCCGGGGGTGTTGGCAAGATCACAATAAAATACAAAAATCTTGCAGATTCCCTGATCAGGAATGTAAAGACAAAGATTGACTTAAGCAGCGTTCCATTTGCGCCGGTGCAGTCCTCCAATGTAAAAGTGATTGAGGAAATACCTGCACTGTCATCTGCTGAAGTAGAATTCAGCGTCATGGCTGAAGCAGGAGCGCAATCAAAGGCCTATAAAATTCCTCTTGAGCTTTCTTACAATGATGAGCTGAACACAAGATACGCAACGAACGACACAATCGGGCTTGTTATCGGAGGCGTGCCGGAGCTTGCGATTAACATCGAAGAGAGTGAGATTGTAAGAAGCGGAACTTCCGGAAAAATAGTTATCAAATTCGTGAACCGCGGGCCAGTTGACATAAAGTTCATGAATATCAGGCTGGAGGACAAGGACAATGTGAAGGTTATTGGCCCGAAAGAAGCTTACATAGGCAACATAGACTCTGACGATTTCGAGACAGAGGAGTTCAATATTTATGTTGAGAACGGGGAATCTGTGGCGATTCCATTTGAGATCTCTTACAAGGATGCCAACAATAATGACTACTCGGAAAAAATGGAGCTTCCGATAACGGTCTACTCTGCATCCGAAGCCCAAAAATACGGGCTGGCGAACGGGAACTCGTCAATTGGGATTTTCATTGCTTTCCTGATAGTTGCGCTTGGTGTCGGAGGCTACCTATATTACAAGAGGAAGAAGAAATGATTAAGGATTTCTTCCTTCTTTCCCTGAGAAGCCTAAGGCGGAGGCGCTTAAGATCGTGGCTTACAATGCTAGGCATTTTCATAGGCATTGCTGCAGTTGTAAGCCTTGTCAGTCTCGGCCAAGGGCTTGAAGATGTTGTGATTGGACAATTCTCAAGAGTGGGCGGAGACAAGCTGGTGATACAGAATTCCCAAAGCGGATTTGGACCTCCGGGAAGCCTGTCGGTTACAGATTTGACCGATCATGACATTGACGTTGTCGGCAAGGTAAAGGGCACAGATGTTGTGGTTGGAAGGCTTTTCAAGGTTATTGCAATTTCATTTGACGATGTGACAAAGTTCAGGTTTGTTGCGAGCTTTCCCGACGACCCGGAGGAAGCGCGGATTTTAAACGAGATGTTCGGGATAAAGATAGCGGACGGAAGGCATTTGAAAAAAGGGGACAATCTCAAGGCGGTAATCGGATATGAATTCTACTCCAAGGAGGTTTTTCCAAGAAGGCTTGTTGCGGGGGACAAGTTGATGGTTAAAGACAAAGTAGTAGAGGTTGTTGGTGTAATGGACAAGACCGGAAATCCGCAGTTTGACGGCGCAATTTTGATGCCTTATGAAGCGATGACTGAAATTTTGGAGACTGGAAAAATATACAGCGCCATAGTTGCATCGGTGCAAAAGGGATTTGATGTTGAGAGTGTCGCTGAAGACTTGAAGAAGGCTTTCAGAAAAGACCGCAATCTTAAGGAGGGAAAGGAGGATTTTGAAATACAAACCCCGAAGCAGATTGTAGAGACATTCGGAAATGTGCTGAACATAGTGCAGGCGGTTGTGGTTGGAATTGCGGCAATAAGCCTCATAGTTGGCGGGATTGGAATAATGAACACAATGTATACAGCAGTGCTTGAAAGAACAAGGGAGATTGGGATTATGAAAAGCGTCGGGGCAAGAAACAGCCACATTTTCCTGCTGTTTCTTATAGAGTCAGGGATGCTTGGGGCAGTTGGAGGAATAATTGGCGTGTTGTTGGGCATTGGGCTGAGCAAGTTTGTCGAGGTCGTTGTTGGAGCTGCACTAGGCACGGAGCTTTTGCGCGCTTCATTTACGCTGTTCGTGATATTTGGCTCGCTAGCATTTTCATTTTTTGTAGGGTCTGCTTCGGGATTTTTGCCAGCATACCAAGCATCGAGGCTTAAGCCTGTTGACTCATTGAGGTACGCCAAATGAGGGCTGATTATTTTACCATCGCAGTAGGAAATTTGAGAAAGAGAAAAATAAGGTCGTGGCTGACGATGGTGGGAATTTTTATAGGAATTTCTACAATTGTGGCCCTGATAAGCCTTGGGCAGGGAATGAAAAGTGCTATAAACGAGCAGTTCGAGGTGCTTGGAGTTGACAAGGTTATAATTAAGCCGAGAGGGACTTTTGGGCCGCCTGGAAGTTCTGCGTTAACTGCCGAATTGACCACTGATGATGAGGAGTTTGTCCGCAATATCAGGGGCGTTGCGGAGGTTACGAGTTTCGCACTTGCAAATATCCGCGTGGAATTCAACGACCAGGTAAAGTACTATCAGGCATGGAGCGTGCCAACAGGGGAAGGGAGAAGGCTTTTCAAGGAAATTTATAACTTCGATGTTGAGGAAGGCAGGGAGCTTGAGAAAGGTGATAAATTCAAAGTGGTTGTCGGCAAGGGAATTGTTGCAGACGATTTATTTTCTCCCAATCCAAAAGTCAGGGATAAAATAAAGATAAATGATGAAGATTTTAAGGTTGTAGGAAACTGGGAGAGGATTGGGAACCCAGGAGACGACAGGGCATTTGCAATCGCCGAGGATGCATTCCGCGAGATATTCGATGTTCCCGAGCGGGTTGACTTCATTCTTGCAAGAACAGAAAAAGGGGAATTGCCAAAGGTGGTGGCAGATAGGGTAGAGAAAGAGCTTAGGAAGTTCAGGGATGTTGAGGAAGGGGAAGAGGACTTCTCAATCTCCACCTCAGAAGAGCTCGTGAGCACTTTCGGCGATATTTTGACTGCGCTTCAGGTGGTTTTAATCGGCATTGCATTCATCAGTTTGATTGTCGGCGGCATAGGAATCATGAACACGATGTACACTTCCGTGCTTGAAAGGACAAAGGAAATAGGGATAATGAAGGCTATAGGGGGAAGAAACAGCGACATATTGAAAATCTTCCTAATCGAAGCCGGGTTGTTGGGAACAATTGGGGGCGGGATAGGCGTTATACTGGGCTACATCATGAGCAAGGCTGTTGAGCTGTATGCGGTTAACGTCTTCAAAATAACATTCCTGAAGACATATTTCCCCTGGTACCTGATTATTGGTGCCTTGATGTTTTCGTACCTTGTCGGGATGGTTTCAGGTGTGCTTCCGGCAAGGGCAGCTTCCATGCAGAAGCCCGTAGAGGCATTGCGCTATGAGTGAACTCATACACGGGGATATCAGAAAGGTTATCTTAAGCCTGTCGTGGCCCACACAGGTTGCATTCGTGCTCCAGGCTGCATTTAATCTGGTGGACACAATTTATATCGGGAGGGTTAGCCCGGATGCAATTGCCGCATTAAGCCTTGCATTTCCGGTTTTTGTGGTGATGTTTTCGCTTGCAGGCGGGGTTGGCGTTGGAACTACCTCGCTTGTTGCACGGTATTTGGGCGCAAAAAGGCACAGGAAAGCAAATTCTGTCGCTCAAACATCTTTCCTTCTTGCATTTGTGTCTACAATAGCGTTCATGGTTCTTGGATATATGTTTGTCGAGCCGCTTTACATATGGATGGGGGCTGCAGACAGTACATTGGAACTTGCCTTAAGCTACACCAGAACTGTGCTTTGGGGCTCTGTTTTTATGTTTTTCATGATTGCGGCAAGCAGCATTATCAGGGGAGAGGGCGACACAAGAACCCCAATGAAATACATGATTATTTCTTCTGTGATTAACATTGTACTTGACCCGCTTTTGATATTCGGCTTCTGGGATTTCCCGAAATTGGGGGCTCAGGGCGCTGCAATTGCCACGAACATTTCAGTGGCCGTAGGGTGTTACCTTAGCATCAGATATCTTTTCAAGAAAAAGGAAAAGGTCAGAATAAGCCTCAGGGGATTCAGGCTTGATGGGCCCCTTATAAAGAGAATACTTGAGATTGGAATTCCTTCCTCGATTGCGCAGTCCTTCATGGCATTGGGGATAATATTTCTGACAAAGATAGTTTCCACTTTTGGGTCTGACGGCATTGCGTCTTACGGAATTGGCTACCGCCTTGACATGCTTGCTGTATTGCCTGCATTGGGGATAACATTAACCATGGTGACAATAGTTGGCCACAATATCGGGGCAAAGAAATATTTTCGTGCAATTAAAGCCACTATAAACGGCTCTGTTCTGGTAGCTATCCAGATGGGGCTTGTTGGCCTGCTCTTTTACCTTTTTCCTGAACTGTTCATGCAGATATTCACCAACCAAAAGGAAGTGATAAAGATTGGCGCAGATTACCTTTCCACAGTCGGGCTTACCTACGGCTTAATCGGAATAGGAATGGTTATTGGAGCTGCATTCCAGGGTGCAGGCTCCGCTACCCCCTTGCTGGCAATTACCCTAGCGAGGCTTGTAGTTCTCCCAATTCCAATTGCATACGCATATATTTACTTCATCAGCGAGAGCATCAATGGGGTTTGGAACGCGATTGCAATAGCTAACATCTTATCCGCGGTTCTTGCTGTTGGCTGGCTTCTCCTCTCGAGCCTTTACAGGAGGGCCCTTGCATCGCGAGAAGGTAGCTCTGAGTCTTTTTTCTGATTTGGGATTTGAGTTCCCCGGTTAATGGAACGCTTTCAATCTCGCTTAAATCAATCTCTGGAATTTTTGTGAATGTTCCCTGAAATTCAAACCCAGCGATTCTGCATTCATCCTCAATTTTCTTGGCAGTCTCTGTGCTGAAGATTTTTATTGCAGGAAATTTGGTTATGGAGGTTGCGCCGGATTCCAGAAGCTCATGAATTATACCGACTCTTGAAACCCACGGCCCGGCTACAATGTATAGGTTTGGAAATGCCCTCCTTATTTCTTTAAGCCATTGAAGGTAATATTCCTTTTCTGGACCTTCTTTGAATGGCGTTCCCTTGTGGGGGTTTAAGGCGTATAAGACAAGCTTGTCAATTTTATAATCCCCGATGAAGTCTATTAATTTAGGGACGTCCTCTTTTGTCTCTCCCACCCCGATGATGATTGTTATTGCTTTTTCCAGCCTGTATCTATCGGCTAACTTCAGCGTTTCCAATATCGGCTTTAGCGGCTTTGTAGGGCATAATTTTTCTCTCTTCTCAAAATCAATGCATTCAATTGTCCCGCAATAACCTTTGATGTAAGGGAGAAACTTCTTTATCTGGCCTTCATTCAGCGCCCCAAAGTTCAGATAGTGCTTTTCCCCAGTGATTTCAAAGATACATTGCAGAGTTTTCAGCATTTCATCATCTGTCAATGCCCCTGTGCCTGCCGTGATAAACTCAATCTTCCAGCCAAGCTTCTTTGCAAGATAAGCCTCTGCAAGAACTGATGCAAGAGACCTTTTTGCATTCCGCTTGGCTTTCCCCTTCATCGTTGACATATAGCAGAACTTGCAGTCTGGCGTCGAGCAGTACCAGCTCAGGAATATTGCACGTTCGAACCAGGTTTGTTTCATGACATTGAGGACTTGTTTGGTTATTTAATGGTTGTTAGTTTCAATTTTGGCTTCTTAACGGTCGGTTCTCAAAGCTTTATCAAATGCCTATTTAAGAAGTATTTTCTTTTTGGATTTCTTCCATACAAGCGTTTCTCTAATCTAAAAAGGTGGTCTATATCCACATAAACTTTTCTTCTGTTTTCTCCTTCACCAACCCAGGCAAAATCATAATTAGAATTATGTTCGAAACTTTGGGCATCTCCAGCAGTTAAATCCTCTGTAAAGATTCCTGCTCTTT
>DATDYF010000004.1:0-58521 GCA_035289105.1 Candidatus Nanoarchaeia archaeon
AAAACAATCCGGACAATCCCTGAAACTGCAGCTCATTCTGCGAGATGGGCGTCTAATGCTGCTAATTCAGTTGTTGAATCATATCAGTCAAAGCCCAATGATATGGCTGCAAATGATGCAAAGATGCTAAGCAATCTTGCAATGGCATCTGCGTTTATGGCCAAGGTGGAGTACCTGACTTTGGTGCTTCTTCATAACCATGCAGCATCAATCGCCTCTGAAATCAACAGCAATATGAAAAACGGCAAGTTCAGGGAAGCTGCGAAGCTGGTTGCAGACCTTGAAAAAATCGCTTCCCTCGCCCGTTCGGAAAGGGAATACCTTAAAAGCACCGTCAGAAAGTCCAAGGAGCTGACAAATGCCGCAAGCAAGGTTACAAACAGCATAGAAACGCTTTCAGGCAGCATGAGGAAAAAAATAAAAGACGAAATAGAAAGGATTAAAAAGGCTCATGAGGAAGCAATAAAAAAGCTGAAGACTGCATAAAAATGGAAATAAAACTCTGGAAGAAACCAAAGAATGTAATCTTGGTAGAGGGCTTTCCCGGATTTGGGCTTGTCGGCACAATAGCGACAGAATTCCTTATAGACCATCTGCAGACAGAGATGATAGGCAAGATAACATTTGACGACATGCCGCCAATGATTGCAATACATGACAACAAGATTGTTGAGCCATTAGGCATATTCTACAACAAGGAATTTAACATAGTAATCCTGCACGCAATAACCGCTTCCATGGGCTTTGAATGGAAAATCTCCAGGATAATGTTCGAGCTTGCAGACACCCTGGAAGCAAAGGAGATTATCTGCCTGGAAGGGGTAGGCTCTGCCGCAGAGGAGGAGGGAATAGAATCAAACAAGAATTTCTTCCACTCAACAGACCAAAAGAAAGCAGAAAAGCTTTCCAAGCTGAAAATCAATCCGTTAAAGGAAGGAATTATAATGGGAGTTACAGGGGCAATGCTCGTATCAGCGGAAAAAATACCGGTAACTGCACTGTTTGCGGAAACAACAACAAATTTGCCGGACAGCAAGGCAGCGGCATCCATTATAATAGCGCTTGACAAGTATCTCGGATTAAAGGTCGACCCAAAGCCATTGATGCAGAAAGCTGAGCTTGTTGAGGCAAAGCTGAAGGGGATGCTGTCAAAAAGCCAGGAAGTATCCGAAATGGCTGAGAAGAAGAAATTGAGTTATGTAGGGTGATAATCCCCCTCTTTCCTATTGATTCGCAAACCTTTATATATTTTCCACCTAAAAATCTACCTTAAAAAAGAGGCAAGATGGAAAAAAGCAGGAGATTCATTCTGTGGTTTGACGAGCTTGGCATAGAGGATGTTCCCCTTGTGGGTGGAAAAAACGCCTCTCTCGGCGAAATGTACCGGCTTCTCACAAAAAAGGGAGTTAGAATTCCAAACGGATTTGCAATCACCTCAACAGCCTACAAGTTCTTCATTGCAAAGGCAAACCTGAGAAAAGGCATTGAGAGGATTCTAACCGGCCTTAACACAAGGAATGTCTCGGATTTGGCAGTCAGGGGAGAAAAAATACGCTACTTAATCCGCCATGCAGAAATTCCGCCTGAGCTTACCATTGCCATTAAGGAAGCATACAGGAGGCTTTGCAAGGAATATGGCGACCATACTGATGTTGCAGTCCGCTCCTCAGCCACGGCAGAAGACCTGCCGGACGCATCTTTTGCAGGGCAGCAGGAAACTTTCCTTAACATTCGCGGAGAAAATGCATTAATCGAGGCGTGCAAGAAATGCTTCGCTTCCCTGTTCACAAACCGCGCAATCTCTTACCGCCATGACAAGGGCTTCGACCAGCTGAAGGTTTATCTCTCTATAGGCGTCCAGAAGATGGTGAGGTCGGACCTTGCTTCTTCGGGAGTTATGTTCACCATCGACACAGAAACAGGATTCAGAAATTCTGTTTTCATAACTTCAATCTACGGCCTAGGCGAAAATATAGTGCAGGGAGCTGTCAATCCGGATGAGTATTATGTCTTTAAGCCGGCACTGCTTAAGGGCAAGCGTGCAATTATCTCAAAGGTAATTGGAGACAAGAAGCTAAAGATGGTTTATGCTCATGACGCCTCAAAAACAACAAAGAATATTCCAACCCCAAGAAGCCAGCGAGAGTCATTTGTCCTGACAGATGACGAGATTCTTACCATGGCGAAATGGGGCTGCTTAATTGAGGACCATTACTCAAAAAAGGCGGGAAAATTCAAGCCTATGGACATTGAGTGGGCAAAGGACGGGAAGTTAAACCAGCTGTTTGTTGTCCAGGCAAGGCCCGAAACAGTCCAGAGCCAAAAGGATAGAAGCTTTCTCGAGGAATATGCCTTAAAAAAGAAATCTGAAGTAATCGTCTCGGGAAAAAGCGTTGGCTCAAAAATAGGTGCAGGAAAAGCCAACATAATCCACAACGTCCACGACATCGCAAAGTTCAGGCAAAACGAAATTCTTGTTACAGACATGACAGACCCGGACTGGGAGCCAGTAATGAAGATGGCTTCTGCAATTGTTACTAACAGGGGCGGGAGGACTTGCTTTACTGGTGACACGAAAATACTAACGAATAATGGGTTCCTTACAATGGAGCAGGTTTTCAGCAACCATTCAGGGTTATTGGTCCCCTCCTTGAACAGAAAAACGCTGAAAATCGAGTGGAAGCCCGTAATAGCTGCAACAAAAAGAAAGGCAGAGGTCATAGAGATTGAGACTTCGTTAACAGGGCGTATGAAAGGCAATACGCTCTCTCTAACGCCAGACCACAGCATGATTACGCTTGAAAGCGCAAACTTTGTCGACAGGGATATTAGCAAAATATTGCAAAAAAGCCAAATGATTCTTCTTGCTCAAGGGATTCCGAGTTTGCACCATTCGACCGCAAAGGAGCAGAGGCTTGCTTACCTGCTTGGGGCTATTAGCACTGATGGCCACATATACACCTCAAGGACTCACGGGGAAGTTCAGTTTATCCAGAAAGATACAGCTGAAAAAAGAAGTTTTATCGACCATGTAAATTCCTGCCTCTATCAAACGTTCAACAAGCATTTCAAAGTTCAGGATAAAGGAATGTCTTCCGGCTTCATCAGGGGCAAAGCTGCTGTTGGAAGCGCCAATGCCTATCGTTGCTACAGCAAAGACATTGCATATGCATTGCTGTACGAGCAGGAACATTTGCTCCAAACCCTCCTGGTGGCTGACGAAAATATGCTTTTCTCTTTCCTTGCTGGCACCATCGATGGAGACGGCTCCTTTAATAAAAAATCATCCAGAGTCAACATCTACTGCTCGAAGGAATTTTTGCTCGAAGCCATTGTTGTGTCGTGCCTGCGCCTGGGCATTGTTCCGCAGATAACAAGCAATCGGTCGATATGGAACATCCAGATTGTTGAGCGCCTTGACGACATATTCGAACACACAAAAAGGGTTAAGGGCCAGCCAGAAAGAAAGAGGATTGGAACAAGGTTCTTCGGCGTCCGCCAGTTATTCAGCAACTCTTCGATTAAAGGGAGATTCCACACCCAACTTAAACAAAACCTGCTAATCGATTCCGAAAAGGTGGCAGAAATGTCCTCCTCGCTTCCGGATGACGAAAAAGCCAGAATTAAAAGGATTCTAGAATCAGACACAAGGATGCAGCGCATATCTTATGTTGCAAACCACGGGGAAAAAGAGGTATACAATATAACTGTTGCGGACAATCACAACTATATTGTATTTACAAAAAGGTACACCCCCTTATTGGTCAACAACTGCCACGCCGCCATTGTATCCAGGGAGCTTGGAGTTCCATGCATAGTCGGCACAAATAATGCAACAGAGAAGGTAAGGCAGTCTCAGGAGATTACTGTCTCGTGCGCTGAAGGCGAAGAAGGCTTTGTGTACAGGGGCATACTGCCATTTGAGATAAAGAAGACAAAGATTTCTGAATTAAAGAAGCCAAAGACAAAGATAATGATGAATGTTGCAAACCCGGAAGATGCCTTTAACCTATCCTTTATCCCTAATGACGGTGTCGGGCTCTGCCGGGAGGAGTTCATTATCACGGATTATGTTAAGATTCATCCCCTTGCACTAATAAACTACAGAAAAATAAAAGACAGGCAGATTAAGGAGCAGATTGACAGGCTTACTGTCGGCTACAAGGACAAGGTGCAATTCTACATAGACAAGCTTACATCCGGAATTGCAATGATTGGCGCCGCATTTTACCCCAATGATGTTATAGTAAGATTTTCCGACTTCAAGACAAACGAATATGCAAACCTAATCGGGGGCAAAGACTATGAACCGAAGGAAGAAAATCCTATGATTGGCTGGAGAGGCGCTTCGAGATACTATGCCCCTCAATTCGAGCCTGCATTCGGCCTTGAATGCAAAGCAATCCGAAAGGTCAGAGAAGAAATTGGGCTTACCAACGTTAAGGTTATGATTCCATTCTGCAGAACGCCTGAAGAGGGAAAAAATGTTCTTGCTGTCATGAAGAAATACGGCCTTGAGAGGGGAAAGAACGGCCTGGAAGTTTATGTAATGTGCGAAATCCCATCCAACGTTATGCTCGCTGATGAGTTTTCGGATATCTTTGACGGTTTCTCTATCGGATCTAATGACTTGACACAGCTTACCCTTGGCTTGGACCGCGACTCTGCATTGGTTTCGCATCTCTACGACGAGAGAAGCGGTGCCGTAAAGAAGCTGATTGGGCTTGTAATCAGAAAAGCAAAAGACAGGAAACGAAAAATAGGAATCTGCGGCCAGGCGCCTTCAGACTTTCCGGAATTTGCAGATTTTCTTGTTAAGCTGGGCATTGATTCCATTTCCCTTAATCCAGACACCGTCCTTAAAACCACCATCAGAATCGCAGAGCTTGAAAAAAGGCTCAAGCGATGACTGCTATCTTCTTGCTCAGCCCCTGATGCAGGTAATAATCAAATTCGTTCAGGATTTTAAGCCTGTTTTTTTTAATTAGCTTTTTGTAATCAACAAAATCAGGAAAACCAATAACCGCCCTTTTCCTTAAATTTCTCTTAAGCACGCCAAGAAAAGAGTTGTACAGTTTTAGCACATCAACTTTCTTGGTGTTCTTCCCATAAGGCAAATCTGTAACAACATATTTTTCTTTCCCAATTTTAAGGGCATCTTTTTCCCTTACAGAATATTTCTTAATGCCAAAGAAATCAAGGTTTGCTTTAGCTCTTTCGACCATCTCCTTGTCGATATCCGTCCCCCTTGCTTTCAGACCAATTAACCCTGCCTCAATCAATATCCCTCCTGAGCCGCACATGGGGTCAAATATCTCCTCCCCTCTCTCTGCCCCGCTTAAATTAACCATGGCCCTTGCAAGCTTCGGATGCAGCGATGTTGGATGCGGGCTTGGCCTGTTCTGTGTCTTCCTTTCATCGAAATGCTTCTCTGTTTTTTCAATTAATCTGCCGCAAAACGCCCTGTTTCCAGAAAAGAAGCACTCTATCATGGTTTCAGGATTCTCCAAATCAACTTTTGGGTTCTTGACCGCATCCCAGATATAGCCTGCCATTTCCTTGTCAGAGTATCGTGGATTGTGTATTCTCAGGCAGAAATTTTTTTTATAGACCTTTTGCCATGGAAAAGAAGAAAACTTCTTGGCAAAATCTTTCTTGTTGCTGGTAAAGAGCAAATCGTGGTATTTATGCGTATATGCAAGTCTGTTTTTTACTGCCTCGGGGTTTCCTTCCAATGCAAGAAAATTTCCATCCAAATCACATTTCTTCGTGTTAATTAAGGCTAAAACCTCTGCCTTTGCTATCTTAACATTATCCTTGGAAAGAACGAATAGAAGTTTCATTTTTTTAAGTGATTTGCTATTTTATACCCTAACCCAATCAGCACAGCCAGTATTATTCCCAATATTGCAAACCTCCCGATATCCTGCAGATTCCCCCAGTAGCGTATGGTGCCGTAAACAATCGTTAATACGCCCCCTCCCATTATGCCGCTTCCAACGCTCTCGAGCTTCAGGAAGACTACGCCGATAACTACTGCAATCAGGCCAATAATCCCGGAAACTATAAAGACTACCCTGTTGTAAGACTCGCTTTTATTCTGAAACTCCTTATTGCATTTGTAGTAAATGTCGCACCAGCCTTCGGGGCAGCTTTCTCCAGGAGGGCATTTTGGAAAATTCGGGCTCCATCTTCCCCCCTTTTCGAGGCATGCCGTCTCGTTTGCAGCCTGCTCAGGGAACTGCTCCCCACAAAATTCTTCATACCTCGGCTCAGGGTAAAATGTGGAAATCCCATAAGCCACAAACATGACAAAGATTACCGCAATTGCTATAGTCAACAAGCGCTCTTTTAGCTTAAGCATAGAGCTTAAATTTTCCTGGGTTATTTAAATTTATCCCCATTACCGCAATCCTTAAATACCGCCATACAGAAGTAAGTTAAAAAAGAGGGTTTATGGACTTAACAATTCTCGAAGGCATCCTGAAGCTAGCTGGGCTGTTTATGGCGCTTGCAGCTGGCATAATTGCATCCACGCTTTTCAAACAGGCCTGGAAAAAGGAAGCGATGAAGGCATGGCGGCCGCTTATATTTGCCCTCATATTTTTTGCGGTCCAGGAAGTGTTGGGCGCCCTCAGGGCATTCGGCATTTATTCCACACCATACCTGACGCACATCGTTCCAAATATCATCCTAGGCCTGCTTATTGCTGCAGTTGTTATGCAGATTGACGTAAAAAAAAGAGGCGTTAAGTAAGATGTCCCAAATAACATTAAATGCCATCGGAATCGCAGCCCCTTATTACAGCCTCGTTCTTGTCGTTATATTGCTGGCGCTTTTCATTTACCTTTTCAGGGTTCCAAACAAAGGCAAAGTATATGATACACCGTGGAAGTTCCTGTTTTTCGCAATCATCATATTTGTTATTGAGGAGGCAATGACGGTATTGAGCTTTCAGGGCATAATCGATTTCCCAAGGGTGCTGTTTGCATTCTTTGAACTTGCCATGATTGGCTCATTTACCTATATGTGCCTGCTGCAAAAGGAGCATACCTAAAATGAATAAGAAAGCCCTAACGCCAATTGTGTCTTTTGTGCTTCTCCTGCTTCTTGCCATTGCCTTGGGCACAGCAGTAATGAGCTGGAAAGGGTCAAGCTACGTTCCAGAAGAGAATCAGGTAGTCGAATCCGCACTATGCGACCCGCTGAATGAGCTGAAAATAAAATACGTAAATGGAGATATCACAGAGCAGGAATACTTGCATAAGAAGCAACTAATTGAGGAAAGATAGAATGGTAATGAGAGAAACAGACAAGCATTTTCTTCTGGCTATGTTCAGCGCCACTGGGATAATACTCTTCTGGAAAGGCATATGGGAAGGGCCTGGTTCTCTGCCCATCATTGAGAATGCCTGGGTGAGCCTTTTCATCGGGGCAGCAATGCTGACATTTTCCGGGATAATCTTCAGCGAGTTTGATCCTTTAGGCGGAATTGAAAAAGGCGCATTGAAGGTGATGCACTCTGTCCATAACCACCCCAAAAAGCGCGAGTTCTCTGTAAGATATTATGATGACTTAAGAAAGAACGATGTTGAGCTTAAGGCTGAGCACATGAAACACATCGAAAAGAACATAGTTGCTTTCCACCATAAGGGTCGGGAGATTTTTATTCCAATCCACAGAATAAGGGCAGTTCACAGAAAAGGCGAAGTTATCTGGAGGCGTTAAGAAAGAACCCCCCCCCACAAGCGGGATTTATAATTAATATCAATATATTTTCTATGGCAAAGAGATTTAAATCCTTTTGTGGGTAATTGACAAAAAAGAGGTAAATTATGTCTGAGCTTAAGCGCACACTAGGTTTCTGGCCTTTGCTTGCAATCTCAATAGGATCTATTATTGGCACAGGGATGTTTATCGGACCTGCGATTGCCGCAAAATATTCGGGCAACGCATCCTTGCTGGCCTGGGGCATTCTTTTGATAGCTGCAATTTATGTCGCTGCCTGCTTTGGCGAGTTAGTTGCGATGTTTCCAAAAGCCGGCGGAGTTTATGAGTACACGAAGCAGACATACGGCAGGTTCTTCAGCTTCTCAATTGGCTGGCTTGCCTGGGTTACTGAGAATATGACTACCCCGCTCCTGGTTCTTGCCGCTCTTAGCTACTTAACTCCAGCGCAGTTTCCATTGGTTTACAAGATAATCATTAGCCTGGTTTTCATTGTATTGCTTAATGTTATCGCATACATAGGAATGGAAGCCAGCAGCCTTGCAGCCATCTTCTTCACAACAATCACTATAATTGTGCTTCTTGCAGTTATAATTCCGGGATTCTTCCTTGCAGACTTTGGGAATCTTGCCCCTTTGTTTACCCACCCGTTGCCCTTGGTTTTTGTCACCCTCTTTTTTATAGTAGAGACATTCTTCGGCTGGGAGGCAACAACATACCTATCCGAGGAAGCAAAAGACCCGACTAAAACTATCCCTAGGGCACTCATTATAGCAACAGTGGTTGTAGGCGTTTTTGGTATTCTTATGGCTTTAATCTCCCTTTCTATAATTCCGTGGGAAAAACTAGCGATCCTAGAGGCGCCAATGAACGATATAACCTCCCTTATTTATGGAAACTTTGGGATTTACGTTACAGGCATTGGAGTTTACCTTATCGTCATCGGCTCCGCAGCAACCGGTATTATTGCAGGTCCAAGGCTTCTTTTTGCAATGGCTCGCGATCGTTTGTTCCTGCCTCAATTCACCGCTATCCATCCAAAATTCCACACCCCCTACAAAGCAGTAATATTCCAGACCATTGTCTCGATTATTGTACTTTTCCTCGCTTTGGGAGTTTACAAGACAATGCTGTCCATCCTTGTACCGCTGGTTTTAATTATGTACATATTCACATTGATGGCCATCCCAATTCTGCGCTTCAAAAAACCAGAACTGCACAGGCCATTTAAGGTATGGTTTGGAAAGATTGGCCCGATTATAATCTGCCTGTTCTACATTTCTATTTTAGTATTATGGCTCATTAAAGAGCCCGGAGCAACCTCGTTGTTTGCTCTTTCGCTTGGGATTGTTGCAATGGGAATTCCAGTCTATTTCCTCCTTGAAATGTACTATAACCCCAAAGCCATACGCTCAATGAGCAATCTCCTCTCATACGCAACCTTCTGGACGGAAAGGCTGTTGCTCCCTATCAAAGTAAGGAAAGAGATTATTGCACTGCTTGGGAACATCAGGGGGAAGAGTGTGCTTGAGTTTGGGTGCAGTGTTGGGACTCTGACAATGCACCTTGCCGAGGAGGTGACGCCAGACGGGAAAGTTTATGCTCTTGACATGGCAGAAAAAGAGGCAAACATTGCGAGGAAAAGAATCGAAAAGAAAGGCCATAAGCACGTAATCGTTATGCATGACGAAAATCTTCACAGCAGGGTTCATCCGAACGTGCCTGATATCCACACAGTCGTATCTGTTGGTATGCTTAGTTACCTCCAAAATGTCAGGCAGGTTCTTTTTGACATAAACAAAAGGCTGAAAGTTGGCAGCAAAATCTGCTTTGTTGACTACGACAAATTCTTCGACTTTATCCCCACAGTTGCGTGGCTCGAAGACGACAAAAAAATCAAGCGTGTTTTCCACAACGCAGGATTTTCAGTTGATGTATTCAGAAAGCAGGGTTTTGCGTGGAAGTATATCTATATATATGGGATTAAGATAAGGGATGTTAAGCAATAAGATATATTTTCAATATCGAAGAAAAATCCATAAAATTTTTAAACTCTGCAGTTAAAAACCCTGTTATGAAAAGAGGTCGGCCAGTTGCATCGGAGATTAGGCAGCATATTGTGGATATTCTTGCAGTCGTCAAAAAGGGTTATGGCTATGACATTTTCAGAACTTACAAGAAAATATTTCCTAAAGTTACCTCCCGCTCAATTTATTATCACCTCAAGAAAGGAATTGAAACGGGAGAATTCAAGCGGGGCGAGACTGTAAAATCAGAAGGCAATTACTCCTGGGGCCCTACTGCTGAGAAAATTTACTATGAGCTTGGCCCAAATGCAAAGCCGTCCAATGATGCAAGAGTTGCCGAAGCTCTAAAAAGGTAAGTCAGAAAGTGAAGGAAAACGAAGTTACAATTCCAATTGGAAAAATAACCCTTATGGGCAATCTTGTTTTGCCTAAAGGGGCCAAAGGCATAGTCTTATTCTCCCACGGCTCCGGAAGCTCTCGGTTTTCCCCAAGAAATAAGTATGTTGCAGGAGTTATCCAAAAATCGGGCATTGCGACCCTTCTTATGGACCTTCTCACCAAAGAGGAAGAGGAAATCGATATGGTAACAGCTGAGCTTAGATTTGACATTAATCTGCTTTCCGAGCGCCTGATTGGGGCTACCGAATGGCTTGAGAAAAATTCTGAAACAAAGAACCTCTCAATCGGCTATTTTGGCTCAAGCACCGGAGCAGCATCCGCATTGATTGCTGCTGCAAAATTACCGGCCATCAAGGCTGTTGTGTCCCGCGGCGGAAGGCCTGACCTTGCCATGGAGTATCTTCCAAAAGTCAAAGCTCCCACATTGCTGATTGTTGGAGGCGATGATGATATTGTAATCGAGCTGAACCAAAAGGCTTATGCGGGGCTCAAAGCAGCAAAAAAGCTCGAGATAATTCCGGGCGCAACTCACCTTTTTGAGGAGCCGGGCAAGCTGGAAGAAGTTGCGAAGCTTGCATCAGAATGGTTTGCGCGCTTCCTAAAATGAGGAAATACCTTTATGTTTTAATTACCTTCATTTTGTTAACAAATTGCCAAATGCAGCCACAAAAAATAGAACTGGAAAAAAGCAAAGATTCCTTGCTAATCGGCTTTACAGGCGATGTCATGCTCGGCAGATTAGTTAATGAGCAGGTATCAATGACAAATTATGCTTACCCGTGGGGGAATGTCCTTCCTCTTCTGAAAGCTACCGACCTAAATGTAATAAACCTCGAAACAACTCTCACAACAAGCAATAAAATTGTGCCAAAGGTCTTCAACTACAAGGCTGACCCTGACAAAGTTGAAAGTCTAACAGAAGCAAAGGTTGATGTTGCAAACCTGGCAAACAACCACATTCTTGATTTTGATATTGAAGGAATGGTTGAAACAATCTCGGTTTTAGACAAAGCGGGCATCAAGCATGTTGGCGCTGGAAAGGATAAAACAGAAGCATCCAGGGCCTTAATCATCAAAAAGAAAAACATCACAATCGGAATCTTAGGCTACACCGACAACGAGCCCGATTGGGAGGCAAAAGAAAACACTCCCGGCGTCAACTATATCGAAATAAATGACGAATCTGCTGAAAAGGTCGCAAAGGAAGTCAAAGCCCTGAAAAGCAAAGTTGATATTGTAATCTTCAGCATTCACTGGGGTCCTAACATGAAGCAAGCGCCGTCAGAAGAATTCCGGAGCTTCGCCCATGAAATTATTGATGCGGGCGTTGACATATTTCACGGCCACAGCGCGCATATCTTTCAGGGAATAGAGATTTACAACAAAAAAGCAATCTTTTACGACACAGGGGACTTTGTTGACGATTATTACGTTACTCCGGAATTGAGAAATGACCAGTCTTTCTTCTATTTGATTGAAGTTGACAAAAAAGGCATTACGAAAATACAGCTTGTTCCTACGCTTATTTCTGCAATGCAGGTGAACCTTGCAGAGGGCGTAGATTATAATGAAACGATTTCTAGAGTAAAAATACTGTCTAAAGATTTTGGAACGTCAATTATTGAGGACAAAAAGGGCGTATTTGTCGTTATTTAATCTTTCCAAAAAAGCCGTGCAGCGCAAATATCTCCCTTTTTGTGAGAAAACTTTTGCCTAGAACCCTCTTCCATATTATTTTCTGCGTCTGCTTTTTTTCCTTCGTTGCAAACTCCATTTTGTCCAGAATTTTGTCAATCTTCTTCAGCAGCGCCTCTTTCTCCGGCTTTCCAGCAGCAGGATACTCCCTGAATATTTTTCCCCCCATTCTTTTCTTAAATATTTCATAGCAGATAATGGCAACAGCATGGCTTATGTTCAATGCGCGGTATTTTTCCGAGGAGGGTATTGAAACCACAAAATCGCATTTCAGAATTTCCTTATTTGAAAGCCCAAAGTCTTCCCTCCCGAACAGGATTCCAACGCTTGCCTTTTTGTTGTACACCTTTTCTGCAAGCTTTTCAGGCGTTACTGGAGACCTTGGAATGTTGTAGTCAGTTCCAAGCCGTGCTGTGGTTCCGATTAAATAATCAAATCTCTTAAGATATTCTTTTCCTTTTGGTTCAATTTTAACTATTTTTCTTCCGTGCTTCGCCCTCTTAATCATTTCTATGTCTTCCAAATTGCATTTTGGATTTATCAAAACCAAATCTGAGAAGCCAAAATTTGCCATTGCCCTGCAGACTGCTCCAACATTTCCGGCATTCTTAGGCTCAAGAAGGATTACTGCTATCATAGAAATGAAAACACTATCAGGCTCAAGACCAGTGCAAGCGTCACGAAGCTGACATATCTCCAGATTTTATCGCCCCTCTCAATCCCAAAGATTCTCCGCAAGGGAAGCTGAATCATTCTTCCGCCGTCAATCGGCCCTATCGGAATTAAGTTGAATATCCCTATTCCAACATTAAGGAGATACAGCCAGAACAACAAACCCAAACCATAACCCCGCAAGGGATATGACAGCTGCCAGCCAACCCGCTCCGGCATTCCCGTAATCCAAAGCAAAGGCCGCGCAACAAACTCATGCGTATCAAACCACCCCTTAAACCTGAATCTCTGCTCCAGCGTTACGCCAAGAAAGGGCAAACTTTCATTCTTCGGATGCTTTCCAAGCGTTACCAAATAGGAGCCGCGGTCCGTCATTACAGGAAGGGTATCTCCTGGCCTGAACTCCATCATCTCCCTTGAAAGGTCTTCGATTACGCGAATTGGGGTCTTATTTATCGCAGTTATTGCCTCCCCTTCAAGCATGCCGGCTGCCTCTACGGGAACCGTTGTATTTTCTGCATAAGAAACTATTGTTGCCCCATTAAAAACCACGATTTTGCTAACAATCGGAGAAACGGCAAACAAAAGCAGCAAAAGGATTATCACTGCAAGAAGCACATTCGCAAACGGCCCTGCAGCAAAAACGCTTAGCTGCTCCCTGTAAGGCCTTCTCTGCAGAGCTTTCTCGTCCGGCTCCACAAATGCGGCAGGAATTATAGGGATTAGCACAGAGAGAACCGCAAGCCCCGATGATTTTACTTTCATCCCGTAAACCTCTGCTATTACGCCATGCGAGAATTCATGCACCAGGGCAAGAATGAATATAGATATTATCCAGTAAAAGAAAGGAACAAAGAAAACCCCTTTTGCCTTTACCGGCAGGACTAATCCAACGCCTGAAACCGCCTCTGGTTTTGTTATGATGTCAGCTAAATTCTGGACAAGAAGATAAACTAAAAGCGCCATTCCGGCAAAGCCGACTGCAATTCCCGCATAACCCATCCACTTAAGAAACCTTGGAAACCTTTTCGAGACCTTTTGCATGAATTTAATCCCGAAATTAGAGCGGTACATTACCAGGTAAACAAAAGGGTACAGGATTTTCTGGATTGAAATCTTCTTCCTGTGAATGAGAATGACAATGCCCAACAAGGCAAAAAAGACAACCGCGCCAATGAATTCAGGGTCCATAACTGCCTTATAGAAAGATGTTTTTTAAAGCTTTACTTCTTCCTTACCGGCCTGAATGCTTTCCCGCCGCAGCCCCTGCATGCAATCTTTTTCTGGAGTATCTTCTGGCTCGGCGCCCTTAATTTTTTCTTGCAGTTCTTGCAGACAAACACGCCGCGAAAAAGCCTCGCCTCCGCCTCTGGAAATTTTACCATTATTAGCCACCCTTCAATTGCTTCATTACCCTGTCGCTTAATATGACCCAGTACAATATTTCAGAGCTTTCAACAACTTGCCCCCTAAGCTCCTCCGGAATCTCAAGGTCAAAAGTCTCATACGTTTCAGTGTCCATGACATTTGCCGTATTCTCCTTGATTGACAGAACCTGCGCAGTCCTTTTCTCAATTATTGGAATCTCGACGCTGTCATGGCCTGGCATAACCACTACCCTTTTTTTTCCATCAATGATGCCAACTGCAGTAAGCCTCACCTTTGCATGCCCATGCTTTCCGGGCCTTGACGTCTGCGTATCACTAACTCTGCATGCAGCACCCTCAAGAACAATATAGCTTCCCTTCTGGAGGTTTCCAATGCTGTCCATCTTTGTGGCCATTTTTATTCCTTGGCAGCGAGCTTTATGTCTCCAGCCTTGACAGTTTTCCTTCCAGCGTGGCTTGCAAACCTTATTGCCCTAAGCGCAATTTCATCTGCTCTCTCTTCCACAACCGCTTTCAATGCAACCTTGGCCCTGTCGGAAACCCTGTCAGCACCGCACTTCTTCAGAATTTTCTCCATCGCAGCCAATGGCAGTAATCGTGAACTCATTTTTTTATTTTCCCCCTTTTGCGAGTTAGTTTTTGGAGAGCGCAAACGTATTTAAAGCTTTCTAAAAAAACATATCAGCTAACTTTCTTTTCCTAACCAAATTTCTTAGTTCACGCTCATACTTTTCGCTGTCATCGAAGCACCTTTCATCATCCCTGAACTTTTTGGTATGATGCACGCTCCTTACAGATTTTGCATCGAACTTGAGCTTCTTGTGCAGCATTTCATGGTACATCACATAATCAAGAAGTTCTGGTTTTCCATTAAGAATCCTGCTGATTGAGATCCTGTCGCTTCCGTACTCATAGCTTCCAAGCTTCGACACTGAATTGCACCAGGCAAGATTCGGCATCTCCAGCAGCTCATCAAAATATTTCTTATTGACTCTTGAAAAACTTCCCTCAAGCTCCGGTACGCTTTCTGTTTTGGGTATTGCAATGTGGATTTTTTTTATGAAGCCGTGGTACAAATCAATATAATTTGTATTTTTTTTTCTTTTCAAGACTTTTAGAATCAGAAGCTGTATCAATCCCATCTGGATTTCTTCAGAAACATTTTTCCATTCCCTGCTCAATCCAAAAACCAGGGTTTTGTTTCTCAGCCGAACATTGCCGTTGTAGCCGGAGAATTTTCCTGAATATTTCAGGCTAACATCATAATCCCCGAATTTCTCTGGAAAAAGCTCGGACAAAGACCTTTCTGCAAGATTCATTTTGTTACGGTATATCAAAAAGATTTAAATAGTTAACCTTGATTTATATCAGATTAATTGAGGGGTGTTGGAGACCCACGTATGAGTTTAACTGAAAAGGTAAGAGAGCAACACCAAAAGTTAAGGGAAACCAACCAAAATGTACGCGGTTTTCTGAAAGATTCTGCAGAACTTACAAGCAGCGAGTTGGTTTACGGCGCCATAAGCGGAATGGGGATTTTACAGGAGCTAATCAGGCAAAATCTTGCAAAGTTTCCGCCAGAAGGCCGAACCAAAGACAGGGGCATGGAGGGATACTCAAAGAACCCCATTATTCTTCTGCACGGCTATGGGGAAAATCGCGGTGCTTATGTTGATATGGAAGATAGGCTTAGGTTTAACGGCTTTGAGGTTATCCATCGCCTGAATTATGACTTTTTTGACCCCATAGAAGAAACCTCTGAAGGCAAACTTCTCGAGAGGAACATCCAGATCATTCAGCAATCTAAATGCAAATCAGGGAAAGCAGACCTCATCGGGTTCAGCCAGGGCGGGCTGCTTGCAAGATACTTCGCCCAGCATCACCCTGAATTGGTCGACCATTGCGTGATGGTCGGAGCTCCAAACGATGGAACATACATGGCAATTCTTGGTTACTATGCAATTATTGGAGACATGATTAGGCTGCTGGGTCTCGGAAAAGGGGAAAGCCACGTTGGAAAGATAGGCCAGACTTATCATGTTTCGCTTGCTAGTGCAAAGCAGATGATGAAGAACAGCGACTTTATTAGGGAATTGAACAGCTATTCAAAATCAAACGGGCATTCCAACACGGTCAAATACATCAATATATATTCGAGGGCTGACGAAGCGTTGTTAAGTGTCTCAAGAGTCGAGGGCGCGCTAAACCTCGAAGTAGGTTCGTTGGGAATAAGAAATGTTGGCCATATGGGCCTTGTGCATCATTGGGAGGTTATAGACAGAACCGCAAAATTCCTCTCTGAAGCCCTGAATGGCCAGTGGGATATGCTTGTGAAGATGAACAAAAAAGAGCTTAGAGGCTATATGCAAAAATTCTACGAACCTACCCACCCACATCATACCTCAATATAGCAGCATACATTCCCATGTCCCTCAGCTGGACCCCTTCCCTTGTTTCTACAGAGATAATCGTAATGGTGCTTCCCTGTTTTGTTGCTTCCTTTTCGAACTCCAGGACTTTTTCTTCCGGGACTGCCTCGGAAAGAAGAACAATATCAACAACACCGCTTACCAGCTTCTCGAACACATCCTTCTCACCATACGCAACCATTCCCGGCTTTCTTGCCAGCAGTTCAAAAAATTTCCCCATTATCTGCTTTTCCTTGGTAACCTCCTCGCTTGCAAGCACATCCTGGGATTTGTCAAGAAGCTCCTGCAGCCCAAATTCCCCGGTATAGCTCAAATCCTTGATTGCGATAATTTTCCTTTTTAGCTGATCTGTAAGATAGCCGCCTTCGACAAAGTCGTATTTTGTAGGCCCCGGACCGCCGACAATTATGCCCTTAAGCCCTTCGTAGCCGAGAAATTTTTCTTTTGCATAATCTGCAATCTTCTTGTAGTGCTCCTTTGCCGCGCCTTCCCTTAAACGGGCGAATCTGGGAGCCGATTGTCCCCCCGCTTTGAACTTTCCAGGAACTTCAGAATGCGTCTTCAGCAAGACAATGATTGTTTTTCCCTTCAGTATTGCAATGTGCGCATCCCTCCTGTCCATCACAATCATGCCATAAACTTCCTTGTCCTCAAGCATGTCCCGGAGGATGTCAAGCACAAACTCCTTGTCGCACCTGTAAAGCCTTGTGTTCAGCGGAATCGGAGGCTCAATGCTCCACACGCGAACATCGCTTTGCCCCTCTCGCTCTGAAACATTTCCGGAAAACGCAGCAAGGCCATTCTCAGGTGTTCTTTTGAACAGCCTCAAATGCTGTATCATCCTTTCAAGCGCATCCTGAACATTCTTTCTCGTCGAAGTTGACTTTATGTTTGAAGCTGTCCCCTGCTCCTGCGCAAGATGATTGATAATCTTGTTCATGTCGTAATCTTTTGGAATGTACACGCTGACAAGTTCCGTATGGCGCCCCCTAAATGATTCAAGCTCCTTTATGAATTTCCTGATGTCGTACTTCTGCTTTTCAGTAAGTTTCATAGTGATGAGAACAGTCTCGATGGTTTATAAAAGTTATTGCTCTTTCCTTAGAGACCAGACAACAAGTCCCACAACAGCCGCCAGAACTGCAGCCCCGATTATGTTTACATAAGGCAGATTGGCAAGGTTCCTTTCGGCATCATAAATAAAAGTTGTGGTATACGTTACCGTGCTGTTTAATATTGCTGTGCCCTTGAAAAAGATAAAGATTAAGCCCAAAAAGATTAGAAGAATCCCCGAAAGGAGATTTGAAGAGTGCACTGAAAACTTTCTTCCAAGGAATTTAAATTCAAACTCCCTGCCGCGTATCAATGCACTGCTGCCAAGATTCCATTTGTCGTAAAACACCGAAACAAGGAAGAAAGGCACAAAAATCCCCAATGCGTAAAAGAAAAGCAATAATGCGCTTTTGAAAATCCCGCCGACCAAAGCCGCCATCAGCAGTATTCCCGCAAGTATCGGCCCTAGGCACGCAAACCAGCCGATTGAAAGCAATATTCCCCATACAAAAATCCCAAAGTTGCTCGGATTTGGCTTCCTGTTGACGCTAAGTATTGGAATTCCCCTCCCGGAGATAATCATTGCCCCGAGGAGTATAAGAATAAAACCGGCCGCTATTATCAGAAATTCGTAATTGACTCTCAGCTGGTCTAAGCCCTTGTTCAGCAGTCCTGCAATTATGCCCAACGTTACAAAAACCAGGCTGAACCCCAAAAAGAAAAGCAGGGTTTTCTTTGTCAATTCCTTTTTGGTTTCAAAAGTGTATGCAAAGTATGCTGGAAGTATTGCAATTGTGCACGGAAGCAGAAAGCTTAGAATTCCCCCGAGAAATGCAATGAGAAACGTGACATTCTCTGCGAAAAACTGCGCCTGGCTCTGGTTGTATTCAATTATCTTCTGTATGCCGGTAGGCAGCTCCAGGCCGAAAGCAAACGGCAAGGCCAAAATAAATAATAATATAAAAATAAAAGAAAACTTCATCTTACTGGGCTTCTGCTGCTTCCGGCTGCTCAAACTTCACTATTTCCCCGCTGGTGATGTTCCTGTAATCACCGCCCATGACGGAAACATCTCGGAATACATAAGTCCCATCAGGCTCAACAGTTCCTACCTGCCCCCATATTGCTGCCAGTGCCGCATAAGCTGAAATCTCCTCAGAGAGTAACATGGTAGGAGCGCCTTTGATTTTGTACTTCTCTACAAGCGCAGCGCCTTCCTTGCTTCCTATGTCAATTGTTTTCTCCTCTCCAATGTATACCTTGTATCTGCCCTCAAGTATCTGCTTGTGCCTGTCCACGTCATAGCATGTCGCGCACTTTGAGTCGGTAAGGTAAATTACCGTAACCATGCCAACTACTTCAGCAGTATCAACATTGATATAAGGCGGAGTTACATTCCTCATGATGTAATTTCCATCTTTCTCTATGCTTCCAACCTCGTTCCAGTTCTGCACAATCTCGGGATAGAATTTTATTCCGGATGACATGATCATCGTTGGAACAACCTTGAGATTGTATTTCTCAACAAGCATTTTGCCCTGCGAAGACTTATAATCAATTACGCTTGATTCTGAAATGCCAACCCCTACATTTTTCAGGCCGTCTATAACGGTGGAAAAGTCGGTGCATTTGGTACACAATTTGTCAACAAGCTGCACAACAGTAACCAAGCCCTGTATTTCACCGGATTCCACGTCTGTGAACGGCGGATTTGGTGCATTGAAAACAAGCGCATCGTCCTTAGCCTCAAAGCCGGCCAAGCTTAATTTGCTTACCTCGCCACCTACAATAATGGCGGGTATTTTTGCGATTGAGTATCTGGAAATTAGTTCTTTCGCTTCCTCTGAGCTGGCATCAACATCCTTTTCCTCAGAAACTTCCACGTTCCCCTTCTTTATTTCTGCAACTAGCGGTGAAATGTCAAAACAGCCCTTGCACTTTGAATCCTTTATTGCAACCAAAGAAATAACTGAAGGCTTTGCAGCCTCCTCAGCAGCCAGCCTCTTCTCCCCAATAATATCCTTAAGGTTTGAAATCATGACTGACTGGACGATTATGATTACCACAAGCAAAGCCACAAGCGCAAGCTTTAGCGTATCGTAACTCTTGTGGCTGTGGTGTTCGGGGTGGTGTTCGGGACTATGCTCAGCATGATGCTCCGGCACACCGCCCAAAGAACCCCTCTTTTCCTCTTCCATATGAATCAGCAACCGCCAACCATTGATGGAAGGTTTGCAATGTTAGCCGGTGAAGATGCACCTGAAGATGCTCCGCCGCTCTGAGTAGGCTGAACCGAGCTTTTTGCATTTAAGTCTGTGCCTGCAAGGTCCCCCTTCAATCCAAAAAGCTGGACTGCCTGGACAACTGCAACAACTACCAAAACCACCAAAACCGCTATCAAAATCATATTCTTGTTCATCTTAGCAACCTCCTACCATTCCTGGCAACTGATTTAATGCTGATGCGTCCCCACCAGCAATCTTTACAACCTCTCCCACAACCTTCTGCGGGAAGAACAATGCCTTCCACCTTAGCGCTTCTTTCAGTATCTGCGCGTCAGAGTAATCGGTATTCTGCATCAGCCACATGGTCACGCTGAGTATCGCGGGGTTGTGCTGGCATCCGCATGCAGAGCTTCCGTCCTTTCTAATTCCGACTGGCCCTACCCCACAGCAGTATTCGCATGATAAACCTACTGGCTTTAATGCAAGATTAAGGAATCTGGTTTTCTGTTCAGGAGTCAATCCAGCAAGCAACGCTGGCTGAGCATTTGCGAGCTTTGCCAAGCTTCCAATAGGGTCGTCAAAAGAAACTCCCATCGAAGCGCCGTACTCAGGCGTTCCTGTTGGTATCAAAATCGCAACTGCATCCTCAGGCGTCTTTATCTTGTCCACCGGGAATAATGCAGCATACGACTGCATGGTGTTCTGAATCTGTGATATGTCAACATCGGAAACATCGTCGCCTCCTGAAAAACTGAAGGCCGTAAATGAAGTGCTGCCTCCATTTGCTGCAGCGGCAATCGCAGATATCTGCAGCTGGTTGAACAAAATTAACACAGCAAATATTCCAATAAGGATATACATTATTGAATCGTTTTTTTCCATTTTAACAAACCACCCTTGCAAGGCTGAACCCCGCCTTATTTATAAATATTGTGCTTAAAGCTAAGCATTACAAAGCTTGTAAAAGTAACTGGTATATAAACATTTTGGTTTGTTTTGGAGAAAAATGGAAAAACTTACTGCCCAAGCGGTTCTCCGCATGCTTTCGGCTTTTGGGTAAAAGCTGAGCAGATTGCATTGAAGAGTGACGCGGAGTCCCTGCCTCCGTTATATGGGTTATTGTTGATGTACATTGTGGGGCTTCCCCTTGCGCCTGCGCTGTCTGCCTCTTTGATTGAAGCAGAAAGCAACTCTTGGCCCTCTTGGCTTTCTGAACACGATGCTATTTTTTCCGCGTCCATATTGCTTTGTGCCGCGCATTCATTTATAGTCCTCTTAAAATTTCTTGGATTTTTGTTTTGGCAGTAAATAAAGTCAAGATATGTTGCAGGGTAATATTTTTTTGCGCATAGGTGGATGATGTCTCCTTCAACCTCCTGCTGCCCATGCATACTGCTGAAAACGCCCCCGTTTTCTGATGCAATAAAATTTATGTCTAACTTTACATTTTCCCTTAATGCACCCATAACCGGCTTTAGCGCATCCTCCATCTGGACTCCATAAGGGCACTGGCTCATCACGTACAAATCAAACTCAACCTGTCCGGAATTGTATGTAAGAGCTCCTGCAATCCCTCCACTGTCTTCCAGATTGCTGTGTAGCACCATATATAGAGAATATTGGTTGAAAAAAACCAATAAAGCCGCTGCCGCTATAAGGGCCGTTATTGCATTTTTTTGTAAGCCTTCCTCCATGTTAATCCTTGAGTTTTGTGGAGGGCGTGGTTTTTAATATACATATGGGCAGAAAACGATGTGCAAATATTGGCCAAAAACCCCCAATCAAGCCTGAAACGCTTTACAACCTTTTACAATGGCTTCAGAAACCTTCTTTTAGGAAAATAGAGAACGTTTTTCCCTTCTTTACTTTTTTTATCAGGTCCCTCTTTTCAAGCTCGCCCAGCACAAGGCTTAACTTGGGCCCCGACATGTCTGTTTTCAGGCGCAGCGTGTTTTGCGTAATGCCATCCTGCATTTTGACAGCCCTTAATGCCATTTGTTCGTATTCGTCCAAGCCCCGAAGAAGAATCTCAAATTTGTCATTGCTTGCCTTTTCCTTTTTCTCCCCCTCCAATCGCTCAAGAATGGCAAATTCGCTTTTTTCAAAAAACAGCAGGTAAAACCCGAGGCTTATGATGGAAAATACAATCCCTATTCCGGCGTGCGTGCCGACGAGCAGCTTATCCGAAGAATGGGAGCAGTCGCACAACTGCCTTGCCAATGTTTCAAGCTGCCACATCATCATGAGCACAACAATCCCCAGAGCAACACCGGCGATGATTAGGATTATTCCCAATTTTTTATTTTTCATTTTTACCAGGCCAACGGACTTTGAGCCTTGTTATAAAAAGCTTTACAAAATTAGTAAAGTATTTATACCTTGGGCATTTACCGGGGATTATGAAGTCAAATTTTCCAACCATGAGCCCGCTGGAGTCAGACGTTCTTTCCGTGATATGGCCCAATAAGAAAATGAAGGTGCGCGAGATTTACTCCCAAATCAGGCCAAGAAAGAAGATTGCAATTTCATCAGTTGCAGTTATACTTGACAGGCTTTACGATAAGAATGTTGTTGACAGGAATATTGAAACCTGCCGCGGCGGCCTTAGGTACATATACTTTCCAAAGAAGAACCGCAGGGAGTTTGAGAAGTCAATTGTGGACACAACCACAAACATGCTGATAGAGAGATTCGGGAAAACTGCAATCAATTATTTCAATGAGCGGTTCCCTGAAAAGGGTGTCAGATAGTGGTATGCGCTGAATGCAGCCAGCAGCTGCTCGGCAATCTTGTAAACCTGAAAATATTGGTTCCTTCATTAATAGTCTCTCTTGCATTTTTTGCGCTTTCGTTCAGAAAGTCCCTTACATTCAAGAAAAAGCTAACATACCTTTACGCCCACGTGTTTTTCCTCATATTCCCCTTTCTGTTCGGTCTTTTCTTCGCAGGATGCCAGGCATTTTCCTCGAGATGTTCCCTTGCAGGGCCTTTGTTTGCGCTGTTCCTGCTAACGTTCCTTGGAACGCTGCTTGTCCTTGCAATCCTGACCCCGTTATTGTTCCTTGTGAAATACAGGAAGCAGTCCGTGGAGCTTGTTAATTCAAAGTGGAATTCCCTTGCAATAAAGGTAGCCAGGAAATTCGGCCTTAAAGTTCCGAGGATTTTCCACCTTAAGACGCCAAAGCCGGTTGCATTCTCCACCTCATTTTTAAGGCCAAGCATTTTCATTTCCATTGGGCTGACAGAAATATTGGCAAAAAAGGAAACAGAGGCCGTTATTCTGCACGAGCTTGGGCACATCAAAACCAGATCTTCCTTTACAAAATTTTCCTCTTACCTTATCTCAGCATTGTCTCCGCTCTCCCGCCTAAACTCATTTTCAAGGGAGCTGAACAACCAGGAATGCTGTGCAGATGCTTTTGCTTCGGAAATGCAGGGAACATCAAGGCACATAGACTCCGCAAAGGGCAAGATTGAAGAGTTCTACAGCAGTTAAAACCGCAACGTTTATATACTTGTTATGATATTAGGTTCATATGATATGCAATTCATATAAATGCTTTTTCAAGACGCTTGCCGATGACTGCAAGCTAAACATTATTAATCTCCTGAGCAAAGGGCCCTTAAGCGTGGGAGAAGTAAGCGAAAAGCTTGGCTACGAGCAGAGCCGCGTAAGCCACGCCCTGGCATCCCTGAAGGAAAACGGCTTTGTGGTCGACAGCAGAAAGGGCAAAGCGAGGGAATATAGGCTTGAGCCCAAAATAATAGTTCCGCTCCTTAAGCTGATTGATGAGCATGTGGAGAAATACCACCGCACCAAATGCAACTGCAAGGGTGTGAGATGGAGAGATATGAAATGAACGGAGGTGAGATGCATGGGTAAAGGAAAAGGCAAGGGATGCTGTTAGGTTTTGTTTTATTTTTTGTTTTTTAATTTAAATTAGGAACTACTATGAAAAAAGACATAATCAAGATATCCGGAATGCACTGCGCGTCCTGCGCAAACAGGATAGAGAAGAGCCTGAAAAAGGTAAAGGGCGTAAAGGAGGCATCTGTAAACTTTGCCAGCGAAAAGGCGATGGTTGAGTACAACGAATCTGCAACTTCCAGAAAAGCCCTTGAGCAGACAGTAGAAAAAACAGGCTACAAAGTCATTTCCGAAGAGCCAAACGTCAGCATGTTGAAGCTCCGCGTCATTGGAATGGACAATCCACATTGCGTTGCCACCATAAACGGCGGGCTTGAAAGGCTTAAAGGGGTTATTTCCAAGGAGCTTTTGGTTACGGAAAAGGCAACCATAACGTATAACCCCTCTCTCGTAACTCCGCAGAAAATAAAAGATACTATTTCCTCTCTCGGCTACAAGCCAGTTGAGGCAGAGGCAGTTGACACCGAGAAAATTGAAAGGGAAAAGGAGATTAGGGATTTGAAGATTAGAACTGCTGTTGCAGTATCGCTTTCCATCCCGCTTCTGTATATCTCAATGATTTCCACATTTTTTAATCTCCCCCTGCCTTCATTCATTGAGAACAATCATGCAATTGTGCAGTTTCTGCTTGCAACTCCCGTAATGATAGCAGGCTCCATCTTTTTCACACGCGGCTTTTCAGCTGTCATAAAATCAAAAACCGCAACGATGGATACATTAGTTGCGCTTGGAACCGGCACCGCCTACATTTATTCTTTGGCAATCTCCATAATGATATGGCTCGGCAACGAAAATTACTCCCATGATAACCTCTACTTTGAGGTCGCCGCACTTCTTATTGCATTTATCCTTCTTGGAAAGTATCTGGAGGCGATTACAAAAGGCAAGACTTCCGAAGCGATAAAGAAGCTCCTTGGGCTCAAGGCAAAGACTGCAATAGTTGTAAGAAACAAAAAAGAGGTTGAGATTCCAATAGAGCAGGTTGTCAAAGGCGATATAATTGTTGTAAAGCCCGGGCAGAAGATTCCGGTTGATGGCATTGTGATTGACGGCCATTCTTATGTTGACGAGAGCATGGTTACCGGCGAGCCGATGCCTGTCATCAAGAAAAAAGACTCAAAGGTAATCGGCGCAACGATAAACAAAACAGGAACATTCCGCTTCAGGGCAACTGCGGTGGGCGAAGGGACATTGCTTGCCCAGATTATCCGGCTTGTAGAGGAAGCGCAAGGCTCTAAAGCCCCCATCCAGCAGCTTGCCGATAAAATTTCCGCTTACTTTGTCCCTGCTGTTTTGGTTATTGCAATTGTTTCCGCATTGATTTGGTATTTTGTTGGCCAAGACCCTACCTTCTCTCTGACAGTATTTGTTGCTGTGCTCATAATTGCCTGCCCCTGCGCTCTCGGCCTTGCTACCCCTACTGCAGTGATGATGGGCACCGGAAAAGGCGCTCAGCTTGGAATACTGATAAAGAGTGCCTCAGCACTGCAAAAAGCCCAGAAAATAGATTCAATTGTATTCGACAAAACAGGCACCATAACAATCGGAAAGCCGGAAGTTACAGATATTATCCCGATAGGAAATGCAAAAAAGCAGGATGTATTGAGATATGCAGCAATCGCAGAAAAGCGCTCTGAACACCCTCTTGCAGAAGCTGTTGTTAATGAAGCGAAAAAGGAGAAGCTGAAGATTCCGGACCCAAGCAAATTCAATTCTGTTACCGGAAAAGGAGTAATTGCGCATTACAAAAAAGATGCAATTTACCTTGGAAACAGGAAATTAGTCCATGTCAAAGACAAGGCTATCGAAAAAACCCTTGTTAGTCTTGAAAACAAGGGTGTAACTGCCGTTGTTGTGAAAGTCAACAAAAATGTTATCGGTGTGATGGGGATTGGCGACGCATTGAAGGAGCATTCCAGGGAGGCAATGGAGGAGCTAAAAAAGATGGGCCTCGAGATTATAATGATAACCGGAGATAATAAAAGAACAGGAGAGGCAATTGCACGGCAGGTCGGCATTAAAAAAGTTCTTGCAGAAGTTCTGCCGCATGAAAAATCCGAGGAGATAAAAAAGCTCCAGGAATCCGGCAAAAAGGTCGCTATGGTAGGCGACGGAATCAATGATGCCCCTGCACTTGCCCAGGCAGATATCGGAATTGCAATTGGCTCCGGCACAGATGTTGCAATCGAATCAGGAGACATGGTGTTAATCAGAAATGATTTGAGGGATGTTTCAAAGGCAATTAAGCTGAGCAAATACACCATGAAAAAGATAAAGCAGAACTTATTCTGGGCATTCATCTACAATAGTGTCGGAATTCCGGTTGCAGCAGGAGTATTATACCCATTCACCGGCTTCCTTCTAAGCCCAGTAATAGCAGGAGCCGCGATGGCATTCTCATCTGTAAGTGTTGTCACAAACTCTTTGTCGATGAAGAGGTACAGGCCTTAGGAGTTATTTACGAGAATAAGTATCTCCACTTCCCTGAAAATCTGGCCGTTTTTCTTTGCAATTATTTTCAAAGGGAATATTTCCTGCGGAAGCTTGTAATCCTGCCTTATTGAAGGCTTTGTAGTTACACTAACCTTTTTATCCGCCCAGGATTCCAGCCTGAATGATTTCTCAGCCAGAACGTAGTTTATGTCATTCATTGTCGGGATTGGCGTTTTAACAAGCTCAAGTGTAAAATCTCCTGCTCCGTCATTATTCTTTACATCAATTTCAAATTTTCCGCCTTCCTTCGGCAATATTATGCCCTGGTTTACAAAAACTCCCCACAGCGTTTTTTCGGCTTCCGCAAGCGGTTTTTTGCTCTCTTCCAGAAATTTTTTGCAGAACTCCTTCGCAATCGGCTCCTTTAGGTATAAAGGCATATCTCCCCCCGGAGTTGTCGCATTTCCCTTCATAAAAGTGTCAAAGCACTTCTGAAATTCCTCGTCTTCCGGGCTCTTCGGAACTTCGGCTGATTTATCTATTTTAACGCAAGACGCCAAAAAAAGGGATAAAACAAAAAAAAGAAAAACTGCCCTCATCTATGTAACCTCAACCTTGCCGGTTGCCTTCTTCACCCCAGACTGCGGCCAGAAGCTTGAGAATGTGAATGATTTTTCTGCTGTGAACTCGGCAACCTTCGGCTTTCCATCCTTCCTGTACTGGATGGTAAAGTAATCGCTCCTCACATCAAGGCCGCCATAGTATATCTTTCCGTCGTTGAAGTTGAAGGTTATCTTAACATTATCCCCTTTCTTGACATTTATTGTGTCTGGAGAAAACTCATTGTCGTCTGATGATACGCTAAATTCCTTCACCTCAACCTGCACCGGAACCTCAACTGTAAAGCCGACGCTTACTACTTTTCCGTCAGCAGTTGCAGGAACATCTTCTCCGGGAAACTCATAAACGTTCTCTTTGCCCTTGTCAACATGGAGCATTGCGTATAAGATTGGAGTTATCCTTTTTGGGTCTAAATCAACCTCCACATTATTGCTTTCACCCTTGCCTACATGGCTTAACCCTGCAACCATTCCCGGCTTTCCGCTGTCATCTGCATGGATTGCTATCCAGCCAGGCTCTGCTGCAGTTACTTTTGCAACTGTTATTGCATCATTCACAACCTGCGTATCCGCAACTATTACTTCAGGCACAATTGGCTGTTCAACAGGCGGTTGTTCTACAATCTCGGGGCATTGAGCAAATTCGCAGCTGGGCGGCACCCTTGCAACCGAAGTCCCATCCGGGCATATTTTCGCATCTTCATGGCATCCAACGGGCTTTGGCGCGCAAGAAACGACAAACAATGCAAGAACGATTAATATAACCGCTAAATATCTCATTTTTATGACCTCCTTATTTTAACGCTTCTTTAAGCACAACGGCATTATTGAATCTTCCATCCCTTGCCGAATATAAAAGCGTTACTGTTTTCTTTTCTTTTTCGAGCTGTTTTATCTTTTTGATTAGCTCAGATTTTTCCTCAAGCTCAATATTGTATTTTTTCCTGAATTCAGCAAATTTTTCCGGCACGTGCCCAAACCACTTCCGCAAACCATCGCTTGGCGCAATCTCCTTCAGCCACAAATCTATCTTTCCCTTTTCCTTGGAAATGCCTCTAGGCCATAACCTATCTACTAGAATTCTGAAGCCGTCTTTCCTGTCCGGCTTTTCATAAACTCTTTTTAGGCTTATCACGCACAAAAAATAGCATACAACTTAAAAAACTTTTCTAATTAATATCTATCCTGAATGTCCTCTTATCGCCGGCTTTTTCAGTGACTTTCTGCCCCCCAAATATCTCATCCCAAATTCCGTTTCTCCTGAAAGGGTTAATAGCAACCTGACAGCTGTCTACAGTATCAATGTCAAGAGGGTTAAACAAAATATATGCCTTCTGCTCCTTGTTCCTTGGGTTCTTCTCATACCTATGGTTATCCAGAAAGCCCTGAACAGTGTCTCTCGCATCCGCCCCTTCATCTAAATCATTTTCAAGCCTATTGGTCAATTCAGTTATTGCAGGCGCATATAATGCCTGGCAGGCAGAAGTCTTCGCCTTTTCCCTTGCACCGAGCAACTGCGGGATTGCAATGGCAGATAAAGTTCCAATTATGGCAACTCCGACAAGAAGCTCTATCAGCGTCATTCCCCTCTCGCCTTTTCGGTAACTGTTAATATCACTGTAAAAGGAATCCTTTAATTCGACTAAGTTGCCCCCTATTGGAATATAATTTTCCTGAGCTCTTGCCCCGTATGCGTCCATGATTTTTTCGAGCATTTGTTAACTCTTACTTCCTTCCATTTAAATAGTATTCCTTCAATCCTGGGAGACTTTCCAGCTCCTTTTCAAGCAGAGTTTTTTGCTCCCTCGGCGTCTCAATCCTTGTTTGTGCTTCATTTTGGCTTGCCGCTTTCTTGTCGGCTTCATCTTCAGGAATATCCGGCTTTATGATTTCTTTTCCCAGTTTCAGAATTAGTGAAGCATGCTCCTCTGAGTCCAAGTCGCCCTGTTCTATTACTTCAATATCGTCAGCTGCCAATACTTCTGAACTTCGCTCTTTAAGCCATTCAATAAGTGCAATCGCTCCCTCAATACCCCCTTTAGGTAAGCTATAGACTGCCTTCACATGCAGGTAAACCGAATGGCTGGTGCTGGATGATATGGCGACTTTTCTCTCTTCGGGTTTCAACACCTTTGCGTCTACAAATTGCTTCATCAAATCTGTTCCCCTCAAGTCCGCCTCCAGCTTGCTTGGAAGGGAATTCGCCCATTCCTTCAGTTTCTGCTCGTAAAGCTCTTTAAGCGAATTAACGCCTGTCGCCTCAAGCCCTTCGTACTTGAAGCTGAGAATTTTTCCTCTTTTGCCTTCGGGAGTGGAATAATCGACATCAGATACAACCTCGAACTCATACACCACTCTAAGGTCTTTTAGTGGGTATTTTGACGCGATGTCTTCCAGATGCCCTGAGAATTTCTCGCAGGCAATTTCAAGCGAGGATTTAAGGCCATTTTTTTCGGATTTCCCGCCTACCCCAAAAATATAATCCATTACGTCTTTGTGGGCTTCGCCGTATCCGACGCCCTTTATTTCCTTTGCCTGTTTCAAAGCAGTTTCCCTGTTGTACACTTCCTTCATTTCTTCTGCCATAACCTCTCAGGACAAGAAACCAATTTAAAAACCTTTCTGTTTTCTTTACTATTAAGTAACAAAATAGAATTGCCATTTTCAACCTTCGCAACAGCCCATAATATTTATAAACAAACTGGCGTTTTTCCTATAGTTTTAAAAATAGACGTTTAGTTCACGGCCTTGAGGGGCTGTGGGGTAACCTGGTCCATCCTTTCCGCTTTGGGACAAATGCAAAAAAGCGGACGATCTCGGTTCAAAACTAAGGGTTGTAGCCCTTAATGAAAGTCCGGGCAGCCCCATTTCACGATGGCAAAGAAAACTGTAGCACTGACAACGAAGCGCTTTGGAGCAAGATACGGCCGCAAGACTAAGCTAAAGGTTGCGCTAATTGAGGCGGAAAGGAGAAAGAAGCAGAAATGCCCATTCTGCCTTAAGGAAAAGGTAAGGCGCCTTTCGATGGGAATCTGGCACTGCGGCGCATGCCATAAAAAATTTGCCGGAAAGGCCTACTCGGTCGAGAAAAAAATAACCTTTGAAGAGGAACAATAATGGAATACAAATGCTTTGAATGCAACAAGAAAGTATCCCAGGATTACGTTAAAAAAAGGGTGAGATGTCCGTACTGCGGCTCAAAAATGCTGTTTAAGCCGCGCGCCATTATGGCAAAAATAAAGGCAAGATGAGATATCGCTTCACCCTGGAGATTGACGAGGACGCAGACATCCTGCACAAATCACTTCTTCCAGAGGTTATGCAGCACGAAAGGTCGCTTCTCAGGCTCGAAAAGGACGACAAGCTCAAAGTTATTATGGAAGCAAAAGACGCAGTTGCGCTCCGCGCTGTTGTAACTTCGCTGCTGAAGCTCATTTCAACACACGAAAAGATCAGGAAGGTGAAAGATGGCAATTAAGAAGGAAGCTGAAGCAAAGATTTCCCAGCTTCAGCTTGTAGAGCAGAGCGTTCAGGCTTTAAGCATCCAGAAGCAGCAGCTTCAGGCCCAGCTTCAGGAGGTTGAATCCGCACTTGAGGAACTCGCAAAAACAGAAAAGGCCTACAGGATCATAGGCAACATCATGGTCGCTTCAAGCAAGGATGAAATCATCAAGGATTTGGAGTCAAGGAAGGAGACTGCCGAGCTGAGGATAAAATCCATTGAAAGGCAGGAAAACCAGCTCAAGGAAAAGGCCGAGTCGATGCGCACAGAGATAATGGAGGAGCTCAAAAAATGAGCGCTGAAGACGAGGTTAAGGATGTTGCCAACACAATATCAGAGCTTGACACAGACACCACCGTGCCAAGAAATGTCAAGGAAAAGCTGAGAAAGGTTTCTGAGATTCTGAACAAAAACGAGGAGCTGAAGTCAAGAGTCAACAAGGCTCTCAACGAGATGGACGAGATTGCAGACGACATGAATATCCAGCCATACACAAGAACCCAGATTTGGAATATTGTTTCTATTCTTGAGAAATACGCATAATAGGTATTCGCCGAAATTTTACTCGACACGCAACGTGAAGGGGGCGACTTACAGATATTTATTTATAAGGGATTGTATCTTCTATGTTTTATGAAGGATATTGGGACTGAAGTTAAAGAATTAAAGTTAATGTGTGGTCTGCTAATTGTACTAGCAATCACAATATCTGTAATATCTATAGTTTTTATTATTGAATTAATCGGGGCACAAAAATTATTTATTGATGCAACATATACTGCAATAGGCATTGGTTATCTACTCTATTCAATATTTCTAATTATTTTGTCCATTGGAGTAATTAAATTTAATAGGACTGCATATCACTTAATGAAGTTTCTGGCATTTGTTTACCTATTGATATTAATTCCACTCCAAGTGATCTATAATTTCATTGATAACTCATGGGGCATCAAAGCAATATCCAATATTGGTTTACCATTGGTTATATTCATATTGATATTATCTTCATTGTCCAAGAAACGCATTAAGAGACTATTTTTTACTAAAAGAAGTCGCCCCTAGATTATGTTACGTGCCTGCGTCATACTACACTCCCCACACTTCGCAGGGGTCGATTCGGCTAACAGCGCGCGATGTTAAAATCAATTGATTCGGTCGCCTAGAAGTGGCTTCTCTAATCCATAAACAGTAATATGTAATTTTTCTCTTATTGAAGAAAATTCAGATTTGTTTATTTTTTCTGGATATGTCATAAGAAGCATAGGAACTGGATTTTTGTCTTTTCCATAAGGTGGCTGAATATAATCAAAAGTATTTAGTTTGAATCCAATTTTTTCATAAAATTTTATTCTTTTAGTTGCAATTTCAGTTTCTGGTCTTTCCACCTCCAATACGATTTTTTGCTTATTTTTAGAAAGATATTCTCTAAGTAACCCTGTCCCAATTCCTTTTCCCCTAAATTCTTCCTTTATTGCAAAATGGTCTACAAACAAAAAATATTCAAAATTCCAATCAGTAATTATTGCAACTAAAACCCTGTCTTTAATAACTATGAAAAAATTGTATTGTTTATTCTTGATTAATTCTTTTTGTAATTCTAATGTTCTCTTTTCATCTGATGGAAAAGAAGATTCATATATTTTCCATGCTTCCCTAAATTCTTTCGAACCTGAACTTTCTAATTTTATAAATTCCATATTAGGATACAAAACAACTAATGGTTTATTAAAGTAACGACGACCAAATCAACTCTGAATTTTTCCCTTCGAGACGTTGCACTAAAATTTAATCCCCCAAGCACAAATCGCGTCTTGCATGGGCGCATTTAACTGAAATATTTGCACAATTGCGCCCCTTTTCTTTAGAAAACCCCTACTGCATCTTCCCCAACGCTTCCTGCTCTTTAGCAAGATACTCCTCAAGGTTTGTTCTTCCAAGAATGTAATCCATTTGGGCCTGCTTCAGCTCATTGTCAAGCGAAGCCACGCTTACAGTTATCGTGCTTTCTGCTGCAGGCTCCTCCAGCGCAAGGGTTTTCCCAAAATTCATGGTGATTATGCCGAGTACCAGCGCAAACCCTACCAGAAGCACTGTTGCGACCAGCGGCGATAACCCCTTTTTGCTCATTTCTTCCTCCTGCCCAGGTAATCCTTCTGGAGCAGCAGCAGGTATATGAAAAGCGTAATCATTACCATCTCAAAGACTGCATTCATTATTCTCGGAATCTTGACAACATCAATCACGTACAGAACAGTAAACAGCTCCTCAATTATGTAGATGGTCAGCGCGGCAAAAAGCAGCTTCCACGGCGTCAAATAAATCCCCTTGTTGGGCATCGAGAACAGCCTCAGGAACATAAAGCCCACTACCAGCACAAGAATCAGGTTGTAGTAAGGCGCTACAGTTCCGAGGCATAATGCGAAGCTCATTTTGCTTTCCCCAGGTTGAGGTTTTGCTGGAGTATCAATGCCCTAATCAAAAGCCCGAGGATTATGGTAGGCACAACGTGAGTAAGGAAAGGCGACTCGTAAATCTGGAATGCCCTTAATGCCCCCAATATCTCCTGGACGGCAAAAAACAGAAGCACAAAAACCAGTACTTTCCACGGCCTCAGCGCCTCGTCTTTTGAAGGCAAAGCAAACATGGATATTGCAATAAGTCCCGCAATAAGCGCAAGAACAACATTCGAAATCTTAAGCACGCCCTCTATGAACAGAATATCAAACGCCATAGCGCATCCTCCCCGGCGGTTATATATAAATGTTTAGAAATTGTAAAGTAATTTAAATCATCTTCAATCCTGCCGTCATATGCAAAAACAGGAATTCAAAAGCAAGAGCGAAGAGGTCCATTCAAGAATTGCTGAGCTGGAGGCGGAGCTTTCAAAAACGAAATACAACAAAAGGACACAGCACCACATAGGCCTTGTAAAGGCAAAAATAGCGCAGCTCAAGGAAAGGCAGCAGAAGCACGCAGCAGGAAAGGGAAAAACTGAAGGATTTACAGTAAAGAAATCAGGCGATGCATCAGTTATCCTTGTAGGGTTCCCCTCTGTTGGAAAATCCACCCTGCTCAACAAGATAACAAACGCAAAATCAGCAGTCGCTCAGTACGCCTTCACCACATTGACGTGCATTCCCGGAACGATGAATTACGAAGGTGCAAAAATCCAGATTTTGGATGTTCCCGGCGTAATAGAAGGCGCAGCTTCAGGAAGGGGGAGGGGAAGGGAAGTTCTTGCCGTAACTTCATCATCGGACCTTGTAATAATCCTTGTTGACATATTCACCTACCGCAGCTTGGACAAGATAGCGAAAGAGATATACGATGCAAACATCAGGATAAACCAGCGAAAGCCAGACGTGACCATAAAAAAAGCCGCTCATGGCGGCATAAAAATCGGCACAACTGTTTCCCTCAGCTATCTGGACAACAAGACTATCGCAGACATGCTAAAGGAGTTCAGGATAATGAATGCGGATGTTTTAATCAGGGATGATATCACCCCAGACCAGCTTATAGATGCTGTCGAGGGAAACAAAAAGTACCTTCCGGGAATAACTGTTGTGAACAAGATAGACATGGCCTCTGACGAGGAAATGGGGGAGATAAACCGCTTTCTGCATCCGGACATAATGATATCTGCAGAGCAGAACATTAACCTCGAAGAGCTTAAACGGCTGATATTCGCAAAGCTTGGCTTTATGAGGGTCTACTGCAAGGAGGTTGGAAGGAAAGCAGACCTGGAAGAGCCCCTTATTGTTTTTAAGGGATGCACTCTTGAAGGGATGTGCAACAGGCTCCATCGGGATTTCGTCACAAAGTTCAAGTTTGCAAGGATATGGGGAAAATCTGCCAAGTTTGGCGGCCAGATAATAAGAAGGCTGGACCACATGCTGCAGGAAGGCGATATAGCAGAACTACACATGAAGTGAGCTGATTAGGAATTCCTTCTTCTTCATTCCTTTCTTTCTTGCAATCCTCTCAAGCGCATCATCAACATTGCTTCCGTACTGCGCCGCCATTTTCTTCCGCCATGCGAATTCGTGCTTTAAGCCGATGTCCTCTGCAACTTCCCTTAAGATTATCTTCTTGTTCTCTCCATCAATTTTATACATTGGATGAATGTTCATCGCAGAAACAATTACATCCCTGTCGAGAAAAGGCGTTAATAGGTTTACTTTAAACATCCCGGAAACCTTAGAGTCCCTTACCAAATCACGCTCCCACATGCCCTTCAATCCGCTCCAGCATTCCTTATGCAATGCCTCAAATCCTTTCTTTAATGCCTCCTCATGCCGCTGGTATCCTGCAAATATTTCCTCGCTTCCCAGCCCGCCAAAAACATTATTGATGCCGTCTTTTGTTACCTGCGCAAGAAGCACATAAAGAACAGCCCCAACCTCAACCTTGACAACATCCGGCTCCCCGATAACCTTCAGGATTTTTAGAAAAACAGTTTCCAGTTCATCCTGGGAAATTGTAATTTTCTTCAACTTAAGGCCATACTCCATTGCAACCCTCTCTGCCGCAGCCCCGTCTTTTGAATTCCCAATTCCCAAGGTATAGCATTGAAAATCGCAGCCTAGCTGCCTGCAGATTAAGGCGATTAATGCGCTGTCCACACCACCGGAAAGCAATACTGCAAATCTGCCTTTTGCCCTTGATTTCACAGCGTTTACAAACTTTTCGCTGAAGTTCCTCTTGGCCCTTTCCTTGTTTGTCTCCAAATCATCAAAATTATTTTCAAGGCCGGATATATAGCTAATCCATTCATTCTTCGGAACAAGGCTTCCGTTTTTAATAACTCCAGATTGCAATGCCATGGCAGAGAAGAAAAACCGCCAATTTAAAAGATTAATGGAGGATTCTTTATCTAAAAAGTTATAAAGCCAGCAAAAAAACCCTCTTTTAGGTGAATAAGTATGGCAAAGAAAGAACAATCGGCAAGAGAATCAAACAAGGACGAGCAGATTGGCTTCCATAAGGGCAGCCTTGCAACATTGGCTAAAGAGCGCGAGGAACTGCGCAGGATACTGCAGATTGTCGAGCAGCTAATGGCAATGCACGTCAAGGGCCTCAAGGATTTGGGAGTTGACCTGGAAGCGCAGGCAAAGGCAGCCGAAAAGAAGAAGCCGATTGAAGACATCGTAAAATGAACTATTCCTTTTCTTGCTTTCCGCACAAGCATATTACTGCAAAACACCATAAATCTCTGGAGTTCACAAAAGATGAGGAAGTAGCTTTGGAGGGCGACTGCATTGTTGGAGTCAAGGCTGATTTTGACGCAGAAAAGCTTAGGGAATTCGCTTCGGCAAACAGGGACAGGAAAATCAGGATGGTTATAAGAACCAAAACGGCCTCTGACGAGCTGGTATTTGACTTAAACCCCGAATTCAGCGACGCAAACAGCATCGTAATCAGGAAATCAAACTTTCTTTCTAACCGTACACTGGGAGTAGACGCCTCAAAAGCCGCATCAGACCTCAAAAGGGAGCTTGCCCAAAGCCTCAAGGAAGACAAGATTGAAGTCGAGCTTTCTCCATTAGTTTTAAATACCCTCTTCTAATACCTTACATGGGGCGCAAGGATTATGGCTATCAGTGCGGGAGAATTAAAAAGTAAGCCTAGAAGAGGACTTTGGCCTAAAAAAAGTTCTAAATTGGATACGTTCGACGAGTTGTCCAGAGATATCCAGGAGGGGGTTTTTCCAGGGTATGACTCTTTATCGAAAATTGTTGATGCCTCGCTAATTCCTCACCTGGATTTCATGTTTGTTGTGATTGGTCCAGAACGCAGGCGGAGAATGGGAGAGCGATACGCTGCCCACCCCTTTGAGGCAGCGCTGAGGCCCCACTTTCGGAACTGGTTTGAAGTTTCACCTTACGTCGAATCCATGACGATTGGCCACGACAATGGCGAGGTTGGTGCAAAAGGATATACCCAAGCAAAAGTCCTAAATGAAGCGCAAAGATATGTATTTGATAGCTCAATAATCACCAGAAAAGAGCGGTCAATCAGGCTGGCGCGTGGCCTTGACGACCTTACAGACTTTGAGGGCCTGCTTCTAAAAGAAGTTGGGAAAGGGGGTTCAATAACAGACATTATCTCGGCATTAGAAACCAGTGTTATGTCTTACGAAGGATTCAAAAGCGCAGCACATCCCTTTCTTGATGGCCTAGTTGGTCGGTTTGATAATTATTTTTCAAACACAAATCACAAGGACAGGCGAAACATACGCTTGCGGCTAAGAGAGTTCACTTCTATTATAAACTCATCTCTAGTCTGCATATCTGACTGCGATGAAAACGCAGAAACCAACAAAGATTTGGCAGAAGATATTCGCTATGGGGTGGGTGTAATCAACAGGATAATGCTAGACCGCTCCCACTACTTGGCTAGAATTTCTCAAGAGCTAAAAAGGCTTGACACTGGTCACATTACGAAGATCCAAGAGGAGTTTGGATCGGAGGAGCATCAACACAGCCTATCAGATGAGGTTAGGATAGCATGCTACGAACTGCTTTATATCCCAAGGATTGCAGAACATGCCTGGGAGGCTTACAAAAACGGGGAACTGGAACCATTTGCTCCGCCAATAACCAAGGCCCTTGACACAATTGATAATTTAAGGATACCTACGGAAATTACTAAGGCTGATGTCTATCACGTAGCAAGAAAAAGCGACGCAAAAATAAGGTGGACGATAGCGCTCCGCGACTCGCTGCCAAATGATGACCCACTCAAGCTTCAATTTGACCCAATAATACAAAAGACTGTAAAGCTCTTTTTGGATTATCTAGAATCAAGGATTAAAGGTGCCTCGCTGCTGCCAGACACCCGCCACGATGCCCCTAGGGGTTTCCTCGGTACTTTGTATAAGGCCTTCAAAGAAAGATATGAAGACTTTGCTCTTTCCCCTCTGCCGGAAAAGCTCCAGCCATTATTCCCCTACTCCAACATCAGGCCCAGTCTGAAGCTGTGATTCTCCTGTTCTTGCCTATGTAATTGTAGAATTTATCCTTTCCCGCCTTTCCGCATCCAACAAAATCATCATTATGCCGAACCAGCATAAATCCAGAGCCCTCTTCCTTATGCAAATCATTCCCGGCAAGCCATTCCTTGAATTCAGCGTCATTAAGCTCACAAATATTTTTGCTGCAATTTTTTCCAATCATCTGGCTCCCCTCTATGCTCAGCCTTATTTCATTGCCAAGCGTTTCCCCAAAATAAAGCCCAATGGAGTCTATCCTTAATTTTTCCAAATCAACTTTTGAGATATCCCTGTTGATGATGTAAATCTTGTTCCTGCTGTTCATCATGAAGACATAATCAAGCTCTCCCTTAAACCCCCACTGGCTTTCAAGCATTTCAAGAATCTGCTTTGCTTCTTTTTTATTCAGGAATTTCAGCTGCTGCATCAGATTCCCCACACAGGATTTTCTTTGCGGTGGATTTTTGCAATTTCTTTGAGGATTTCCACTTCCTCTTCCTTAAGGTGCTTCCTCAGCTCCTTCATTTTCCTGAAATCATCTTCAGGAATTGCTGAAAGGAGTATGTCGCCCTCATGAACAGTCCTCCCTATCGTTACCCCCGGAAGCGAAATTGCCACTTGCTTTCCCTTTTCTGCCGAGCTGAGGTTCTCCTGCTCGTGCTGTATGCTCTTAACCTCCCCAACAGCATCGCCACTTTCTTTCATAAGCTTGGTTCCAACCCTCAAAACACCGCTTAAAACATCAACCCCGCAGACTGCAGGATTGCTCTGCCTGAAAACATAGCCCTTCATTATCTGAATCTTGCACGGTCTAACAAGCAAATCCAGCTTTCCTGCCTCCTGCTTTTTGATTTCTTCAGCCTGCCATGCAGTAAGTTCGTCGATGAGCTTGTAGATGATTTCATTAAGAATCACCTTAACTTTTCCGGCCTCCACATCTGACTTCACATTAAAGCCAATTATGACTGAAGTGAGCGGGTCCTTCTCATAGTTTGAGAGCGCATCAGAAATGTCTTTTTTAGTTACATTTCCAATTGAGGCCTTGCTTATCGCGAATCCCTTCTCCCTCAGCAGCGCAGTCAATGCCTCAAGGCTTCCAAGGCTGTCTGCCTTTGCAACCATTCCATTTTCATCCGTATCAATTATAACCTCCTCAACCTCTTTTTGCACCTCTTCTTTCACTTTCTCAATTTCTTCCTGATTGCCCGAGGCAATAGGCATCCCAGAAACAGCTTCTTCAAGCATTGGCGCAGATACTCTTACACCGCATGCAGCATTTACTTCCTTCACGGACTTGAATTTTGCCTTCCTGTCCCTCATCTCCGCCTTTGGCATTGGCTCAAACAATCCCCTGACTTTTGTCACAATCGGATTTTCCATAGAGCCTATGACAATTGTGTCGTTAACTGCCAGGCTGCCGTCATACAAAATCACATCAACAACCTTCCCTAGACCTTTTTCTTCCTTCACCTCGAGAATTGTCCCCTTTGCATTTCCCTTTTTTACCTCAAGCGATTTCTCCATGAATTTCTGCGCCAATCCCGTGAGCATCATAAGCAATTCCGGCAGCCCTTCCCCCGTCCTTGCTGATACAGGGATAATTGCAATGGTCTTTGTAAAATCCTGAACCCTGTCAAACCTTTCTGCGCTGATTTGGGAAGCCCCGAATAGCTTTCCAACAATCTCATACATCCTTGTCTCAAGCAATGCAGCCACATTTTTGTCTTGCTGTGATATCGAAGAAAGCAGACTTCCCTCCTTTGACTTCCATCCGGGAATTAAGTCAACTTTGTTTGCCGCAATCAAAAATGGCGTTTTGTAGTGCTTTAGTATTTCTACGCATTCTACCGTTTGCGGCTTGAATCCCTCATTGATGTCCACAACAAGAATTGCAATGTCTGCCAAATTACCTCCTCTCTTCCTTAGATTCTGGAATGCCGCATGCCCCGGAGAGTCAACAAACAATATTCCGGGCATGGTTATTTCCATCTTCAGCTGCAGCAATAATCCCTTGCAGATTTCCTTGATTGTAGAGATTGGGATTACAGAGGCTCCAATGTTCTGCGTAATTCCGCCTGCCTCCTTTGCCGCAATAGCAGTCCCCCTAATTTTATCCAGGATACTTGTCTTCCCATGGTCCACATGTCCAAGCATTACGCATATCGGGCTTCTCAATGCCATAGCCAAAACCAACCCGGGGCGGTTTTTAAAGATTTGGAGAAAAAGAAAAAATAAGTTAGCTTACCTGCAGGGCGTGTCGCTTCTAACTTTTTTTAGTTCACTTAATGAACTATATAGTTCATTTAATGGACTAGTATAAAACATTTACACCGAGAGATTAGAAAAAAACCCCTTACTTCTTCCTCAAATTCTTGAAGCTCTCAACCAAGTCTATGATGTACTTCCCTTCATCGAGCTTGAACACCAGTGGGTCTTTCTTTAACAAATGCACAAGGTCTATTTCGTACTTTCCGGGCTGAAGAACCCTTATTGTTTCTATGTCAAGCACAACTGGCTCGTCCGCATCAATGTTGCTCCCGACCAAATCAAATACATCCTTCTCCACCTGCTCCCTCTGCTCCGTGCTTAAGTCTTTTGTAAGCTCCTCCGCCTGCTTAATCTTATCCTTTCTTATGAAGAAAAACAACCTTGCCCCGCAGCTGCAGCCCCTGAGTATAGCCTGAGAACCATCATCATACATTGTATTGCATCTGACACATTGGTGCGGCATTTACTTCCTCTTCCTTTTTGACTCCGTAAGCAATTCTATCTTGTTCGGGTTCCGCCTTATTTCCTTCACAACTGTTGAAGGGCCTATTATGGTGAAACCGCTCCTGTCACCCAAAAGCAGGTTGAAAAAATCGGACTTTAGCTTGTCCAAAAACTCCAAATCCTTTCCTTCCTCGTCGATTACTGCAAGCTCAACCCCCTTGAATTTGTTGTCTATATTCTCCATTGTTATTTCTATAAGGTCTTTTTCTTCTTCCTTCTTCAGCCTTCCCTGAAGCACAACAACCTTGTCCTGTTTTACTATATCAAGGAGCTTATGCACTCTTCTTGCAGAACCCAGGCTTTCAATCTCGTTGTAAGGCACAAACTGCAATGATAGCGACATTTTATCCCACCAGGGCAAACAAGCCCTCGTAAAATTCATCTATGTTCTTCCCGTACTTCGCGCTAATCCCAATCACTTCATACTGCGGAAATGCTGACTGCACCTTTTTCACGCTTGCTTTCTTCAAGTCCACCTTGTTAGCCACAATGAGCACGGGAATGTTTCGGGCCTGAAGGTTTCCAATGATTGTAATGTTGACCTGGCTGTAGGGGTCCTTTGTGCCGTCGAGAACAACAACAACCGTGTCCATTTCATCAAGCCATTTTATTGAGTCTATAACCCCCTTTGTCGCTTCCTTTGCCCTCTGCTTCGCCTCTTTCTCGTCCAGGCCTGCCTTCATGAAATCCTCATAATCTATTTTTGTCGCAATTCCCGGAGTGTCAACCAGATTAAAAGTCAATTCCCTGCCATTTGATTTTATGTGCACTTCTTCCTTTATCTGAATTTCCCTTGTTTCGTGCGCAATATTGCTTACAGCCCCCATCTCCTCCCCAAGCCAGTCTTTGCATATCCTGTTTGCAAGCGTTGTTTTGCCAGCATTAGGGGGTCCATATAAGCCTAGCTTAATGTGCTTCTTCCTCCTAAACAAGTCCCTGAACACTTTTGATATAAACTGCTTCATTAATTGGTACATAGTTCCCTCACACCCTCAAACCCAGAACCTGGCTTTATATATTTTTCGATTAATGGTAAAGATTTATATAACTTGGATATGACGACATTATCATGGAACAAACCGTCAAAACCGACATTCTTGCAACGCTTGATGATGTCCTTAAGATACTTCAGGAAAAACCAATTAACACTTCGGCCTTGAAGGAGCTCTCCAACCACACAATCCACAATGCTTCAATCTATCAGGATGAAGATTCTGTGTCAATCGCCATTTTAATTTACGCAATCTCAAAGATACTTGAGCGAGGCCTTGATGAAAAATACCGCGCCCAGCTTGTTGCCTTGCTTAAGGAAGCCTACAACAGCTTGGACTCCGAACAATTCGGAGAATACAAATCAACCATAAAAAGAATTTTCGGAGAAATCACGAGGATGGAGACAAAGTTCAAGAGGTATATTGAAGAGGTTATAAGGCAGGCGCAGATAAGAAAAGGCTCGAAAATCTTCGAGCACGGGATTTCCATAGCAAGGGCGTCTGAAATGCTTGGGGTTTCGCAGTGGGAGCTGATGTCTTACGTTGGAAAAACTTCATTGACAGATATCGGCGCCGCAGAGGAGATGACAAAGAAGAGGCTTAGCTTCGCAAGAGGGCTTTTCAAATGAGCTCAATAGTGTTTGACACCGGGCCCATTATTACGTTGACTACGAACAACCTGCTTTGGCTTCTTGAGGAGATGAAAAAATATTACAAAGGCGACTTTATAATCACATCTTCCGTGCATCACGAGCTGATAGACAGGCCATTGGCATCAAAGAAATTCAAGTTTGAGGCATTGCAGGTTATGAAGTGCATTGATGACGGGACACTTAAAGTCATTGACGATTCCGAAACAAGAGTTGTAACGGTGCATCTCCTTGACCTTGCAAACAAGTCTTTTGTCGCCCGCGGCAATTACATGAGGATTGTCCACTATGCCGAGATAAGCTCCTTGGCCGCAGCAATAAAGATGAACTCGGACGCATTTATCGTTGACGAAAGAACAACAAGGATGATTATTGAAAACCCGGAAAGGCTCAGGAGCCTGTTCGAGGAAAGGCTCAACACAAAAATCAAGGTGGAAGAAGACAACCTTGCAGAATTCAGGAAAGCCGCAAAGAACATAAAGCCAATCCGCTCAGTAGAGCTTATTACGGTTGCCTTTGAGAAAGGGCTTCTTGACAAATTTTTGCCGCCACCCCCAAACCAGAAAAAGATTCTGCTTGAATCCGTGCTGTGGGGCGCAAAGCTGAACGGATGCGCGGTTTCCACCCAGGAGATTGACAATATTCTGGAGATTGAGGATGTTTAGAAACCAACATAACTTTAAATACCAATTTCAATCCCCTACGGCGTATGGTGGCTGGAATCCTGTTCAGGGAAGAGCGCGAAAACGGCGGGTTTAAATTCGACAGGGAGACTGGAAAAGCTGAGTTCTTTGATGAAAAAAGTTTTCCCGAAGAGATTATGAAATCTGGAAAGAAGGGAGAGCACTTTGATGTTGTATTTAAACCAGCAAAAATGAGCAAAATAGCCCTTACTGCCCCTCTTGCAGTATGGCACGAAACAACCGAGGCATGCAATCTTGACTGCAAGCCCTGCGGCCAGGTTAAGAGTGGCGAGAAAGAGCTTGAGGTTGGGCAAATCAAGGATATCTATGCCGGGCTCTCCTCGGCTGGCGTTTTCGAAGTAAGGATTACAGGCGGTGAAGCCTGCATAAGAAAAGACATCTCCGACATAGTGCTTGCGGCAAGAGACTCCGGATTGTATGTAAGCCTCACATCAAATGGGGTGTATAACGAAAGGCTCAGAAAGAGGGTTGCTGAATTGCCCATTGGATTATACATAATCAGCCTCGATGGAACTGAAAGGGTTAACGACCTCGTCAGGGGGGAAGGAGCTTATGCCTCAACCCTATCGACACTAAAAGAGCTTGCGGGCAAAGGAAAGAATGTGCGCGTGAACACAATCCTGATGCGGCAGAACAAGGACTGCATCGAAGAGCTTGTTAAAGTTCTCGAGGATTCAGGAGTTTCTGCTTTAACATTAATCCCCCTTAGGCCTGTAGGAACTGCATTGGGGGATTTTTATGCAAACAAGCTGACGCCTGAAGAGTACATGCGTGCTGTTGCCAGGGTAAACGAAATCCGTGAACAGCACCCAAATTTCTCAATCTCCACAAACTACGATATTCTTTCTGCAAATGCGCAGGGCGCAAACACGCCATCATACTGGTCCAAGATGTGCATTGCAGGCATTGAGGCAGCCTGCATCTCTCCTGCAGGAAACCTTAGGGCGTGCATTCTCCACAAGGGTGAAGAGTATAATGTCGGGAACCTGACAGAAAGCACACTCACTGAATTATGGCACAACGATGCGTTATGGGGGATTTTCCGAGACTTAAACAGAAGGGTCCTCGACCAGTGCAAGGCGTGCGATGATTACACCCTAAAATGCCCAGGCAGCTGCCTCGCAATGACTGAATTTTCAAAATCCCCCGAAGAAGTTTATTGCTTTAAGCCACTCTTGGCCGCCAAGTAAGCCCACAATAAATTAATATACCCCTGAACCTTCCCAAGCTTATGACGAAAGGCCAGGTTATCTCAGGTCAGTTCGGAAAAATTCTTGTGAGGCAGAAGGCTGGCGAGAATCTGGAGCTTGGGGAGCTTCTGATTGCGGAAAACGAAGATTCCAAGATTCTGCTTCAGGTTTTCGATTTGCTGTATGGAAGCCAGATTTCCCAGCAGAATCTTGAGCTGATTTCCGGATTGGACCTTGAATCCTCATCGCAGTTTGAATTTATGGACCCTAAGTTAAGGAATTACACCTTGGCTGTCCTGAAGAGCCTGGTAAATATCTCAAAGGATTCCGCAAGGATTGCAAAATCCCTCCCGGCATTCTTTTCAACAGTTAGGGAAATAACAAAAGATGATATCAAATTCCTGACAAAGCCGAAAAATCCATTGTTTGTTGGAAAGCTCAGGTCCGGCTCCAAAACGCTTGATGTTGATATTTTTCTTCCGGGCGACAAGGTCTTTGCGCACCACATACTGATACCCGCAACAACTGGAAGGGGAAAATCAAACCTGACTTCGTGCATGCTCTGGAATACATTAGACCAGGATTACTGCGGAATTCTGGTTTTGGACCCGCATGACGAATATTACGGCAGGGATTCTATTGGCTTAAAAGACCACCCCTCAAGGGAAAGGCTCGTTTATTACACCGCAGACGATGTTCCTGTAGGACAGCGCTCTTTGAAGATAAGCCTGGAGTTAATCAAACCATCTCATTTCAACGGTGTTGTTGAATGGTCCACGCCGCAAAAGGAGGCATTGAATGTTTATTACAAAACATACGGCAATAAATGGATTGAGGCTGTGGTGCTTGAGAAAACCATAAAAGGCAATTTCAATGAGGGCACCCTTGCGGTCATCAAAAGGCGTATCCTCAGCCTTCTCGACCTTGAGTTTGACGGTCAGCAACTCTACTGCAATGGGATTTTTGAATTAAATGCAGGAATGAGTACAATAAATGCTATCTGCTCCGACCTTGAGAATGCAAAAACAGTTGTCATTGACACTTCAGGCTTTGAGGGCGCTGTCGAGATTCTTGTCGGAAGCCTAATAGCAACTGAGATTCTTGCAAACTACAAGAGGTACAAGGCAAAAAACCAGCTGAAGAGCAAGCCCGTCATTTCAATTATCATTGAAGAAGCCCCGAGGGTATTGGGCAAAGAGGTTCTTGAGGCAGGGCCTAACATATTCTCCACAATTGCAAGGGAAGGAAGAAAGTTTAAGGTTGGCTTGACTGCCATAACCCAGCTTCCCTCGCTTATCCCAAGGCAGATACTCGCAAACATCAACACAAAAATAATCCTCGGGATAGAAATGGCACCCGAAAGGCAGGCAATAATAGAATCCGCATCCCAGGATTTGTCGGAAGACGCAAGAAACATTGCATCCCTTGATGTCGGAGAGGCAATTTTATCTTCAAACTTCTCTGCATTTGCATTGCCGATAAAGATTCCATTGTTTGAGGATTTGGTCAAAGCAACTCCAAAAAAACAGAAATTCGAGACCGCATTTGAAGGGGTTGGGTGAACTAAACAATACGTCATATACAATGAACAACTTAGCCAATCTAAACTCGACAAGCTTATAGAAAACCTCTTGGCCATTAGACGTTAATGCCTATACCCTTCAGCAGCTTCAATGAATTGTGTTGCTCCCGTTCTTTGGGCGACATCAAGGACTTGCTGGAATTCCGGACTGTCCCATTTATCCTGCGAGTAAGGATTAAAGTATCTGTCGAGAGTTGAGATGGCGCCGGGGATGTTTTGGAATTTGTCGTGATTTATGGAGTTGTAGGCATTAGGGATTATACTTTTTCTAAGCCCAAAATCCGCTGGATCCCAGCAATCTTCCAACAAGTCATATCTGCAAAATTCAACTTTTCCTTGGAGGCGGTATATCATAAGTTTAATTGGCTTGTTAGATAATGCATCCTCTGCCTTTTTGTCAAAGAGTTCTCCAAATCTTTTACCCATTGTATGATTTGAACCATCCCAATAGAATATTGTCTCAACAGATCTTATTTCTTCAAGGCTGCTGGAATCATTCAAATTCTCACGCATCTTTTCGAAATCTTCGTAAGAGAACACAAATGGCGTATCGGAAGATGAGCTTAATAGACCAACCCAGTTAGCAATACCGTGAAGCGCCTCTTTATCTCCCGAATAATACTTTTTTTTTGCACTATCGAAATATGTTACGAAAAGCTCCTGCCACATTTCAAGGATTTTTTCCGCTTCGGGATTTAAAGGGATAGTTTCTAATGGTTCCAAGCCTGTCAGCCAATAAAGGCCATCACCTAAGAAGCTGATATCCCCAATATTTCTATTAACTGCTTCGAAAAAATCAAAAACAAAGGTTGTGATGAAACTCTTCTCGCCATGATTTAGCAAAAGATTCACAGCTTTTTGCAGGTCCTCTGGATTTCTAAGAATATCCCTATATTTAGCCCGTGGATCAAATTTATAACTCAACAAATCCTTGAGATAATCCTTGCCCGCTTTTGTGTCAAAGAAATGGTTAGACTCGTAACAATCAAGATTGCTTATAAGCTCACTAGAAGAAAGGATGGCATCACCTTTATAATAGGGGGTGTTGCATTCATTTTCGTCTTTGTCTGCCTTCTGAGCTGCTTGTTCTGAAGTAAAAATATTTTCAAAGTTTTGTTTGCCACTCCCAAGCCTTTCTTCTAGCCTAACTCCATCTTTTCCTTGCCCTAAAAGGTTAAAACAGGTATACGCGCCATTAAAAGTGACATACGCGAGACCAGCTGCAAAACCAGCGACTGCAATAGTAAGGCTATGCTTTTTCTTCATGCCCCCTAGAGAAGCGTAATATTTATTTAAATCTTTCCTATATTACCACACCATAGTAATTACAGTTCTATCTATTTGGACGATGCTACCGACATTGGCTTACAGATTACAATTTAGAAACAAGGCGCTCCTCCAGGAGGGTTAATAGCAAAAATACAAGCAGAGTCAGCACAGCATCTTTCTTGGTTACCAGATTTACAATAAAACCCACCACTGCATTTATTACAGATAGCCATTGTAGGGTTAACATTTGGTACGCCTCGGCACATGGAAGTAGCATCGCCTTGTGGAGCGCTACAACAAAAAAAAGTCACATCCTGATATTTACAACGAGTATAACACAACTCCCCAACACATACCCCACCCCCATATTGATCTACGCAATCCTTAATGCACCATTGGGGTTTGGCGCCATAATAAAAGCAAGAGTTTCCTTTTACACAACATGTACTTCCACAAGCTGTCTCCCCTTGTGTGCAACCTTGACATCCTTTCACCCTTCCCGAACTATCTTTGATGCAGATTTGAGTTGGCTCACAATCACAGTCACAGACATTACCTTGACCATCACCGTCTGAATCCGCCTGGTCGGGATTTGACACTTCTGGGCAGTTGTCGCAATTGTCTTTGATGCCATCGTAGTCCTTGTCAGGACCACTGCACTTAGGCTCTTGAGGACACGGGCCAGATGTACCGCCGGGGCACTTACAATCTTCAGTGCCAGGTGTACAGCACTTCCAACTATCTTCTTGATATTTACATTCCGTACCAGCAGGGCAGCATGGTTGGGGTTCTGCAGAATAACTTAAGCAACTAACCTCGCCTTCCTTGCACCCCCTAATATCACAAGTCCATCTGCTGCCGGTGTAATAGCATGGGCCGGGCGCAGTTGACGGGGGTTTTGGACAGTTTTTACAAATAATTTTATCTCCATTTTTGTTTATACAATCTTCTGACGAATCACCGCAATATTTACCCTCGCATACGTTATTTGCATCGCAAGCCTTACATTTTGTTGGATTGGCGGGGTCCTTATCGCAACAACCTCTTTTGTTTGGTGCACATATTTTACCCTCGGGACAACATACTTTTTCTGTTCCGCACAAGTCTTGTGAACAGCATTCCCTACCACCTTCACCTGTATAAACATCTGTTTTACAGCTCAGATCGGTTTGAGGTTTACATTTAAAAAACGTTTGGCAGATTCTAGCATTATTTCCACTACCATCACATCTTTGTCTTATTCCACAGGTAGATGGATAGTTATACTTATTAAGCACAGGCACCAGATGGCTATAACGATCATACTGGCAAGTGTACACACTTATCTCGACATATCTTGGTGTGACAAATCCACAATTTGCTCTAACCGTATCACCTGCCTTTTTACATTCACCACTACCACCCAACCAACCGCCGCATCCTCCATCAATTGGGGTTGCGGCTGTAAAATGTTCCATTTCAAATTTATAATAATCTCCAAAAATGCCTAATGGCTTGCATAACTCAGGCGGACAGGGATCAAAAACGCCGTCGTCATTTTCATCAACAAATAAAGGAGGAATCTCGGCGGTTGGATATCCCATTTTTAACGAAACAACCGCCTTAGTTCGGCTTATTGACGTGCACGAGCTATCGACTTTAACGTATCTTTCGTTAATATCTATGCAGCCTAAATTAGATTGCAGATCAAGCCCTGGTGAAAACTCTATATTACCAAAATTATTTGAAACCCTATTCCCACTTAAAGCCGGCTTATCCGCGCAACCTGATTTGCTGGATATAAAAAATGCACCTTCCACCTTAGGGTTAACTGAAAAGCATTCCTGATTCAGATTGCATGCCTCACTCGTAGGGATAAAATAACCATTTTCGCACTTCTCAGGCCGATTTCCCACGCACCTCGAAATTCCAGGATATATTTCTTTATTATTATCATCACAATCACCCGTACAAATCGAAAAGCCATCAAAATCTGTATCGGTAAAGTCATCACATATTTTTTTAACACCACCAACTGCTCCCTGTACAGTCCCAGATAACGGTGTATAGCCGTCTTTAATAGTATAATAAATACGGGTGTACCCTACCTTGCGCTCTGTGCAGATATTACTTGGGCATTCTTCAAGGATGTCATCTCCGTTAGCATCAAACCAAATCTTGGGTTGGAGCCGGCCATCAAAAGAAAGTGAAACCTCTATTTTTTCACCTGGCTGGAGCTTTAAGTTTGGACACAAATTAGTATCGATGCTAAAGTACCCATCGAGAATCCTGACACACCCTATAGGCGATAAAGAGTTAGGTTCTAGACCAAAATCTTGTGGGTTTACTCTTTCTGGAAAAGTCAAGTATCCCCATATTGAGAAAGCCTTCCTATTCCCAGAAAGAGATACGTCACCTGAGCAACCCACCCTTGCAACTCGGGTATCACCTTCTGTTATAAAGAGCTTACCCACACAACTAAAAAGGGGTGGCTCGCAAACCGTCCCTTCATTGATATAATAACTATCCCCATCACTCTTTATCGCACACCTCTGTGGCTGGGTGTTGTTGCAATTTACCAATCCCTGCCTGCAATTGCTCTGCCAATCGCAGGCATAGTCTAAATTGCTATCGCAGTTATTATCAGCATAATCCCCACATAGTTCCAGAGCAGTCGGATACACTTTTTCATCAAAGTCATCGCAATCCGTTCTTGTGAAATAGTAGTTATCCTCAATCTCCTCTGCAGTCAGCTCCCTGTTGTAAACTGCGACTTCGTCTATTACCCCCTCAAAAAAATTATTGTTCGCAACTCCCACGTAAACTTCTGTAGTAGTACCTAACTTGCTTTGTGTGAATGTCTTGGTAGCTTGCAAATTACCATTTATGTACAATTTCATATAATTATTAGCTTTGTACACTCCAACAATGTACAGCCAAGAACCTGCCGAATACGCACTTGGCGTATTTAGGTAAAGCCACTTGGAATTATACTGGGTGCTGTCATAAACGTTAAATCCTATCGTGCCATCGCTGTTTATTTTCAGGTTTGTAGACGGTTTATAAATTATGCCGCCCTGCTTTATTTCAGAAGGATTAACCCATGCCTCAAGCGTAAGTTCCGTCGGAATGTACCCAGATTGCGAGCTTCCAGCCCTTATGTATTCACTACTGTAAAACTTGCTGTTAAACTTTAAAGCAGTACCTGACACACCACTTAACTCAGCAGTTGGACAGCTTAGGGAGCTACAACTCGCATGAAGGTTGTTGCCTGAAGAATCAGCAAAAGTCGTAGCCCCTGTAGACTCATTCATATGCAGCAGTAATGCAAGCCCATTTGTCGGCCTTGAGTAAGTTTCGCTTACCGCACAAATTCCATCCCTGTCGTTGTCTGTACAGCATTCGTCATCAATTACGCCATCGCAATCGTTGTCAATGCTATCGCACGACTCAATTGCGCTTGGGTGGATGAGGTATTCATTGTCGTTGCAGTCTATCTCGCACGGTACTGCATAGCCGTCTTGGTCATTATCAAATCCCTCGTCTATGACCCCATTACAGTTATTGTCAAAGCTATCGCAAACTTCAGTTGCTCCTGGCTTCATAGCCGCATTGTTGTCATTGCAATCTCCATCGCACGTTGTAACCCCGTCATTATCAACATCAAATCCTTCATCAACTCTTCCATCACAGTTGTCGTCAAAGCCATTGCAAACTTCAGCAGAGTCTGGATTTGCAGCTGCATTTTCATCGTTGCAGTCAAACGAAAACTCATTTAAAGTCAATGGCTTATTGTATATCTTAACTTCATCTATAACCCCATTGAAATACTGCAATACAGCTAAGTTGTTATATCTTATAGCCCCGATAATGATGGGATGATCCTGGCTCACTAAAACAGACGAAGCCGTAGTCCTGCCCTGAAGCTTTCCATCCAAATATAGCTTCTGGCCACTGTTATCATAAACTCCCACTGCATGGTACCATTTGTTTGTCGCAGTATCCTGGAGAGTGTAAGCATATCCCGGCCCAATCTCCCACATAAGCTTTTCGCTTGTAGTGGAAACTGGCCATCCCATAACCCAGTTGTCCATCACCCATTTGTTGTTAATCATGTACATTGAACCGTTAACCCTGCCCACAAGACCGGCACGTCCTGATGCTGATTTCTTGAACCAAAGGTCAACTGTAAATCCGTTTGAGAAGTTAAAATCCTGGCTGCTTGGTACGGTTATGTTGCGGCCCGGAGATGCTGAAAACCCGCCAACCGCAGTTCCTTTTATCCCTTGTAAACCTGAAGTTGGGCAAGTGTTTCCATTACATACACCATTATTATTTCTTCCGCTAGAATCGGCAAAAGCAGTAGCCCCTGCCGGCTCATTGAGATGCATATTCAGCACAGCCCCGGTTGGAGTAAATTCCCTGCAGAACCCATCCTGGTCTATATCAACACAGCAGCCAATAATATTTTCGTCTATATCTCCATCGCAGTCATCATCTATGCTGTTGCAGGTTTCCTCTGTTGGGTCGCCAGGAACGCATGTCTGCTGCACTCCATCCACGCAGTTCTGCACAAACCTCTGGCAGCCTCCTACTCCGCATGCTGTTGTGCCCAAATTCTCATCTACGCTGCCATCACAATTATCATCAATGTTGTTGCAAACTTCAGCCGGCGCAGATGGGCATGCTCCGCAGGTCGTGTAGCTGGTGCAGTCATTGTAGTTGGTGCAGGTATTTTTCAGGCCCTCATCCACCTGGCCGTTGCAGTTATCGTCTATATTGTTGCATGTCTCGGCAGCTCCGGGATTTACTGCCGCATTACTGTCATCACAATCTCCATCGCATGTTGTAACGCCATCATTATCCCCATCATAGCAAGTCCTGCACGGGTCTTGAGTTGGCGGGCAATCCTCTAAATCCCCGCAATCCACCTTGCCATCGCAGTCGTTATCCTTGGAATCGTCACATATCTCAGCAGAGGGTATGCATTGCGCACATAACGGATTCTGTGCGCATTCAGTATCTGCGCAGTCTGTCTGCTTGTCGCAATCGTTGTCTATGCTATCAGTGCAAATCTCATTCTCCCCCGGATTGATATTCGGGTCATTGTCATTGCAGTCTTTCAGGCTGCTCCACCCATCTTTGTCTATATCGGTAGGACATCCATAGAGGAACAAGGCAGCTAGAAGCAGTACGCCCATTAAGAGAATATTACCTCTTTTCATTTAGGGCTAAACCCCTTTAGAATGTATTTAAACCTTTCGAAGTTTTGACATACATTTAATAACCCCGAAAACACCCCCCTTTCATGAAATTCGCCCACCTTGCTGACTGCCACATCGGCTCATGGAGAGAGCCAAAATTAAGGGATATCTCAACAGAAGCATTTAGCAGGGCAGTTGATGCTTCAATCCAGAATAAAGTTGATTTTATCCTGATAGCAGGCGATTTGTTCAATACGCCGTTGCCTGCGATGGATTCATTGAAAAAAACAGTTTCAAAGATGAAGGAGGCAAACGACCTTGGAATCCCGATTTACCTTGTCGCAGGCTCCCATGACTACTCGCCATCAGGCAAAACCATGCTTGACGTGCTTGAGGGCGCAGGACTGGCAAAGAATGTGCTGAAAGGCGATAATGAAGATGGAAAGCTAAGGCTGAAGTTCACAACAGACAAAAAAACAGGGGCAAAGATAACCGGAATTCTCGGGAAAAAGCTCGGGCTGGAAAAAGCCTATTACGAGCACCTCATCAGGGAGCATCTGGAGCAGGAGCAGGGCTACAAAATCTTCATGCTTCACTCAGGAATTGATGAGCTTAAATCAAAGCAGATGGAAAACATAATTTCGTCTCCATTGTCCCTTCTGCCGAGAAACTTCAATTACTATGCGGCAGGCCATGTCCACGAAGTTTCAGTTCACAATGTGGAAGGTTACGGCACAATAGCATATCCCGGGCCATTATTCCCGAACAGCTTTAAGGAACTGGAAGAGCTTGGAAGAGGCGGATTCTTCATTGTGGAAAACAATGTTCCAAAGTTCCACCCAATTCAGATTTACAATACCTTCAGCATCGCTTTGGACTGCAATCATAAGTCCCCGCAGCAGGTGCAGTTAGAAATTACTGAAAAAATAAGAAAGCATGAATTCAACGATACAATTGTGACAATAAGGCTTTCTGGAACGCTTTCATCAGGAAAGCCCTCTGACATAAACTTCAAGGAAATTTACGACCTCCTTTACGGCAAATCAGCATACTTTGTCATGAAAAACACATCCGCGCTTTCCTCAAAAGAATATGAAGGCATATCAGTCTCAACATCCTCAATAGAAGATGTTGAGGATGCCATAATCAGGGAGCATCTAGGGCAGATTAAGGTTGAGGGGCTGGCAAAGGAAAAGGAATACGAAATCGCCAAGGCGCTAATCGAATCCCTCAGCGAAGCAAAGGATGAAGGAGAGAGAGTTTCTGACTTCGAGGACAGGATAAGGAAGAGCGCATTAAAAATCTTAAATCTTGATTAAATCATTTTCTTGATTATTGCATTAACCTCGTTAGGAGTCGCCTTCCCTTTCGTCTTCTTCATTACGCTGCCGACAATGAAATTCAACGCCTTCTCATTTCCCTTTTTGTAGTCTTCAACAGCCTTTGGATTTTCCCTTATTGCTTCAGCGCAAAACTTTTCCAGCTCTTTAGCTTCAGAAACTGCAAGCAACCCCTCTTTCCTGACATATTCTTCCACATCAAAACTCCCCTCAACCAATTTTTCCATTAACTTCTGCCCAACCGTATCGGTTATCTTCTTCCCTTCAACCAGCTTCAGCAGTTTAATGAGGTTCTTCTCATCAACCTCAACATCCTTCAGGGCCTTTTTGCCGTAATTCAAAACCCTCACAAGCTCTCTTCGAATCCATTTAGCCGCAAGCAAAGGGTCAACCTCTTCCGCAACCCTCTCAAACAGCTCCGCCAATTCCTTCTCGGCAGCAAGTATCTCCGCATCCTCTTTCTTCAGCTTGTGCCTGTCAACGAACCTTGAAACCTTCTCGTGAGCCAGCTCCGGCAATGATTTCCTGACATCATCAACTAATTTCTTGGTTATTTCTGTCGGGACCAAATCAGGGTCTATGATATACCCATAATCCTCCTCTGTTTCCTTTGTCCGCAAAGAAAATGTAACCCCTAAATTGCTGTCCCACGCCCTTGTCTCAAGAACAACCTTTTCTTGCTTTTGCCTGCCGATTTCATAATTCAGCGCCCTTTCAATCTCCTTAAAGCCGGTAATGTTCTTTACTTCAACTCTTGTATAGCCAGTTTCCCTTATTGATATATTCGCATCCGCCTTGATTATGCCGTTATTCTCATCGAATATTCCGATATAAGACAAAACTGTAATCAGCTGCTTCATGAACTCTCGGGCCTCAGCAGGGCTGTGGAGGTCTGGCTCGGTAACAACCTCAACCAGCGGATTTCCAGACCTGTTGTAATCAACCAAAACATAAGTAGATTCCTTCATCCCCGCAGGATGCACCAGCGATGCAGGGTCTTCCTCCATATGGACTCTCGTAATTTTCACTGCCTTTCCATCCTTCAGCTTTAATGCTCCATTCCTCCCAAGCGGAATTTCATACTGCGATATCTGGTAATTCTTTGCAAGATCCGGATAGAAGTAAGACTTTCTGGAAAATATCAGCTCTTCAGAAATATCGCAGCCAAGTGCAAGGCAAAGCCTCAGTGCATACTCAACTGCTTTCCTGTTAAGAACTGGTTTTGAACCGGGCATTCCTAGGCAAACCGGGCATGTTCTTGTGTTCTGCTCTTCGCTTCCATGCGTTGCACAGCCGCAGAACAGCTTTGTTTTTGTATTAATTTCCGTGTGGATTTCAAGCCCTATGACAATGTCAGTCGTAAACTTCATTTTGCCCTCATTATCGCCAGCCCTTTGCCGTGCAGTTTCCCGTTTGTTGCCAGGCTGTTTCCCGAGTATATGCTGTCATTGCCATTAAAATCCGTCAGGTTTCCTCCTGCCTCTTCGACGATTACTTTAGCAGCCGCAATGTCCCATGGCTTGGCAAACTCAACCACAATGTCAACAAGCCCCTGAGCGAGGAAAACATAGTTTAAAACGTCCCCGAATCCCCTGTGGCTGTAGCAGGTATTCACGAGCTTCGAAAACTGCTTCGAATAGCCGTGCTGATAGAATCTGTCAACATTCCCAAAGCTAAGGAAAGAATTTCTTATTTCATCTACATCCGACACCCTTATTTTTTTGCCGTTTAGAAACGAACCCCTTCCAGCTTCAGCGTATGCAAGCAGATTCATCGCAGGCATATTAATTACTCCAACAACAACTTTACCAGCCTTCTCCAACGCTATGCTGTTCCCAAAAAAGGGAATTCTTCTCATGAAATTTCTAGTTCCATCGAGCGGGTCAATTATCCATTTATACCGGGAATCCGTTTTGTTGTATGCAAACTCCTCGGCTAGTATGTTATGGTCCGGAAAATGATTTTTTATGATAGAGACTATCTTTTTTTCTGATTCTTTATCCGCTATTGTGACAGGCGAGTTATCGGATTTCTTTTTTACCCTGACATCCTTATGCAAAAATGAATTAAGTATCTTTCCCGACTCCTTTGCTGCCTTAATTGCTATTTTAAGCTCGTTTCTCATTCTAAAGCACTTCCCAGCTGAATCAGCTTTTCCTCTTTCAAATGGTCTGCAATAAGCATCAGACCAACAGGCAGTTTTCCCTCAAAGCCAACAGGAATGTTCATGTGCGGAAGCCCTGCAAGATTTGGGCCTACAGTCATCACATCGATCATGTAGTTCTGAAGGATTGTTAACTTGTCAATCTCCTCAAATTTTGGAGGCAATATTGGAACAGTTGGGCAAACAAGCGCATCAAATGACTTAAACGCCTTCTTGTACTCTTCAATTATCTTTGTCCTCACTTTCATTGCTTTCATGTAATACGCTTCCCTGAATCCTGCCATCCTTGCAAAAGTTCCCAATATTATCCTTCTCTTTGCTTCCTTGCCAAAATGTTTAGACCTTACAGCAGTAAAGTATTGGTTGAAGTTTCCCTCTAATTTCTCTTCCATTCCATACCTCATCCCGCAATACTTTGCAAGGTTAGTTGATGCTTCCGAAGTCGCAATAAGGTAATAAGTCGGAATTCCGTATTTGATTGAAATCGGCAGGGAAACCTCTTCAACTTTCGCCCCCTTGGACTCTAATTTTTTAACGCCATCTTTAACCTTCTTTTCGACCTTGTCATCAACACCCTCTCCAAACGCCTCTTTGATTATCCCTACCTTCATACCCTTGACGCTTTTCCCGACCGAATCAGAATAGTTTGGCACCTTTTCATTAAGCGATGTGCTTTCTTTCTCATCGTATCCCGAAATAACCTCAAGCATCAATGCAGCATCCTCCACATTCCTTGACATTGGGCCAATTTTGTCTAAGCTATTCCCATAATCAAGCAACCCATACCTTGATACCCTTCCGTAAGTAGGGCATAACCCAACTACGCCGCAGAATGATGCAGGATTTACAATGCTCCCGCCTGTGCTTTCCCCGAGGCTGATGTGAGGAACGCTAATTGCCTGTGTTAATCCTCCAGAGCCTCCAGAGCTTCCACCAGTAGAGCGCTTTTTATCGAAAGGATTTAATGGAACCTGAAATCCCAATCCTACATTAACAGAAAATCCCCCGAATCCAAATTCATCCTGCACAGTTTTTCCTATTACTATCCCGCCTTCTTTCCTTATTTTTTCTACAACAGTTGCATCAAAAGGCGGTTTATAGCCAGTTAAAATCCTCGAGGAAGCCCTTGTTTCCAATCCTTTAACGCATATGCAGTCCTTGACCGAAACAGGCAGTCCCGCAAGTTTCCCCCCTGATGAAAAGTTTTTTAGCTGATTTGATAGGTGTTCTTCATCCAGCTTTGAGAAATAATGAAACTCTTTGTCCGTTTTCTTCAATTCCCCAACTAATTTGGAATAAAAGTCATCTAAGTCAACATTCCCTTTCTTTACTTCTTCAATGAATCTTTTTGTCGAGTTCATTTTTTCCTGAGCGGGCTTAGTATGTAAGACGCACCGACATACGCAATAAACAAAATTATGAAAACTAGGGCAATAAAAATCGCAAATGAGGATGCGAGCAGGGCAAAGAATGCGGAAATCCCAAAAATCGAGATGAATATCAGGAATAGTGCAAACTTGCCCAATGTGAAAAGGACGAATGTGTAAAACAGCTTAAGCCTTGAAAACCTGAAATATTCCCTTAATTTCATACCGCTTTTGGCCCCCTGAAATAGCCGTCTTTCTTGTGGCTTGTATTTGCAAGGGCCTCCTCCTTGGATAAGCATTCTTCTTCAATATCTTCCCTTAATGCATCCTTAAGCAATACCGGTTGAAAGCTCGGCTTTAACCCTCCAGTATCAACCTTGTCCAGCTCCGAAAAAGAATTCAGTATCTCCTGAAGCTGCGGCAGGAATTCCTTAATCTCCCCATCACTCAAATTCAGCCTCGCCACTTCCGCAACATGCCTTATCAGCTTCTCATCAACCTTCATGCCCCAGAGAACAGTATAAGGATTTATATAGGTTTTTGATGTTTAGAATGCTAACGGGAACCGGACAATGCAGAACTGATTCTCTCCTGCAATGGCTTTGCTAATTCCGGAGGCAGCTCTTTTCCGATTCTTTCGGAGTAAAGCATCAGCCCTTTTTGCATCTTAGAGTGATTCTGGAGGGGGGGGAGTATTTAAATAATTCTCTAAGAAGAGGCCGTTACCTCAACAAACTTTTCCAAACCCAGAAACTGCAATCTTTCCAGAGAGATTAGGCGCTACAGAGGCTCTAAAATATCCTTCTTTTTGTACTGAACCTTCCTCGCTTTCAAAAACTCTTCAAATTCACCTGAATTTTCCATGGGAATCTTTATTGCCCCGCTTGAAATACGCTCTCCCTTAAGCTCTTTTAGAAGCCCCGGGGATTTTCTGCCTGCAAGAATATAATTAAACTGGACTTTCTCAGAATGGCTAAGATTATTAATCTGGTACCAGAACAGCGCAAATGCCCTGAATCCAAGAATCTCGGAGAACTTCCTGTTTTGGAAGACGCTTACTCCCTCCAGCAGTATTCCCGTGCGCGCAAGAAAATTGGATGAAAAGAGGTCTTTGATCGGAATCTGCTTTATGTCTACAGGCTTTTTTAGGTGCTTTAATTTCTGCTTTATCCCGTGAATTTTATCCAGCCTTTGCCTTAATGAGCCTTCCAGGAAGATGACCGCTATATCTATGTCACGGACATCTGCCTTGCCTTTTGTGGCAGAGCCGTAAATTATAATGTCAAATATCGTTTTATCTGCCTTTTCAGACACCAAGAGTTTTCTTAATTGATTCAGCATCTTCCTTGAGCAATAAAGCAGCCTCCCTGTCCAGTTTATTTGTGTAGCTGTCCTGATAGAATGGAAAATCGCGGTCAACGATGCGATAGATATCATGATATTTGTCTTCAAGCAACCTAAAGCGCTGGGCATGCGACGAGGGGATTATCCCTTCTTTCCTTAGGATGTAGAGGTCGCACAGCGCGGCAATGGCTTTGAAGAAAAGTGTGGCTGCGCTGTTGAATTTTTCCCTTTTGAATGCCTCCAGGCCCAGCTGGTAGTATTCCCGGAAGTTCTCTATCAGCACGTTCTCCTTTTCGTTCATGTTGTTATGTACAACATATAGCTTGTATTTAAGCTTTTCTGTTGTAATATACAACAAAAATGTACAGTACAACAGAAAGGGCAGATATCATCACGGATGATGTAGTGTACAACAACAGTATTATTAGTGCAATTAGTGCCGCACACCTTCATTATTAATTCATTATCTCCTGAAGCTGGGGCAGGAATTCCTTAATCTCTGCATCCGACAGGTTCAGCCTTGCAACCTCGGCAACATGCCTTATCAGCTTCTCATCCACCTTCAAATCCCAGAGAACAGATTAGGGATTTATATAGGTTTTTGATGTTTAGTTGCGGACAATAGTAAGTTATAGTAAGTCACCGCAACTAAATATAGAAAGACAAACAAATTATAACCTACTTTTGTCTTTCTCTAAATTAACCGTAAATAATCTGTTCACCCCAACCAAAACCTTTTAATACTATCATCTATTCTTTTTGTTTGGTGGTTATATGGGTCTTGACAATCGTGATAAAGAAATATTAAAGCATCTTATTGACAAGGAGATTAAAGCTTTTGACAAAGATGCAGATATAGTTAGGCATG
>DATDYF010000005.1:0-5627 GCA_035289105.1 Candidatus Nanoarchaeia archaeon
CGCAGGTTAATTTGGGGGATACGAGCGAAGCGAAGTATCCTCCTCTTCCTTTTCTCATGGTGGAAATCGTAACCGATTTCCAACACACTAGAAATGCCTTGCATTTCTATTGTTTCCTTTGAAAGGAAATGGCGGAAAGAGCTTTTTGGTGAAAAATGCGATAGTTAGGGCTTCTTAACATTTCCAGAGGATTCTGGTGTTTTAGAATATTTTTCCAGCTCTTTAATCAGTTTGGGGATTTCTATGATTGCTTCCTTTACCGTTTCAATATCAATGTCCTCGCCATAATAGTTTATTCCGTTTCTTAATCGCCTGTACCTGTCAAACTTTGCGGAAACCGATTGTTCCTTTAGCACATCTCTCAAAAAGTACCCTATCGATTCGTGGTCTAAGAATTTATAGCCATTCAGATACCCTATCGCTTCGCAATATTCCCTTAACCCCTCATACAGCTCCCTCAGTATCGTCTTTGAAGAATTATTGCTTAAAGGTATAACTCTCGCCGTATCAATTGCCTGAACCGAAGAGCCTAACAGGCTTGAAGCCCTTATTTTGTTAAGCATAACTTTTTTTGATTTGCCTTCCCTCAAGCTGGTCTCAAAATTCATAAAACCTCCAGTTCACCGGACAATACAATTCCGTTGCAAATGCTGTTTACAAGATTAGGGTTTGACTTTTTTGCCCTGTCCCACGTTTTTTTGCTAAACTTATGCAGGCTTACCCCCCTATTTAAGATTTTTTCATATTTTTCCAGGAAAAATTCCTTTCCTATATTAGATATCAGGCAGATGTCCACATCACTGCCCATGTCATCACTTGCCGTTGCATAGCTGCCAAACACCACAATAACCGGCAAATCGTACGCTTTTTCCAGGGCCTCTGCAAGATTAGAGTTCCTGATTTTTTCAAGATTGTAATACAATTTCAGGTTTAATGTTTTCTTTGATAATACCGGCTGGTAAAAAGAGTATACCCCTCCTTTTTTTGAGTCCAGAAAGCCCTCTTTAACGAGCTTGTTAAGGTGCTGCCTTACAGTCGTATGATTTATGCCCAGAATTCGGGAAAGCTCCCTAATGCTGAATTTCCTGTTTGGGTCTTCAAAAAACGGCTTTAAAATGGCTAATTTTCTTTCCACTTGGAAACATATATTTCCAATTGTTTATAAATCTTTCCAATCCCTGGCATTGCAGGAGGAGCTTTTTGGCGAAAAATGCCATTGTGAGAGCCGCGTAATCCCCGCATTTACCGCAACGCTTATAAACCCATAATTTACCTTGTTTATCGACGATAAAAGCTGTTTTATGGAAGAGGAAAATTCTCAGAAAATAGGGGAAAAAATCATCCAGCGTCCGATAGACGAGGAGATGGTGGCATCCTATCTAGATTACTCTATGTCGGTCATTATAGGGCGTGCCTTGCCTGAAGTAAGAGACGGCCTAAAACCCGTCCACAGGCGAATTCTGTATGCAATGGGAAGGACGGGCTTAAACTCAAACAAGCCGCATAGGAAGTCAGCATTCGTTGTTGGAAGGGTTCTTGCAGAATTCCACCCTCACGGCGACCAGGCAGTTTATGATTCCATTGTCAGGATGGCCCAGCCGTTTTCTTTGAGATATCCGCTGATCGACGGGCAGGGAAATTGGGGTTCACTAGACGGGGACAATGCTGCTGCAATGAGGTATACGGAATGTAGATTAACGCCTTTAGCAGAAGCAATGCTCGAGGACATAGACAAGGAAACTGTCGATTTTATCCCAAACTTCGACGGAAGCTCAAAAGAGCCCGTTGTTTTGCCATCAAAAGTCCCAAATCTGCTTCTCAACGGCTCAAGCGGAATTGCGGTCGGAATGGCAACAAACATGCCGCCCCATAACCTGACTGAAGTTGCGGATGCAATTATAGCGCAGATAAACAATCCGGAAATCCAGCTGAAAGAGCTGATGAATTTCATAAAAGGACCGGACTTCCCAACCGGCGCAACAATCTGCGGAAGTTCAGGAATTATCGAGGCCTACAAAACCGGAAAGGGAAAGGTAATAGTCAGGTCAAAAAGCACAATTGAAGCAAAAGGCGAAAGGCAATCGGTAATTGTTACTGAAATCCCCTACATGGTCAACAAGGCAGAAACTATTAAGCAGATTGCAGATTTAATCAAGGATAAGGTGATAGTTGGAGTCTCGGATTTAAGGGATGAATCCGACAGGAAAGGAATCAGGGTTGTCATAGAGCTGAAAAAGGACGCCCAGCCGGAGGTTGTCCTAAACCAGATTTTCAAGCATTCAAGGCTCCAGACCACGTTCGGGATTACTATGCTGGGAATAGTTAAAAACCAGCCAAAAATTCTCCCGCTAAAAGCAATTATCCAAAATTATATCGACCACCGCTTTATCATTGTCACAAAAAGAACTCAGTTTGAGCTCACCAAGGCAAAAGACCGCGAGCATATTCTCGAGGGCCTTGTGATTGCAATCAGGGACATCGACCACGTAATCGCCCTGATAAAAAAGAGCTCATCGATAGAGGAAGCAAAAAACGTATTGATAAAAAAATATACCCTGTCAGAAAAACAATCAATTGCCATTCTGGAGATGCGCCTTCAGAGGCTTACTGCACTGGAGCAGGACAAGATAAAAAAGGAGATTGAGGAGCTGAAAAAACTAATCAAGGAGCTTTCTGCAATACTTGCATCAAAAGAAAAGATATTTGGCATAATAAAAAAGGAGATTGAGGAGCTAAAGGAAAAATTTGGCGACTCGAGAAGAACGGAAATTATTGCAGCCGAAACCGAGGACATCGAAGTCGAGGATTTGATTGAGGAAGGCGAGGTGGCCATTACAATAACTAATAACGGCTACATCAAAAGGCTTCCAATCGACACCTACAGAACCCAGAAGCGCGGCGGAAAGGGGATAATAGGAACCGGAACCGCAGAAGAGGATATAGTAAAAGATGTAATAGTCGCAAACTCCCACTCCCACATTTTGTTCTTCACCGGCAAGGGCCGTGTTTATTGGCTGAAAGTGTACGAAATTCCAGAAGGAAGCAGAATCGCGAAGGGAAAGGCAATTGTAAACCTTCTCCAGCTTCAGGAAGGGGAAAGCATAACGGCATATGTCCCAGTAAAAGAATTTGCTGAAAACTTTTCTATCGTCATGGCGACCGAAAAAGGAATCATAAAGAAGTCATCTCTCTCATTGTTCTCCCACCCAAGAAAAGGCGGAATCATTGCCTGCGACCTCGAGGAAGGAGATAAGCTTGTGGCAGTTGCACTGACAGACGGGACAAAGCAGATAATCATTGCAACCTCAGATGGAAATGCAGTTCGCTTTGAAGAGGGCAAGGTAAGAAACATGGGACGTGGTGCCTCAGGAGTACGGGGGATAAAGCTGCACGATAACGACAAGGTCATTGGAATGATAGTTGCAGACGACACAAAAACAGTCCTTACCATTACCGAAAACGGCTATGGCAAGAGAACTCCGATATTTGAGTACAGGCTTACCAACAGGGGAGGCTCCGGAGTCATAAATATCCTTTGCTCAGAAAGAAATGGGAAGGTGGTTGCGATTGCGAGCGTGGAAGACCAGGACGAGATACTTATTGTAAGCAAGAAGGGAATCATGATGAGGACTTCGGCCAAGGATATTTCTGTAATCGGCAGGTCTACACAGGGCGTAAGGGTAATGAAGCTCGAGGAAGGCGATAAAACAGTCAGCATCGCAAAGATACAGAATGAAAACTAAATGCCTTTCCATTGTAAGCAGGGGCTTAGAGAGAATTGCCGGGCAGGAGATTAAAGAAATCTGCAAGGTTGATGCGGTTCAGAAATCCGGCTGCGTTGCCTTTGAAGTTGGCGATATAAAAGAGCTGTGCAGATTTAGCTATCTTACCCAATCCTGTGACCGGGTTCTGCTATTGCTTGACGAATTTGAATTTTCAGAAAACCCTTTCGAAAAAATAAAGGATTCATTGGAGAAAAAACCCCTGCCGGAAGGAGCATACAAGGTTCTTTCGATAAGAAGAGGCATCCATTCATTTAACAGCGACGATGTCATGAGGAATGTTGGAACTTGCCTGAATCAGCTTGGAAAGGAAATTGATTTAAGAAATCCTGACAATCTGCTCGTGGTTTTCATCAGAGACAGCACCTGTTGTGTTGGTCTCGACTTGGCTCAATTGGACCTGCACAAGCGCGAATACCGGATATTCACAAGCCCCTCCGACATAAGGGGAACTATTGCCTATGCAATGGTGAGGTTTTCTGGATTCAAGGAAGGCGATATTCTATTAGACCCCTTCTGCAATTCCGGAACAATTGTAATAGAGGCCGCATTATACGCAACAAAAAGGTCCCCAAGATTCTATGAAAAGGCAAAGCTGAAGAACTGCAAGATTGACTTTGAAAAGATTGACTCAAAGATTAAGAAATCAGAATCCAAGATAACAGCCGTTGATGCCAACCATAGAAATGTTGTTGCCACCAAAAAGAATTCAAAAATAGCCGGCATCGTAAAGGACATTGATTTTTCGAGAAGCGATGTCGAGTGGATGGACATAAAGTTTGAGAAGGGAAGCATAGACAGGATTGTCACAAAGCTTCCTGCAATCAGAAAGGAAGGCAACCGCGAAAAGATGCTGAAAATACTCGACGAATTTTTCTACAACGGTGAGTATGTGCTTGGCGATAACGGAAAAATGGCCATAATGACTGAGAACATTGAAGACTTAAAGCCGCTTGTTGAGAAACACCATTTTGTGATTAAGGAAGAGATAAAAGTAGATATGGGCAAGGAGGAAAAGCACATCTACATCATCGAAAAATCTTCTTCCGGAAAACAGTGAAGATGAAGGTTAAAATTGCAAGTATAGCTATTCCCAGCGCAAGCCAGTATAGCGCATAGCCTTTTGGCGCTGGCTGAAATTCTTCTGGCTTAGCGGTAATATTAATTTCCCCGAATTCTGGCAGCTCAGATACATTTTCTTTTTCCTCTGCTGCTTCCGCCACTATCTTTTCCGAAGTTATTGCGAAATCCGAAAACCCGGGAGATTCCGAGTCGTAATAAAAGTAAATCAAATCTTCCGATGTTTGTTTTGTTGGAAGCTTCGTCCAGGAGCCGACTAACCTCTTTATGCTTACCAGATTCTCGTCATAATTCCCGGCGTGTATCCAGCTTTTTTCAACCCTGAAGCTGATGGCAGCCTCCGAAATGTCGCTATTGCTGAATTTTTCAAGCCTTATGCGGTAATACTGGTAGGCATTTTCTTCCTGAACAGTATCGCTTGAGTTTATTTTTTCAATTACCACTGTGACATCGCTTACGTCCTTGTTTGTCCGGAAGGTTATTTTCGTCAGGTCCAGCAGTTCGCTGTCTATTTTTATCTCTGCATCCGTGCCAACTGGAATTTCGCTGAAATACTGCGCCTTTCTGGGCAGGCTTGTTACCTTTCCCCCTCCCCCGCCTGCTCCGCCACCGCCCCCCGAACCTCCCCCCCCATTTGTTGCGCCGCCTGTACCCACATCAACTGTATAAGCCGTGATATTCGCAGTCGTCATCACATTTCCAATTGTATCATTGCAGAGCAAATAGAAGGTCTCGTTTGAGTTGTCTGAAGTGTATGAAAACGGT
>DATDYF010000006.1:0-27880 GCA_035289105.1 Candidatus Nanoarchaeia archaeon
TCGGTTGACGACTTTATGATTGCGTCAATATCCTGCTTGAACTTCTTCTTGTCCACCCCATACATGACCAAAGCAGCAAGGTTGTTTAGCCAGAACCACGAATCACCGTTATGATAGCTCTTTGGATTTTCTCCTGTATGCTCGCTTTGAAACAATGGGCTGGATGTATCTATAGTTGAAATCCCGCCCCACGGAAGCCATAATCTTTTAAGGGCGTTTTCAAGGCACAAGCTCCATTCTTTCTGCGAAAGCAATTCGGGATAAACATACGCCGCAATGAAAAGGTTTGGCCGGATAGTGCTGTCGTTTAATCCGTCAAACAAAATTCCGTTCCTAAAAAATCCTTTTTTTGTTTTTTCCTTCAGCCTTAGTTCCATCTCCCTGAATTTTTCATCTTCTGTAAGCTCATAAGCCAGCTTGTACATGTTGAGCCTTAATGCCTGAAGCTCAATCCTGCATCCATCCCTTGAAATGCTGTCCATCCAGGTTTCCTGCGCGCCGCAATAATCAAAATCATCTTTTGTATGGTGCGTGAGAAGCCCGTCGATTGAATACAGCAGCCAGTCGCTGACCCTTTCGGTCTCCATATCGTCAAGTTTGTCCATGAAATCAGACAGCCTCCTGAACAGCCACCCTATCGAATCTGCGGATTGAGCCTCTGTTGGGGGCATTCTGTTTTGGATTCTTCCGTCAAACATTACTTTCTCAATAAGCGAAAGCAGTATGTCCTTTCTGTTCAGGGCTTTTGCAGAAACCAGCATATCACGGGACCAAAACTGGAAAAACCACGGAAGCCCTGCAATTACCCCTTCTTTCAGCGCAAGCGAATTAAGAGCGTTCTTTGCGCAGATGTAGGCAAAGTCAACTTCACTTTGGGGTTTTTGCATTCCTTTCTTTTTAATCGAGAAGCTCTTTTTGACAAGCTCGCATTCCTTGACAACTTCGTCTTCGCTTTTTCCGGCGCTGATTACAACCCTTTTTCCCTTTACAGACAGCGCCTGAAAAACATACCTTTCGAATGGAGGTGAATCTCTAATCCTGTCTCCGGAATATTCCCTTTTTGTCCACTTGTTGATTACCCTGCAATTCCCGTCAAACGCAATTCCGACAAACATCTCTCTTTTTCCCGAAAACCGGATTATTGCCAAATTCCCCCTGTCTTCAACATGATAATTCCTTCCCCATTCGCTGCTGTCGTAGGATTCCTTGATGTCAAAGGAAAGCATAGCCTCGCATTCCCTGTCGGTTTCGTAGAGCAGGCTGTTTGTGTTGTCAGGAAGAAAGAAAGTTTCTGTTATCTCGCCCCTCTTTCTCTGGACATTCCAGATGTTGTTTGTCACTTCGGTCACTTTGCCCTCGGCTTCTACGCTTTCAAGAATTCTGAACATCTGCATTTCATTGAAAACAAAAAAACCGTCATATCGGGATTCAGGCTTTCCCAAAAGGAGATAGTTGCCAAGGTTGTTTGTCAGAAGTATTTTTTTGTCGTCCTGCGTTTGCGTTGAAATCTTCTTGCCTGCAGAGCAATGCGCAACTTTCATGCTTCTCCTCTGTAGAACTTTGCCGCATCCTCCGGAGAAACAGAGTTAATTATGATATTCGAGGAAAACTCGAAGCCTGCCCACGTCGCAGCTCTTGGAAGCACCTCTATGTGGAAATGAAGGCTTTCCCCGGCCGGAGAATATTGGAGGCAGTAATTGTACGAAACATTCAGCTCCTTGAGCTTTGACAATATCTGCTTCGCTATGCCGCTTATGTCCTTAAATTCACCGTCTGTAAAGTCGGCAAGTGAAACAATGTGCCTCTTCGGAAATATCCATATTTCATAGTTGAACCGTGATGCGTAAGGGGCAAACGCAACCATCGTGTCATTTTCAAAGCATCTCCTGTAAGAGTTCTTCTCGCCTGCGATTATACTGCAGTAAGGGCAGCTGCCATGCCTTTTCGTTGCCTCCGCTTTCTCCTGGATGTATGGCGGCACCAAATTTATTGCCGCAATTTGAGTATGGGAATGCACCAACGATGTTCCTGCATCCTTTCCGTGGTTTTTGAAAACTACCACATGCCTGATTTTATCTTTTATTGCAAGAGCGTTAATTCTTTCATTGTAAACCCTGAATAATTTTTCAATTGTTTCCTCCTCGAGGTCCCATAATTGCTTGCTGTGCTCCGGAGTCTCAACAATAATCTCATGATAGCCGTAGGCGTCAGAAAAGGTGTAGAATGTATTGTCGGTCCTTATTTCCGCATTTCCCTTTGGCTCAACTGCGGGAAATTTGTTCGGGAACCACCTCATAACCCATCTTTTCCCTTCCGAAATCCTTCCAATCTCCGGCGGAGTAAGGTTTTCATTTCCTGCGCAGAAAAAGCATTGCTCTGCCTCTTTCGTTTCCTCCTTCACAAACTCCCTCGGCCTGAACTTCCTTGCAGCTGCAAGTATCACATACCTGTTAAGAATATAGTCTTTTCTTAATTCCATTCAATACCTCTTAGCAACCGCCTTGTTGTGCGCCTCAATATAAAAAGTGATGAAGTTTGACCAGTCTGCGAGGCCTGCAAGCCTCTTTGCCTCTATCTTGTTCTGCACGCGCTCCTGCTTTGTATAGTTTGCGAATTCATGCATGAAACCGGCAAGGTCGTCAATAATCTCATCGTCCTTCTTGTTGAATCTCTGCAGGACAAAAACTCCCGGGTATTTCTTCGACTCAACTTTCCCCTGTATGTAGCGCCCGAATCCTGACAAGTCCGTTGTTACGGAAGACACGCCAAGTGCTCCAGTCTCAAGCGGAGTATATCCCCATGGCTCGTAATACGAAGGAAAGACTCCTAGATGGCATCCCGATATTGCATTGTAATAATCAAGCTCAAGCAAACCATCGGTGCCTGAAATGTAAACGGGGTAAAAAATTATCTTAACTCTGTCATCCTCCATGTTGTCGAGCCCGGCCTGAAGAAGGTGCCGCATTATGATGTCGTTTTCGTCAATGAGGTCGTGAGTTGCCAGTGGCGGCCCTCCCTTCTTTTTCAATGCCGATGACTTCCTTCTTGTTTCAAGGAGAAAATCGTCAGAAAATACGGATACGCTTAATTTTTTTCCGGAAGCAAGCGTGTTAAGTATTTTTTGCCTTATATCGTCGATGCTGTCATCAACAGTTTCCTTTATATCCTTGAAGAATGTCTTGTTCTCGAGCACAACCGGCTTGATGCTTTTTATTGCGGAAGGAATCCAGATGAAAGCAATTATGGTTTTCTTGCTGTTTTCCTTCTTCAGCATGTCATTAAGCTTGCTTAATGCGGCGATGTAAATGTCAACCCCCTTGTCCCGGAATTCATATCTTCCAGAGAGAAAAAAGATCAGGGACTCTTCAACTTCAAAGCTGTAATAGGGAAAAAAGTATGACATAAGGAACTCATGAATCTTTTCGCGGTTCTTCCTGTGCGCAATTGAGCCCTCCTCGAATGTCGGGAATTTTGCAAGGTCCAGCCCGTTAAGCAGCAGGACATCCGCCTTTCTGCCGTGTATGTATTCCGCTTCAATGGAGGTAATCTCAGAAACGGTTGTAAAAATGTCTGCATTTTCAACGCATGCATGCTCAAGGAGGTGTTTTGGCTCCATCCCGTATTTGTATGCTGTCTTTGGCTTGTCTATTTCTTCAAGCTCGCACATGCCTCCCGGCTTGACGCAGTACAGGTCAACGTTGTCAGATGCAAGGGTCCTGCCAAGGATTGTGGCATGGGTGGTAAAAACGGTTGCAATATTGGCGTTTCTGCTTTTCAGGTACAATAAGCCTGCCCCGGCAAGCCATTCGTGAAATTGCACCACAATCTTCTTATTGTCCTCTATCTTTTCAATCAGCTTGCCGACTGCATACGCCCAGACAACGGGCTCGTCATAATCATATCCTGCGCGAAGGCTGTCAACCCTGAAAAAATCCCAAAGCTCGCGCTTTATCCTGTTGACGTTGCCCATAAATCCCCCGAAATCCAGCAGGATTACATTCGGCATCGAGGGTATCATCCACTTTCCAAAATGGCACTCTACGCCCTCTTTCTTCATCTCCTCAAACGCCTTTTTGTAGTTGTCAGGCGCCAGCTGCTCGGAAAATTCCCCTATGATGCGCTCTGGAATGTAAGGCCCGATAAGAACATAATTTTCGCCGTAATACTCTGAGATGTAGGTTGCCTTTGACTTTATTACGGTGTATATGCCCCCTACTTTATTGCAAACCTCCCAGGAAACCTCAAAAAGTGATTCTGCGTTTGCTTTCATTCTAGAGGAGAAGGGACAATAAAAGCCCTGCAAGTATCCCTACCGAAATTCCAATCAGGAAATTCTTCATGCCGCAAAGCATGCAGATTTTGTGCTTGCACTCCTCTTCCTTTTTTGTTTCTGTATTCTGCAATACTTCAATCGGGATAACAACGGTTCTGGCTTTTTTGCTGTTGCTTTTCTTTGCCGCGGGCTTTTTGGAGATAGTTTTCTTGGAATCCAGATGCCCCTTTATCCGGACCGCCATCTCTTTCGGAGTTTTAGCTTCCGCAACCAGCTGAGCAAGAGCCCCATTCCCGTGGACGTCCTTTACCCAGTTGTGAAAGTCATTCCTGCTGCTTGTTACATGGTGGGAAAAAACTTCATTGCCCATGGCGAGGGAAGCGCTGTAAAGCTCCTCCAGGCTCTTTATGCTTTTTCCGTCCTTCAGGTAAAAATACTGCTCTGGTTTTATGTCCATCTCACTTCCCTTTCTTTGCTGTGCTAATCCTCCTCTCTATAATATTGATGAGGGCGTTTTTCTTGGTTGTCTTCGCAATCTCGTCAGCAAGCTTCGCATCCCCAACGACATCCCTTATCCAGTTCGCGAAGTCATTTTTGTCCCTGTTGACGTGGTGCGCAAACTGCCCGTTCTTCATCTTACGCAGCGCATCAGGCAGCTGCTGAAGGTTGTTCACCACCGGTCCATTGTTCACCCAGAAGCTCTTTTCCGGGTCAACATCATCTAATATACCCATTTTCCTCACCTCTTTTTTAGCCTCAATTCCAAATCATTCACAATATTCATGAAGGAAATAAAAGCATCGTAAGGGGAATCGTAGGGGTTGAAGTATTTGTGGACATCCCCGTCATTAAACCACTTGGTGCACATATAGTAAAAATGGTCTGAAATCTGCAGCTTTCTCCAGTCCTCTATCAGCTGAAGGTCTGATGACTGCACCACCTCTTGCTCCATGTCGTACACCTTCTTTATCGCGGACTGTTGCATGGAGTTTCCAACCCACGCAGATACATCCCTTTCGACATCCGCCCACGAAACCACATCCGGCACATCCAATTCAGCCACGGGTTTATAAGTTTTTATGAGTTCGGATGGCGTCTTGAAGTCGTTGTCAGGGTGCTTCAGTATCTCCTCAGGAAGCTTTTTCAGGAAGTGAAATATCCCGGTTTCCTCCCACTGGTGCTCCCCTATTGTTTCATAGTCCATGAAAAGGTTTACGCAGTTTCCATTCCCATTGTAGGCGCTGACCCAGTTGGAAAACTTTTCCGCTGTCAGTGGCCATTCATTCCAGGACCTTTCTGAGAACCTGAAGGCTATGTCGTCTGAAAGGCGGTAATTCTTAAGCAATAGGCTTACATTTTTTGCAGAAACCGGGGTGTAAAGGAAGTTTGGCGACCGCCAGCCGAGAATCTTGTCTGCCCCTTCCGCAAGAATTCCGCTGTAGCCAAGCTCCTGTACATGCTTTGCAAGCTCATTGGAATAGACAAGCTCGGTATTCCTGAACACCTTTGGCTTGACCTTGAACATTTGCCTCATCTTTTTGTGGTGCTCTTTTATCTGCCTGTCAAACTCCTTCTTTGAGTAAAGGAATGAAAGGGAATGGTGGTATGTTTCATCAAGAAGTTCCACATTTCCGGTATCAACCAGTTGCTGGAATGAATTAATCACTCCAGGGAATTTCTCCTGAAGCTGGTCCAGTAAAACGCCAGAGAAAGAATAGCTCACCTTGAAATTAGGAATCTCTTCAATCAACTGCTTTATTAGCGAATTTGCAGGGATGTAGCACTTCTTCGCTATCCTGCCGAGTATTTCGGAATTTTTGCTTTCATCAAAATACGCCCTACTGTTCCCTATGTCGAATACAGAATAGTTCCTTAGGCGGTAGGGCTGGTGGACCTGAAAATAGAAGCAGACGCTTACCATTATCCCCCCCTCGCAAGATGGTACACGCCAAGGCATTTTCTTGCACTTTCTTGCCAGTTGAACCTTTTCACTTCGTTATAGCCGTTTGCCATCAGCTCTTTCTGGAGCTCCTGATACCTTAACACGCTGACAATCTTGCTTGCCAGCTGGTGGACATCCCAGAAATCAACCTTTAGGCAGTGCTTTATCACCTCCGAAACCCCTGACTGCTTTGAGATTATTGAGGGTGTATGATTTGACATAGCCTCAAGCGCAGTCAATCCAAAGGGCTCTGAAACAGAAGGCATTACATAGACATCCGCCATCTTGTATGCCCTTGCAATGTCATTTCCCCTGAGGAAGCCGGCAAAAAGCATCTTGTCTGCTATTCCAAGCTCTGCCGCCTTCTCAATCATGAACTGCTGCATGTCGCCTGAGCCGGCAATCATGAAGCGGACATTTTTCTCCTTCTCCAGCACCTTTTTTGCCGCATAGAGGAAATAGTCAGGCCCCTTCTGCAGTGTTATCCTTCCGAGAAAAAGCACAATCGGGAAGCTGTTTCGTATTTTGCTAAAATCTTCCTCTTCTATGTCAATTGCATTGTGAACCACATGAACCTTTTTTTCATCAATCCCGTAATGCTCCACTATCTTTCTTTTTGTGAAGTTGCTGACTGCAATGATCTTGTCTGCTGCGTTAAACCCTTCCCGCTCAAGCTCATAAACAGCCTGATTTGGATTTCCACATGTCCTGTCAAATTCCGTTGCATGGACATGGACAACCAATGGCTTTCCGGAAATCCTTTTTGCCTCCATCCCTGCGCGGTATGTCATCCAGTCATGCGCATGGATTATATCAAACGATTCCGACTTCGCAAGCTTTCTTGCCTGCATCGCATACCTGTAAACTTCTTCAAAGAGATTTTTTCCGTATAAGGGTGCAGACTTTTCTTTGTTTAGAATTTCAAGATAAGACGATGATGTCATATAGGCAGTGAGCGGAGAACTTACCTCGTGTATGCTGACATTCGGTATTTCAAGAGACTTTATCTTTGCATATCTTGACTTTGGCCCCTTTCTCGGAAGCACAAAAGTCACTTCTATACCGTTGCCGGACAGCCCCTTGACTAGCCCGTGGCATGCCGTTCCCAGCCCCCCAAAATGGTAAGGCGGGAATTCCCACCCAAACATTAATACCTTCATCCTCTTTTTCTAGAGATTATTCTATCTCAGAAGCTCCCTTGTAAATGGTGTTTTTAAATGTTGTGGGGAAATCTTTATAATCCCCCCTCTTAAGGGATATCAGGGAATGATAGATGTCCACTATTTCGACAAAACTGTAAAAAAGGGGAGCATAGGGGACCTGAAGAGGCTTAAAGGAAAGCAGCTCTGGGTCGATGTTACCAATCTGACAAAAAAAGAGGCTGAACTGCTCAAGAAGATATTTGGGATACACCCCCTTACCCTTGAGGACTTGTCAAAGACGCACACCAGAATCAAGGTTGAGGAGTTTCCAAACTACCTTTTCTGCGTCTTTTATGGGATTAAGGATATAGAAAATGGAGAACTTGAAGAGCTTGACTTCATTCTCGGAGAAAAGTTCATCATCACCAACCATTACCATGGCATTGCGGCTTATGAGGAGCTGAAATCAAATAAAGACCGCCTGGAGGAGCTGTTTAAGGAAGGAAATGATTTTGTCTTCCACCATCTGCTTGATACCCAGATAGACAATTATTTCCCGGTCCTCGACGTCCTTGATGACGAGGTGGAAAACATTGAGGAGGAGGTTACAAAAGGCGTAAACCCCGCAATTGTCAAAAAAATCCTTGAGATGAAGAGGCATTTAATCCTGATAAAGAAGGCCGCATTGCCGCAGCGGGAGAAGCTTTCTTATCTTTTGCTGAAGGGCAGCAGGCACATATCCAGGAAGGCTGAGCCGTATTTCCGCGACTTGTACGACCATTCAATAAGGGTTTGTGACTCTGTTGACAACCACCGTGAAGCCATCACAAGCGCGTTTGAAGTCTACATGTCTGCAGTCAACAACAGCACAAATGACATTATGAAAATGCTAAGCGTTGTTGCAACAATAGCATTGCCTCTCACAGTAATCTCAAGCATCTACGGCACAAACTTCAAAATTCTCCCCGGAGCAGAATTCCCTTACGGCTTCTGGCTGATGATAGTCTTGATGCTTTTGATTTCCGGCGTGATGTTCCATTATTTCTTGAAGAGGGGCTGGGTGAAGATTGTTAAGTAGGTTTGTCTTTGTGGATACGGGCGAAGCGTCCCTTTTTGCTCATTCACTAATAGCGTCTTTGGGGGGATACGAGCGAAGCGAAGTATCCTCCTCTTCCTTTGCTCATTTCCTTTGAAAGGAAATGTTAGAAAGCTTTAAATATCTTTTTTCATTAGTTAAGCTCCTGAAAACAGGGTGGTTGCCATTCCAAAAGCAATTAGGTGTCCGTTGTGCGATTTCGAGCTGGATGAGGAGGATGTAGCGAACAATTACTGCCCGGAATGCGGCTGCACCATCGAGAAGGAAGCGGAAATATGAAGGAAAAAAAGAAATCAGCTGAAATCTTTGAGAAAAAGCAGTTTGTATGCTCCAAATGCAGGTATAAGTTCTCCGTTGACCTTATGAGGTTCTCTAACGCTGTCTGTCCTTGGTGCGGAACGCCGCAGCAGGACGTCTAGGAGGCACTAAAATGGGATGCTGTTGTTGCAGAGAGGAAGAAGAAGCCGAGCTGAAAGAAAATAAAAAGAAAAAAAAGGAGTGATTCTGATGGGATGGCCGGATGATGAAAATGGGGATGATGAGGAGTAAGGCAAAACCCTTATAACCTCTTTCTTTTTCTTTTCCAGGATGATTATACTAACGAAAGAAGTTGCGGATAAGATTGTCTCCGCAAAAGGCAGGGTAAATGTATCCTTGGATTTGGGAATTTCGCAGTCAGAAGTTGTGGTTGACAAACAGGCATTAATCGACAACCAAAAGATAGAACTTTCAGACTTAGGAAAGCTAAAGGAAAGAACGTGCTATGTCTTGGAGGATGGCGCGCTAAAGCGAATCGCCTTTTTTTCTAATGAAACAAACCTTTACTATAAACTGCTTCCAACAAGAGACTGGCCAACCATTACATTATCTTCAACCCCTATGCACCGCTTTACTTTTGTTTCTCCAAGGGAAGATACTGAGGCAAAAATCCGCGAAATCTCTCCCGTCCAGGGCAGAATTTTGGACACCTGCTGTGGTCTGGGCTATACTGCGATTATGTCTGCAAAAGACGCGGATGAGGTCCACACTTTTGAAAGGGATGAAAATGTGCTGAGAATAGGCAGTTATAACCCGCACTCTCAGGAGCTGTTTAGCAACAAAAAAATTCACCTGCACAAAGAAGACATAAACAACGCAATATCCAAACTGAAAGATTCTTATTTTGACCGCATCATTCATGACCCACCAACATTCAAGTATGCTCCGGAGCTCTACTCATCGACTTTCCACAGGGAGTTATTCAGGATTCTGAAAAAAGGCGGGATACTGTACCATTACTGCCCGGCTCCCCAAAGGACAAAGGGAAAAACAATGTATCCGGGGATAATTAGGCGGCTAAAGGAAGCAGGATTTAAGGGCGCAGAGTATCACGAATCTTCATCAGGGATTAGGGCGGTTAAACAATGAGCCAAAAACAGAAAAGTATATAAACTAAAGTAAATATATACTAACTATGGTAAATATATATAAACTGAAGTTAACAAATCTTCAGCAGGAAGTCTTGAGGCTTTTATTTGTAAAGGCGGGGGCATCCCTAAATCAGAGGCAGATAGCAAATTTCTTAGAGGTTACGCAACCAGCAGTGATGAAAGCATTGCCCTATTTAGAAAAACAAAGCCTTATCAAATTAAAAAAAGACAAAGAGACAAAAAGATGGTCAGTAGAGTTAAACCGGGATAATTATGGGGTAATGCAGCTAAAGAGGGTGGATAACTTAAGGCAAATTTACGAGTCCGGACTAGCAGATTTTCTTGAGAAGGAGTTTGCCGGGGCAACAATAATATTGTTTGGAAGCTATTCGCGAGGTGAAGACATTATCAATTCAGACATAGATATCGCTGTCGTAGGGAGAAAAGATAAACTGATCGACCTGGCTAAATATGAAAAAGACCTAGGAAGGAGGGTTAACCTAAATCTTTACGATTCTTTCACGAAAATCCACAAAAACCTTAAAGAAAACCTTTGCAACGGAATATCATTGGCAGGAGGATTTGAATTATGAGGGGAATCAGGAAATTTGACGAGTTTGTGAAGGAGAATATTGCAAAGAAGCAGAAGGCTGACGTCTCCAGGGCAGAATTCCTTGTTAAGGAATCGGATAATAGCTACAACAATCTGCTGGAAATGATTGACAAGATTAAAATAGAAGACTACAATGCAAATATGTTTGTAAAATCCTGTTATGACATTCTCATGGAGCTAATAAGGGCAAAAATGCTTTTTGAAGGCTATAATGCGTCTGGTTTTGGAGCGCACGAAGCGGAAATATCCTATATGAGAGTTTTGGGTTTTGACGAGAAAGATGTGCAATTCGCTGACCAAGTGAGGTTTTTTAGAAATGGCATGCTTTATTATGGAACTCAGCTTGAAGCGGCTTATGCAAAAAAGGTTATTGAATTTACAAGGAGAATATATCACAAATTAAAAGAGACAATAAAATAAATGCTCCGCATCCCAAATTTATTTAAACCCCCAATCCAAGTTTGCAGTAATGAAACACACCATCAAAACAGGCCTTAGCTTTGGCCTTACTTCAGGCATAATAACCACTCTTGGACTTATGACGGGCCTTAATGCAAGCACGCACTCAAAGGCGGTCGTTATTGGCGGAATTCTAACAATTGCTGTTGCTGATGCAATGTCCGACGCTTTAGGAATCCACATTTCAGAGGAGTCGGAGATAAAACATACGCGGCGAGAAATATGGGAATCAACATTATCCACTTTTCTGTTCAAGTTTCTCTTTGCAATGACATTCATGGTGCCTGTTCTGCTCCTCAACCTTTCAACTGCGATAATTGCAAGCATAATATGGGGCGCGCTGCTGTTGGGTATATTCAGCTATGTTCTCGCAAAGGAGGAAAAGATAAATCCGCTGGGTGCAGTTGCTGAGCATCTTGTTGTTGCGTTGGTTGTTGTGCTCATAACAAACTTCCTCGGCTCCTGGATATCTTCGGTGTTTGGTTGAGATGGCAAAAGTAAAACTATTGGTGGAGGGCTATCTCGCAAAAGATACCAAAGGCCATACCTGCTCAAATGTCGTTCTTGTTCAGGATGGAAAAACAAACATAATAGTTGACCCCGGAACTTTGCCTAGCCAGGAATTGCTTACTCAAAAACTCAGGCAGGAAGGCCTTGCGGTCGAAGACATAAATATAGTTTTCATTACTCACTCCCACATGGACCATTATCGCAACATTGGAATGTTTCCCAAGGCCAAATCACTCGATTATTGGGGATGGTGGATTGGGGATGTCTGGAAAACATTTTCTGGGAAAGTATCTAAAAATATCAGCGTCATAAAAACACCAGGGCATAGCTATGATGGTATCACCCTCCTTATCAATACAGAAAAAGGAAAAATTGCAGTCTGCGGGGATGTGTTCTGGAAAGAGTACTACCCCCGGATAGACCCCTATGCAATGGACGAAAAGAAGCTTATGGGGAGCAGGGATAAACTACTCAGGATTTCAGATTTTATTGTCCCGGGTCACGGGAAAACGTTCAAAGTGAAGTAAAGTTTAAATACAGCTAATCCTCAGAACCAAATATGGCAGAGAAAAAGTACTCCGAGAAGGGAAAATGGGAGCGGCCCGTAGAAGAGGAGCGCGAGGAAGAGGAGAAAGAGTATAAAGAAGAAGAGGATGTTTACGACGAGGAGTCCCGTGAAGAGGCCTTGGAGGCAGATGCAATACAGCCCTGGGAAGAGGGCTTTATGAAAGGTGCTGAGGGAGCCGGAAAGCTTGGAGGCTGCGCAAACTGCGGAAAGCCCCTAGACCAGGACAAGAAAAAAGTCATTGAAAGGGAAATCAACGACAAGATTTGCTGGTTCTGTTCGGATAAGTGCGCGAGTGAGTTTAAGGAATGAGAAGAAGCTGAAGGATGCGGAAACTTTTCACCGTCAATAATCTTTAAGTTTAGTCCATCCGAAGCGGAAGATTTCCGGTTTTTCTTGGGAAACAGTTAATAAGCAGTTTTTCTTCCCACAGTAGGCCCTAATCAAGAGTTGGGCCATTAACCAAAAAGTTTAAATAGTAAATAATACTACATATATGTAGTAGGAGAGATACATGGTCTATTTTAAAGACATCTTGCCTACCAACCACTACCTTAAGGAGCACAGTAAAACTGTTCCCTGGGAAAGGGTTGTTGAGTTGATCTTTGCCACAAAGAACCCAAGGAAGAAGGATGACAAGTTCGAAATAGAGAAGGACGGATATTATATCTTGTTCACGATAGAAAATAATGTGCTGTATGTAATTAATGCAAAAAGAAAATGAAGCAATGCCCAAAATGCAGATCAAAGATGAAGAAAGTGGAAGTCAATGTAGCTGGAGCCGCAAGCAAGGCAACAAGTTATCAATGCCCCCAATGCGATTATTTTGAGTTCGAGCCGGAGTCTTCACGAAAAGTTGTTGAAGAACTGAGGGAGGCCCCTTTGAAAATAAAGCAGAAGATCGTCAAGCTCTCGCAGGACAGGCTGGGGATTTACTTCAACAGTCACGTTGCACGAAGCCTTAACCTCAGAAAAGGGGAAAACGTTTACATCTCAGTGCCAGATAAAAGGCACATTGTGATTGAGGTTAGTTGAAACTGGTATAACTATTGTTGAACTTAAATAACCTCGACCCCCAAACCTTTTTAATTGCCAATGTTGTTCTAAACTCATGAACAAATCTGATTTTGAAAACTGGATGGCGAAACTTGGAAAAGCATGGTCTGAAAGAAACCCGAAAGCCGCTGCTTCTCTGTTCTCAAAAGATTGTAAATACTACGAATCTGCTTTTGAGAAGCCGTGTAAAAGTTGGTATGGTATCTTAAAATTGTGGCTCGTTGTTCCTGAAAATCAAAAGGATGTTACGTTTGATTTTGAAGTTCTTGCCTTTTCAGGTACTTGGTGCATAGCAAATTGGCAAGTTTCAAGAGCTTTGCTTCCGAGCAACGAGAGACAACTTATCGATGGCATTTTCCAAATTTTTCTGAATGAGCAAAAATTATGTACCTATTTTAAGCAATGGAGAAGTGTGAAGAAACTATAAAAATTGTGGCAAACCACTGGCCACCCCTGCGTGAGATTTAAAAGCCATTTTTTCCATTAGGGCTTGATGATTCTGCAGGAACTAAAGCTGAGGAATTACCCCTACAAGTCGCGCCACAGGCTTTCTGAAAGGATTGTGAGAAACCACTTCCTGAAGAGCGGCTTTGAGGTGTTTCGCGGCACTTCAATTTTGGGCGCAGAGCAGTCAATGTATTACGATCTTTATCCCAATGTAAGAAAAAAGATTGACAGGCTGGAAAGAATACTCTTAGGAAAAATTGGGTTAAAATTGTGGATTCTAAGGAACATAGTGAGCAACGGAATCCCTGATTATTTTATCCACAAGAACGGTAAATCCTTTTTTGTAGAGGTGAAATTGGAGCACGAATCAATAAAAAAGAATCAGCTAAATTGCATGCAACTCCTCGAAAACTTTGGCTTTGATATCTTCATAATAAGGGTGAAGGAAAACCCCTACAGGATAAAGAGCGTTGTGAAGGTTACGGATGAGCGGCTAAATATACTCAAAGTCCTTGTAAAGCAGGAAAGGCTTAGGAAAAGGTACAAAATTATTTCTTCATCAAAAGCTTCTTCGGTATCGGCCTGCACGCACAATTCTTCCGATGCTCCAGATGCCACTTAATCCTTTCCTCCATGCTCGGATTCTTAGGGATCCTGTTTCTCTCATGCCAATTTTTGTTTATAACCATTTGAAAATCTCTTTTTCTCTCCCTGATTTCAAATCAATCCCAAGCTCTCTCGCGTAAATCTTCTTTTCAGATGCCCGGGCCATACCTCTTTACCTTTGGATCAATTTCAGACCATTCCCATACGCTGCCCTTGAAGTGCTTTGCATTGGCAAACCCCTTGTCAAGTGCATGCTGTGTGGCTTTGGCGCTTCTGTGGCCCATTCTGCAGTAAAAAATTACATTGTCATTTCTCATGAACCTTGGAAAGCCGTACCTTTTCTTGAATTCATCAGGGTCCATCACTAGTGCCTCCTTCAACTCAGAAAAAGGGATGTTGTGCGCAGTCGGAATCACGCCATACTTTAGCTCCTCCTTCTCGCGCACATCAACTAAAACATACTTGCCTTTGGAACCAATCAGTTTCTTCAGCTCTTCAAGTGAAATAATTTTAACCATGCTAATAGCTGCTTCCCTGCCTCCCAAGCAGAAGCTCAATCTCAGTGATATGCTCCTGCTCCTCCATTAACACATGCCTTATTTCGTGCTCGAGCAAATCAAAATAGTAGCCTTTGCCCTTTTCCTTCTTCAGCTCTTCAAGTATTTTTGAGTACGCATCCACTGCGAACTTCTCATCCTTCAAATTCTGCTCGAGAATCTCCTTTACGCTCTTTGCAGGATGAGTTTCAGAAGTCTTCATGCTCGGAACCCCGCCTAAAAGCCCAATCATGTTCCTGAACTTCTCCTGATGCGCCTTCTCGTCATTTGCAATCTCCTTCAGCCTTGCAATTATCGGCTCGGCATCAGGACCGTCAACAACCTCTGCGTGGCTTAAGTACTGTATGTTTGCGCCATGCTCCAGTTCAAGTGCGCTATTTAACAATTTGATAATAGTCTCTTTTGTCATTTTACCACCTCTGTTCCGGCTATTATTTTTCCCTCTTTAAATATCTTTTTAGCCAACAATCTTATAAATCTAATTCCATTACCTTTACGCAGATGGGGGTAATAAAATACGAGTTCTTGGACGACAGGGTTAGGGTCCACCATACGCTTCAAAAGGGCGCAGATATTGAAGATGGCACGCTTGATATATTCTTGGATCAGGTTGATACGCTTTCAAAACCGCCGGAAAGCGTTGGCTTGGGAAAAAACACATTCGAAGAAATCCGCATCCCTGTGATAGACAAGACAATTGTCCTGGTTATCGACAGCTACCCCGGCAATCCTAGGGGGCCAAACGAGGAAGCGATGTATGGCCCTTATTTAAAGGAATAGCAATAAACCACGCAAAAATTTAAATAACCTCCCTGTGCATAAATCCTTTATGGCAAATGTCTGGGCATATTCTCTGATAAGCGTAGTTATTGTCAGCCTGCTTTCCTTTATTGGCTTGCTTACATTCTCAATGCACCCAAAGAGGCTGAAAAAAATCCTCATTTACATGGTAAGCTTTTCGGCAGGGGCATTGTTCGGGGACGCATTTTTCCATCTTTTGCCTGAAAGCACTCTTGACGGAATGGCCTTCAGAGTCTCCCTCTCGGTTATGTCCGGAATAGTCCTTTCATTCATTGTTGAAAAAGTCATCTTCTGGCGCCACTGCCACCTGCCGACCACAAAAGAGCATCCGCATCCGTTTGCAATAATGAACCTTGTGGGAGACAGCGTCCATAACTTCATAGACGGCATTATTATCGGGGCAAGCTACATTGCAGGGATAGAAGTCGGAATAGCAACAACACTTGCAGTAGTGCTCCACGAGATTCCTCAGGAAATAGGCGATTTCGGAATTCTTCTTTATGGCGGTTTCTCAAAGTCGAAAGCGCTCATGTACAATTTCCTTACAGCAATAACTGCGGTTGCAGGTGCAGTTTTGGCTTTGGTCCTGAGCAGGTCAGTTGAAGGCGTTACAACTTTCCTTATTCCTTTCTCAGCAGGAACATTCATCTACATTGCAGGCTCCGATTTGATACCCGAGCTTCACAAGGAGGCCAACACAAAAAAATCCCTTCTGGAGATTGGGACATTCTGCGCCGGTGTTTTGGTGATGATAGCTTTGCTTCTAACTGGATAGTGGCTAAAGATTTAAAAACTTGAAGTCGGGGGGGGGGGTGAATGGAACTTCCCCTTAGAGTTAAGCTTCTTATCTCATTTAGCCTGGTAAGCATCCTGATGGTTGCTGTTGTTGCAGGCCTGATTACGTGGCAGACCAGAAACATACTATCCTCAAAAGCAGAAGAAGATGCATTGCGTTTTGCGTCTTACACAAGTGAATTAGTGGACATTTACATAAACAATGTGCGGGCAAGGATGGAAAACCTTGCAATGGAAAATGAAATTATAAGTGCGGCGAAAACCAGGGATGCACAAAAGCTCAGCAGGATTTCTGACGAATTTGAAGTAGTGGTAAAAACCAGCCCCTCTTTTGAAACCCTGGGGCTGCAAACCAAAGACTGTGTTTTGCTGGCAATAGACAGGCAGGGCATGGGCTTAGTTGGAAGAAGTTTTTCCGAAAGGGATTATTGCAAGGGGGCTATAGGCACGAAAATGACTTATGTTTCCGGCGGATTTATCAGCGCTGCGACAGGGAACCCTGTTTTGGCGATTTCTGTCCCCCTCTATGAAAACAATGAGATGATTGGTCTGTTGGTCGCCTCTGTTAAGCTGCCTGATTTGTATGAGCATTTGCTCATGATTCAGAAGGGGGACCATTTGGTTGTACTGGACCGCTATGGTGATGTCTTAATTGACACGGAAGGAAAACTAGGCGATGTTTTAGGCTCGTCATCGGAGCACGCGAAGGAAAAGGCAAACCTGGTCAACCTGCAGACAAGCAATAGAAAAACAGAAGGCTCTTTTATCTTAGAAGATGAATTTATCGGGTTTGCAAAGTTTGATTATGTTACAATAGTGCACTCCCAAAGCCTCAACGCGGCTTTTATAACCCTCAGGCAGACAATCGGCATAATCATAATTGCCGCGCTGATTGTGCTGGTTTTGTCTGTTTTGCTGGTTTGGATTGTCTGCAAGTCAATTTCAAGGCCGATAGAGAAAATATCAATTGCAGTTGAAGAGATAACAAAGGGAAACTTCAGGGTTCAGCTTGAAAAAAGCAGCACAAAGGAGATTCAGAGCCTGGTTGACTCGATGAACAGGGTAATGGCGAGCCTGAAGCTTGCAGTATTAAAGGATGAAAAAAACAGGAAAAAGTAAGACCAAAAGTATTAAAAATATCAAGAATAATGGCGTTTCAATGAAGAAAAAATTTGCCTTTGCCCTGGCGGTTATCTTGTTGGCAACTGCAGCCTGCCAAAAAATCCCCGTGGAAGAGGAAGAAAATATCCCTCAGCCCCAAACTGAGTTCAAGGGCAAAGTCATTGCCGGAACCGCCACGCCCTATTTGGCATACAGCAGGGAAGATTATGAGCTGGCGCTGACAACAAGGCCTTATGTTGTGCTCTATTTTTATGCCAATTGGTGCCCGATATGCGCGGCAGAGCAGCCAAAAACAAAGGAGGCGTTTAACGAGCTCAGCAGGGCAGATATGGTTGGCTTCAGGGTGAATTTCAGGGATTCAGACACCGACGAAAATGAGGCGGAGCTTGCGAGGCAGTTTGGAGTTGCCTACCAGCACACAAAAGTTGTTTTAAAGAACGGGGAAAGAATACTTAAATCGCCTGAGAGCTGGAGCAAAGAGGATTATTTAACGAATCTGGAGAAAATTTAAATGGCGGAAATAACCTTGGCGGTGGCGTTTATTGCGGGAATAATCTCTTTTCTCAGCCCGTGCGTTCTCCCTTTAATACCTGGATTTCTGGCCTACCTTTCAGGAACATCGCTGGAGAAAATCACAAAAGAAGCCAAGGTTAAAATATTCATCAACAGCGTTTTCTTTGTTTTGGGTTTCTCTTTGGTTTTTGCGGCATTGGGAGTCCTCCTAAACACCGTTCTCGATGAAGTTTCATACAGCGTTCAGACATGGCTTGCAAGGCTCGCGGGAATAATAATAATCCTGTTTGGATTGAACCTAATCGGATTGCTTAAAATTGCCTTCCTCGAAAGGGAGCACAAGTTTAAGGTCTTGGGACTGCAAAGGTCTTACCTGACATCCTCCCTTTTCGGAGCGGCCTTTGCAGTTGGATGGACTCCCTGCGTAGGAGCAGTTCTTGGCAGCGTCCTCGCCCTTGCAGTCTCCCAGCCGGCATCCTCCTTTTTCCTTCTCCTCTCTTACTCTCTTGGCCTCGGCATTCCCTTCCTGCTCGTCGGGATTTTTACAGGCCAGGCATTGCGCCTTATACGGAAATCAGGGAATTTTCTCAAATATTTCAACATTGTTGTCGGGATAATCCTGATACTTCTCGGCGTGCTTGTCTTCACGCTTAAGCTTCCATTGATAGCAAACCTCGGGTTTGTCAACAGGCTGCTGTTAAGATGAAAATACAAAAGCCATTCATCCTGCTTTTGGCGGTTATAGCAATTGCAGCAGCAATATACTTTCTTCAGACATCCCAGCTTAAGCCCCTTCCGGAAGTTGAAAAAATATCAATAACCCCTGCAGAGAATTTATCAGGGGAAAGGCAGCAGATTCTGCTGGAAAAGGAAGCAAAATACAAGAAAGCCACCGAGCTTGTCCAGCCAGATGGATATCTGAATGTTGAGAACATAACCCTCAAGGAGCTTATAGGCAAAAAGGTAATCCTGATAGACTTCTGGACCTACAGCTGCATCAACTGCATCCGCACATTCCCCTACCTTAATGCGTGGTATGAAAAATACAGGGATTCAGGATTTGTCATAATCGGCGTCCACACCCCTGAGTTTGAGTTCGAGACAAAATACGAAAACGTGGAGAAGGCAGTTGAAAAATACGGCCTGAAATATCCGGTTGTGCAGGACAACAACTACTTTACCTGGCGCGCGTACAGAAACAACTATTGGCCGCATAAGTACCTAATTGACATAGACGGCTACATTGTTTACGACCACATCGGAGAGGGCGGATACGAGGAAACTGAAAAACTAATCCAAAATCTCCTTCTTGAAAGGGCAGGCGTTCTCAACGAGGCAATAACTATTGATGAAACAATGGCAAAGCCAAAAGCAGTTGGGGTTGAGTTCTCCAGGATACGCACTCCTGAAATTTATCTGGGCTACGAGTTCACAAGGGGCAATTTTGGCAGCCCTGAAGGCATAAAGCCGGACAAGGCAGTCTTCTACACAATTCCTGAAGAGCCAAAGCCGGATTTCGTCTACCTCGAAGGCACATGGAAAAACAACAAAGACAACATGGAATTGGCAAGCGAAACAGGCAGGGTTTTGCTCGTTTATGATGCAAAAATAGCAAACCTTGTTGCCTCTTCGGAAGAAGGGTCTATGCTTGAGGTATTATTGGACAATGCGCCCCATAAGGAAATAGAAGTCAGCTCATCAGATCTTTACACAGCTGCATCAGCAGAAGATTATGGTTTGCATACGCTTGAGATAAATGTGAAGGGGCCCGGTTTCAGGATTTATACGTTTACGTTTGGATAGGTATGCCTTATTAACAAAATTCACTATTACCTAGTGGTATTGCCACCTCGACGGGATAATACCCAAAAGTTTATATATCCTCGGGATAAAATTAGCATATAGCAAAGTTTAAGCAGCGACTTCATTAAAAGGAAAAAGAGGTGTCGATTATGGCGAAGGAAAAAATGGAAACAGCGAACCTGACATGCGGGATGTATGGCATGTGCCACAAATGCATGGGGCTAAAGGCGCTCATACTGGGTGTTCTTATACTGTTGAACGTATACCTGGTAGGCATTGACTGGGCGGTATTTGTAGGAGCCGTAATTGCATTGGCGGGAATAGTAAAGATGCTGATGCCGAACTGCTCTCACTGCAGGTAAATCTTATTTTTTTCTTTTTTTAACATGGCAAAGGAAAGTGCACATGGGAAGCTGGTAGCAGACTTGCATAAACAGTTGAATAGGGTATTTAGCGGTTCATCGCAGGGCGTTTACCTCTATCTTGACGACCACCATAAAGTTTGCAATAAGAAATTTGCATCCATGCTTGGCTACACTGCAAAGGAATGGGCTTCTATTCATGCAATTTTGGGGCAGACTGTCGAAGCGAAAAGCCAGAAAACTCTTGTATCTGCCTATTTAAGGGCGGTTGACAAATTGGCTGGCTCAACAATCAGCGTAACTTGGGTAAAAAAGAAAGGCGGCAAAGTCAAAACCGATGTGATTCTGGTGCCGATTGTCTTTAAGGGAAATGTATTTGCCCTTCACTTCGTGAGCGGAATCTAAATCTCAATCGTCGAGAAAAGATAGCTGCCTAAACCAAACAAAAATATGGTTGTTAATGCCAGTACTGCCAAGTCTGCAAACAATCCAAGGTGATAAGCCCCGCCAAGCGCACCGCGAAGGCCATCAACTCCATACGTCAGGGGATTGAAATTTGTAACTGCCTCAATGGGCCCCGATAATCCTTCAAGCGGAAACAATGCGCCGGAAAAAAAGAATATCGGCATTATGATAAAATTCATCACCAAAGGAAAGGCCTGCATGTCCTCCATTCTCGAGGCTATTGCGGTTCCAAATGCAGTGAAAAGCAATGCTATCAGGAACATAAACAGAATGGCAAGCGGAAGAAGCGCAGGATTCCCTATCTTAAATCCAACCAGAAGCGAGACAAGCAACACAACAACGCCCTGAAAAACAGAAACTGTTGCTCCCCCAAGCGTCCTTCCAAGCATTATTTTTGGCCTCGATACTGGCGCAACCAAAGTTTCCTTCAGAAACCCGAATTGCCTGTCCCATATAAGCTCGATGCCGGTGAACATTGCTGTAAAGAGTATCGACATAGCAATTATGCCCGGTGCAAGAAACTGGATAAAATTCCCGCCTTCTGCCTTCTGGTAGATTGAGCCGAATCCAAAACCGAAGGCGATAAGGAAAAGCAATGGCTGGCCTAAGCTTCCTATCATCCTCGCCCTTGAGCGCCAGTATTTTTTTATCTGCCTCAGCCACAATACGTACAATACTTCCATTATCTCCTCCACATCCTTCTTGCCATTCTCAAATTGTCAATCGCCTTTGAGTTTTCTTCGCGTATAGAGTATCCTGTAAGCTTCAGGAAAGCGTCTTCAAGGCTGGCCGTTTTTGTAAGGCTCTTGAGCTCGCCCGCAGTTCCACTCTTAAGAATTTTCCCCCTGTCGATAATCGCAACGGTATCCGCAACCTTCTCAGCCTCCTCCATGTAGTGGGTTGTGAAAAAGACAGTCATGCCTTCCTCTTTGTTCAGCTTCCTGATATAATCCCAGATTGAATTCCTTGTTTGCGGGTCTAACCCGAGTGTTGGCTCGTCGAGAAATAAAATCTTGGGGTGGTGTATAAGGCCGCGCGCAATCTCGAGGCGCCTCTTCATACCGCCTGAAAAAGTCTTCACGAAGTCATTTTTCCTTTCAATCAGCCCGACCAGCTTCAGAAGATAAGATATCCTTTCTTCCCTAACCTGTTTGGGCACCCTGTAAATCGCCCCGTGGAATTCCATATTCTCATAGGCAGTCAGCTCATCGTCAAGGCTTGGGTCCTGGAACACGATGCCAAACGATTTCCTGGCCCTGTCTTTTTCCAATGCAGGGTCCAATCCGTTCAGCAGCATTTTACCTTTTGTAGGATTCAGCAAAGTGGTAAGCATCTTGATTGTTGTTGTCTTGCCTGCTCCGTTTGGTCCCAAAAACGCAAAAATCTCTCCCTCATCAACTTCAAAGGAAATTCCATCCACCGCGGTAAAGCTGTTGAAATTCTTTGTCAATCCCTCAACCTTGATGATGGATTTCTTCATGTTGGAGACGGGCCTAAAACTATGTGCCTTTAGGACGTAGATACAAGGCCCGTCTCTAACATCCTAAAAACCGGTCTATGGACGCTTGCGACCGGTTTTTATGATATGCAAATCTCTGGACTCCGGCAAACTTTAAATAAGTATAGGATACGCCCTGTCCATGATAGAAATAGACGGCTCTTACTTGGAGGGCGGAGGCCAAATTATAAGGACTGCATTGGCACTGTCTGCAATAACCCAAAAGCCATTTCACGCAGCAAATGTCAGGAAAGGCAGGGAGAAGCCGGGGCTTAAAAACCAGCACCTCTTTTCAGTTCACGCAGTCCAGAAGCTCTGCAATGCAAAGGTCGAAGGCGACTTTATTGGCTCTACGGAGTTAACTTTCACTCCGGGCCCAATTGAGGGAAAAACAATCAGCATTGACATCCAGACTGCTGGCAGTGTCGCTTTGCTTCTTCAGGCAATTCTTCCTCCATCAATGTTTGCGGACAAAAAAGTTCACCTGAAAATCATAGGGGGCACATGCGGAACTCATGCGGCGCCATACGAATACTTCGAAAACGTGCTTTTGCCCCATCTTAAAAAATTTGCAGACATAAAATCCCAGCTTGTGAGGCGCGGCTATTTTCCAAAGGGAAATGGCGAGATAGACCTAGTAATAAAGCCGAAGTTCACATTAACAGACGACATTGTCTCGTTTAGCAATCTTAAGGAAAACGGCCCAAGGATAATTTTAACCGAGCAATGCAATTTAATATCAATAAAGGGAATCTCACATGCGTCCTCGGACTTGGAAAATGCGCAGGTTGCAGAGCGTCAGGCAAAGGGGGCAAGGCAGATGTTAACCTCCTTTAATGTCCCAATATCCATTCGCACAGAATACTCCCAAACCCTCTCTACAGGCTCCGGCATAACATTGTGGGCAATATTCTCAAAAGACCAAAACGAAATTGATGAAAACAACCCGATAAGGCTGGGCTCAGACGCATTGGGGGAAAGGGGCAAGAGGGCAGAAACTGTGGGAGAGGAAGCAGCCTCCAAATTGAAGGGATACATAAACTCAAAAGCCCCCGCAGACCCGCACTTTGCAGACCAGATACTCCCCTTCATGGCATTAACTTCAAATTCAATCATAAAAACTGCGGAAATCACCAACCACGCAAGAACAAACATCTACACAATCGAGAAATTCCTGGGGAAGGTGTTTGGGGTGGATGATAAAAACAAAATTATAAGTACGATTTCTTGAACCCTAACCTTTATAAACCGCCCTAAAACTCTCGGCAATATGGCAGAAGAGATATTTTGTTCAACGTGCAAGAAAAGGATTGCGAATGTGCACGGCACTGCATCATTCAAGTGCCCAAACTGCAAAGATTTCCAGATTATAAGGTGCGCCCATTGCAGAAGCATTGCTGCAAAGTACGCCTGCCCAAACTGCGGCTTCTCGGGACCAAACTAAAATGGCTTCTGTTGTTGTAACTCTTAGGATTATGCCCGAATCTCCAGAAGTTGACCTAAAAGCAATAGAGGGCGAAGCAAAAAAGAAAATACTGTCATTTGCAGGAAAGTCTGAAATCAAGGTTGAGCAGGTTCCTATAGCATTTGGCTTGAAGTCGCTGAACATAACCTTCGTGATGGACGAGAGCAAAGGCTCAACAGAGCCTATAGAGAAGGAAGTTGCAAAAATAAGCCACGTAAATTCCGTTGAAGTAACCGATGTCAGGAGAGCGATTGGATAATTTTAACTATTTCTTTAAGTGAAATGTCGCTTTTGATTCCTGTAGGGGAGAAATGCGTTCTTGAAGCCCTTTTTCCGTGCTTTCTGATTTTCTCCATTAAAACACCAAACTTCGGAATCTGCAACCGATAAATTTTGCATATCTTGTGTATGTCGTAAAAGCCAACTGCTCCAATACCGTTTTCATTCCGTATTGTTTCCATGAAATCTCTGATCGCCAAATCACCCATTCCTTTGAAAACGTTATCCTCAACAATTTTTCCAGTCCAGATAGGCCCTGCAATCTGCATTCCCTCTTTGTAGCCAATTCCGCGCTCAAGCGTCTTTGGATTGTACCAGAAAAAGTTGTGCTGTTTTAGCATCTCATCAACATTCTGAAGTCCTTTCTCCGCGCGAAGAAAAAGGCGGTAGTAATGGTCTTTGTAGAAGCAAAGCAAGGGCAAAAGCGCCCTCTCATATTGAGCCCCAATAAGCTGAACTTTGCGAATTAAAATCCGGACTCCAACCTCATGCATAAGCTCGTTAAGCAATGGAGTCGCCCAGTATTTTCTCAAGCATGCTTTCGGATGCGAGCCGGCTAATGCAGATGTGTCAGTAGCAGTTACCGCCAGAATCCCATCTCTATGCAGCCTTGCAACTGCGCTGTCAAGCATAAAATTAGGGCTTCCAAAGACATCCAAATCAATGTAGTCAAAGCCCTTGCTTTTTCTCAAAAGGATATTTGCGTCTTCATTTCGAATCTCTGCCTTAACTTTGTTTAGTTTGAAGTTTCTCTTCATCAGCTTATATGCATCCTTGCTTATGTCGTTCGCCACAACATACCTGTGCTTGGTCTCCTTAAGAATCCTTATGGACCTAACACCCGTAGCTGCTAATGCATCAAGAATCCTCATTTTTGGAAACTGCTTTAGAAGCGAAATTGTAATGTCCCTGTTGAATTTCATAACTGGATTGTAGAATACGCCCATCTTTTTGCTTACTTTTTCGGTTTTTGGCACAATTATCGTTGCCTTGCCCTCGGTAATCTTAGTTTCTTGCATAAAATTGCATATTATTAACGCTTTAATAAACTTGCCACTGAAACCGTAACTTTTATTAACCCCTCCTTTGATTTTGCTTCATGGACCTGTTTGCGCACATAATTTGGACGTCAATAATACTGTATAGCGTGGATAATATTTCACTCGCAATACTGTTCGGGATTCTTCCTGACATAATCGCGTTCGGGCCGAATTTTGTCTCGGCAATATTCACAAAGGGGTTTGCAGGGCTGAAGATAAATAGTGCAAAAGAGTTTGTTGACAACCTGCCCCCCTATGTCCTCACTTTGTACAATGTAACCCACTCGCTTTTAATCTTCGGGATTGTATTTGGGGCAGCTTGGCTTGTTTCAGGGCCCCCTGTTTACATGCTTGGCTGGCTTTTGCACATAGTCTTTGACATCCCGACTCACAGCAGAAAAATATTTCCGGTCAGGTTTCTTTACCCACTTTCAGAATACGCATTTCCCGGAGTCAGCTGGAACACCCGCTGGCTGATGATGGCAAACTGGGGCTCAATTGCCGCATTGCTGCTGATAAATGCCCATTAGATTTTTCTCTTGCTAACCCTAATCGGCGATTTCCGCAATGCAGATTCCATTTCCCTTTTGTTTAGAAGCTTGTTCTTTGCCCCGTGGTGCTGAATTACGCTTTCTGCGTTGAGCATCCCCACTTGAATTCCGTACCCAATATCAGCTTTTCTCATATAGCCTGAAAGAAATCCCGAAGCAAACGCATCTCCGGCCCCCGTGGTTTCAACAACCCTAACATGATGCGGCTTTGCAAAAAAGATAAATTTTCCATCAGATGCATAAACCCCGTTCTTGCCATCTGTGATAATCACAATCTTTGGGCCCAGCTTTCTTAGCTTTTTCATCAAATCATCTATGCCGCCCTTTCCGACTAATATCTGCGCCTCGCCCAGGTTAAGCACCAATATATAGGTGCTGTCTAAAATTCTCTTCAGGAATTTCGGCCCTTTCTTTACCAGGTAAGAGGACGTATTGAAGAGAATCTTGATGTTTTTCCTCTTTGCGAACTCTGCAAGCTTCTCAAGAACCGAATAAGAATGGCCAAGCAGTGTTGCGAAGTAAAACCATTTCGTTTTCAATCTTTTCAGAGGTATCTTATTGTAGCTTAGATGGTCGTTGGCCCCCTTGAAGACAAAAATGGTGCGGTCATGCTCCACGGAATCAAGCACAATAGAATAGCCAGTGCAGTCTTCAGCGCAATCCTGGCTTAAATCTTCAACGCACTCATGCTTCAGCTCTTTTCTTATCGTCTCGCCCCTGTCATCCATGCCAAGTATTCCGACAAAGCCGACTTTGTGCCCCAGCCGTGCAAGAGCAACAGCAGCGTTTGTTCCACCGCCGCCAGTTGAAAACCTAATCTCCTCAATCAGAATCTTCTCGCCCACAGGATAGGCAACCATCCCCTGCATCCTCTTCTCAATAAATCCGGCAGTATGGGCGAATACATCGATGTTTGCAGAGCCGACAGCTATTACGTCGTACATATCTCCATCCCTGGAAAAATTCTATTTAAAGCTTTGGTCGTTTATTACCCAACCCTGTCCAGCACATCATGCGCGCTCTGCGACTTTGAAATTTTCTCTATTTTTTCCCATTCAATTCCGCACTTCACCCTGAATTCTGTCTGGAGCATCTCTTTTTCCTGATTGCTGACTCTTGCAAACTTGTCTGCTTCAATCAAGCCATAGGGATAGCCAAGAAAAACAGGGTCTTTGGAATGGCTGCATAATGCTCCAAAAAGATTGTCGGTGTTGTAAGGAACGCCGTCGTAAATATCAACCCTAAAAACAAAGTTTGAATCCGGATGAAGCTTTGCAAAGAAGATGTCTGCTTTATGGCTCTCATTCATTATCTCCACAACAGGAGAGTAATGCCATAAGCCATTCGGCCTTTTGCTGAGAAAAATCTTCGCCAGCGGAGTCCCCTTCTTTGTCAGCAGCGAAGTTGTCTTTGAAAATCCAACTACTGCAACATTTCTCTCGCCTGCCTTTCTGTAAAGCCTGTCAAAGTATGCCTGCTCTCCTGTAAATGCCGCCTCAAGATTCCCATCCAGGACAATAACATCATCCTCCTCAAGAATCTCCATTACATTTATTGCAGTCTGAAGTTCAGAAAACCTTCTGATTACGTCTCCTACCCTGCTGATTTTCGCCCTCTTCAGGCCGTCCTTCAGGGTTTCGTCATTGGGAAAGAACTCCAAATCCCCTATTGGAGCCCCCTTGAAGAATTTTGTCGTGTAAACAATGCCGTCTCCTCCCTCTTTTGTCGAGACAAGGGCAAAGAATTCATTTCTTCCGTTTAGTTTCCTCTCCTTGCCTTCGTATATGCAGTAGTAAATCCTGAAAAAATGGAATGAAAAATTCGGGCCCGAAGCAACCTCGGCATTTCCGCCGTCGATAAACACAATCTTGCCTGTATGCTCCCTTGCAGAAATTTCATTAAAATTCTCATCAACAATCCTTATTGGAGAATACCCCTTTCCCCCGAAGTCGGCAAAATAGTCACGCTCATGCTCCTTCGTTGCAGTCTCTACAACCTCCTTCACTATGGAGTCATCCATAGCAGGCCAGTAAGAGCAGGGGGTTTATAATTTTTGTGATGCCCAGGCAAATATTTTTAACCCTATCCAAAATCGTAAGGCTATGAACAGGCAAAAAGCAATAAAAAAGGCGTATCAAAGAAGCCACATTCTTACACTGAAGAATGCCTCTTACAGAAGGGAAGTCGAAGATTTCTTCTCAAGGGAAACGAGAAGAGAGGGAAAGGATGTCACTTCAGATGCCCTGATTTCCGGAAATTCGCACGCAACTGCAATAATCAAGTCAAAACAGCCCGGAATTGCTGCGGGAATTGAAGAGGTTTCGTTTTATTTAAGGAAAAACGGAATAAAAGTCATCCAAAACAAAAAAGACGGCCAGAGGGTAAGCAACGGAGACCAGATAATTACCCTTGAAGGAAAAATCAAGAATATACTAAAGACAGAGAGGATAATCCTCAACCTCCTCCAGAGAATGTCAGGAATAGCAACAGAAACATATTCCCTAACAAAGA
>DATDYF010000007.1:0-16394 GCA_035289105.1 Candidatus Nanoarchaeia archaeon
TAGGCAACTCCAAGGTAGAAATGTGCAAAATCCAGGTGGGGATAAAGCTTTATCACCCTCGTGAAATCCTCAATTGCCCTGTCGTACTTGCCGTCAACAAGGTTAGAATTGTTCCTGAAGTTTAGGTCTAGGTTAGCTTCATCCGCTACCTTCCTCAAGTACTCGGGAGTAAATTCCGGAGTTTCGATGCTTGTAATGAAAAAGCTTTTCCTTCTGTCAAATCCCTCATCCCTCAAATAGCCGTTCTGCTCGCAAAGGTCCCTAAGCTCTGTGCCGTAATGTGGAAAGGCAATGAAAAAGTGATACCAGTCAAGCTTCAGCTGCCTTGCAAACTCAATAGTTTCCATTATGTTCTGCTTTGTCTCCCCAGGATATCCCAAAATGAAAAACCCCTTCACCTTCAACCCAACCTCCTTTGCCTTGTCAACCTTGTGCTTCACCTGCGACAGCACAACCGGCTTGTTCATGAGGTGCGCCAACACCCATTGGTTTCCGGACTCAATCGCCAAAGAGATGGTATGCGCCCCGGATTCCTTCATTTTCTCAATAATTTCATCGTCGAGCGCAAAGAGGGCTGTTCCGCTCGGCACATTCCAGCTTATGCCGAGCTTTTTTATGCCTTCAAACAGCTTTAATGCCCTCTGCTTGTCAACAGTAAGGTTGTCGTCCTCAAAATGGATTTCCCGTATGCCGTATTCATCCACAAGCTGCCTTATTTCCTCAAGCACATTCTCTGCAGACCTTGCCCTCCATCTTCTGCCGCTTACATGCTTAAGGCAGCAGTATGTGCACTTCGCAGGGCATCCCCTTGAGCTAAGCACAGTCGTATATGGAATTTCCTTCAGGTCAAAGCTGTGCGGAGACTGAGCCTGAGAATAAACATCCATTTTGAGCAAATGGCGCGCAGGAAAAGGCAGTTCATCAAGATTTTCTATGTACCTTGTCCTTGGGTTGATGAATATTTCGCCGTCTTTCTTGAATCCCAGGCCATCCAACTGCGAAAAATCCTCCCCATCATCCAAAGCCCTGACAAGATCCCTAAAAGTATATTCGCCCTCCCCCAAAACTATAAAATCAACATTGTCGTCTTTTAGAATCTCCCTGACCCTTACAGTCGGGTCAATGCCGCCCATAACTGTTGGCACTTGGGGGTTGAACTCTTTTACAAGCCTGCAGGTTTCCTGAGCATCAAGGGATTTGTTTGAAAAAAGGCACGAGACTCCGACAACATCCGGCGAAAAATCTTCCAAAATCTTCTTTATGTCCTCATTTGACAAGCCATAGTGAATTCCATCTTCGGAGTATTCTGCCCTGTCAACCCCTTCCGCAATGCAGTCAAGTATCTTAACTTCATAGCCTTCCTTCTCCATTACCGCGGCGATATACGCCAACCCAAGAGATGGCACCACCCCTATCCTGTATTTCTTTGCGTCCATATCAATTGGCCTTGTTATGGGCGGATCTATCAGCAGGATTCTTTTAATCATAGTACCACTTCTTTTTTGCCAGCCGGTCATTCAATTCTACCTTTAGTAAAAGGTTGATTATTTTCTCCTCGGTACCTTCAGCATAATAAGGCATGTTAGCCATATCAACATCTGCCTTCATCTTAATTGCTTTCCTTATGGCATCTGCTATTTTATTTTTATCGTGGTCGGCATTTATTACATTGCCCATCTGCTCCCTGCCTGACTGCCTTTCGCCAATGTTAACTGATGGCAGGTTTAATGATGGGGTTTCAACAATTCCGCAGCTGGAGTTTCCAACCAACGCCTTTGCAACCCTCAGCAGTCCGACAAAATCAGGCCTCGACAGGGTTTTGAATGCCTTGATGTTGCCCCCTTCATATTTTTTTATCACATCTATGATTGCCGTGCTGCCGGAATCAGGATTTGGGTAAATTACTACTGCCTGCAAGCCGCTCTCCTTTACTGCTTTCATAGTTTCTTCCATCTGCATTTCTGCATGGTGCGGCTCGACAGGGTGCTGAACAACAACTATCAAATCTTTTGCAAGGTCTATTCCTAACTTCACTGCGAGCTCTTTGCTGTCCGTATACTGCTCATTCACGAGATTAATTCCGGGATTGCCGAAAAAATGAACACGCCACTTCTCCTCTCCGCGCTTAACCAGCACCTCTGCGCTCCTTTTCGTTGAGGGAAAGTGTATATGTGCAAAATCGCTTATTGCAGGCCTTGCCCTGTCGTCTATAGTGCCTCCAAATGTCAGGTCGCCTCCTGAAAGATGTGCAATTGGTATGTTAAGGTGGGCTGCTGACAGTGTCGCTGCCAAAGCCTCGGACCTGTCTCCCTGAATCAGAAAAATATCGGGAGTTTCCTTCTTTAAGGCATTTGCAACGCCAGCCATGCACCTCCCGAATGCTTTTACGAGGTACAATTCATCTTCGAAGTCTTCCAAAATATCAAACTCGCCTAAAATATCAAAGCCGTCTGCCCTTATTTCATTTACCGAATAGCCGTATTTTTTTGAAAGGTGCGTGCCTGTTACTATTAAGTTAAGCTTGATGTCCGGATGAGCCGCCATTTTCTTCAGCAATGTCCTCATCAGCCCGTATTCCGACCTTGAGCCCGTAAAATAGGTTATTTTCCTCATTCCAAATCCCCGAGATTGATTATCTCATCCTGCAAAATGCCTCTTTTTGCCCTTCTTCCAACCACTTTGTCTTTTTCTTTTGGCTGCAGCCCTGTTCCCGGAATCTTGAACGTTATCAATTCCTCATTTATTCTTGTTCCCGCCGGAATATTCTCTTTTGCAACAATGCTTCTCCTGATTATTTTCTTCATCTCAATTTCTCCTGCTGTAGGCTTCTTTTCATGCGACCCCAGTATGGTTTCTGTTCTTCTTATATTGTCCACCATTTCCCCGAATTCACCGGGGTTTAAGGACGCCTTGTGGTCAGGCCCTTCAAGGTTCTTGTCGAGCGTAAAATGCTTTTCTATGACTGCCGCGCCCATCGCAACTGCTGCTATTGGTGTCGCCATGTCGAGCGTATGGTCGGAATACCCGACAATAGAATTGAACCTGGACTGCAAAGTTAACATTGCGCGCAAATTTACATCCCTGATGGAAGTTGGGTAATTGGAAGTACAATGCAGAAGAACTATCTCTTCATTTCCTGCATTCCTGAAAATTTCCAAGGCATCTTCTATTTCCTCCACACTTGACATGCCAGTTGACAATATAACTGGAAGCCTCTTTTCAGCCACCCCTTTCAGGAACCTTAAGTCAGTTATCGCTCCTGAGCCAATCTTTATTGCAGCAACCCCGAGTTCAGCCAGAAACTCAGCACTTTTTATTTCATCTGGCGTGGAAAGGAACATTATGCCTTTTTCTTTGGCATACACAAAAAGCTCCCTGAAGTCTTCATAGGTAAGCTCGAGCCTTTTTATGAGATCATACATTGATTCTGGAGAATCGTCCATATACTCTGCCTTCTTCGACGCCTTTGTGAGTATATCTTCTGTTCTCCATGTCTGGAATTTAACCGCATCTGCGCCAGCATTTTTTGCAGCGTCAATCAGCCTTTTAGCCAGAATTTTATCGCCGTTATGGTTTACTCCCGCCTCTGCAATTACAAAGCATGGCTGATTTTTCCCTATTAGCCGGTTTCCTACACTAATAATTTGCTCCATCCACTGCCCCCTTTAAAGGAATTCCTCAGAAGTGTTAAGATACAACGGTTTATAAACCTTTTTCATGGCTCAAGTTAAGTGACAACACTTCAATTCGCATAACTTGGGCGCGAATATGTTATATGCAATTATTACTCATGCGAAAAATAGAATTAACTTATCCAAGTGGTGATTATTCCCCTATATTTGACAGACTTATTTGGTTTTACAATATACCCTAGTAGAGCACCATTTCCAGAAAGAGTTCCCATATTTTCAAGACCAATCATTGCTTCGTCCTGTGTAAGTTTAACTAATGAGTCAGAAGGCCCTTTTCTGAAATCTATGATAGTAAATCTCTCATACCTTTGAGCAGGATCGATTGGAGAATAAGTTGCAAGAATATCATCAAGAGGTGCTTCAGGATCTAACTTCCCAGGAGCTATCAGGGGTAGCCAGATTCTATTTTTTATATCCCGTAGTACTGCTCTAAAGACTGCTTCATGCGCTCTTGCATCTTCATAATAATCAGGAATTCTTTCAAACATATCATTTTGTTACTACTAAGTAGTATATAAATATTCCTATTTTCCGCCTTCCATATACCACATCAATAAATTTATAAATCTGCCTTCACCACATGCCACCATAGGGGTGGATTATGGACAAACCGGCGATTTTAGGCGGAGAACCTGCATTTAAGGAGCTATTGCCTATTACAAGACCCTATCTGCCGCCTTACGAAAGGATTGACAGCAGGGCAAGGGAGATGATTTCTTCCGGCCTAGTCACCAATGATAAGTATGTTAGGCAATTTGAGGAATCTGCCAAAAACTACCTTGGGAGCAGGCACTGCGTTGCTGTATCAAGCTGCACTTCCGGCCTAATACTTTCCCAAAAGGCCATGAAGCTTGAGGGAGAGGTGATATTGCCGTCATTCACATTTTTTGCGACTGGCCATTCAATCCTCTGGAACAGCCTAAAGCCTGTATTTGTTGACATCGACCCGGAAACCTATCTTCTAGACCCGGAGCTGGTAAACAATGCAATAACCGACAAAACCTGCGCTATTCTTCCAGTCCATACCTTTGGATGCCCTGCCCGTGCAACTGAATTCGAGGAAATCGCAGAAGACCACAAATTAAGGCTTTTTTTTGATGCCGCACACGCCTTTGGGGCAAAGATAGGAAAAAGGCATGTTGGAACTTTCGGCGATGTTGAAGTCTTCTCATGCTCCCCTACAAAGCTTATGGTAACTGGAGAAGGCGGCATCTGCTCGACAAAAGACGATGAGCTGAAAAGGAGGCTTTCAATCGGCCGCAACTATGGAGATGATGGCAGCTACGACTGCGAGCTTCTTGGACTAAATGCCCGCATGGCCGAATTCAATGCCATTCTAGGCGCAGAAACCATAAAGATTACCGATGAGAACATAGAAAGAAGGCATCATCTTTATGAGATTTATGTGCGCGAGCTTTCAAAGCTTCCCGGAATAAAATTCCAGAAAATCGACCCTAACCTTCGCGTCACCCACAAAGACATGCCCTTGTACATTAACCCCGTAGAATTTGGGCTTGACCGGAACCAGCTCCAAAAGGCTCTTGAAAGGGAGAACATCATGACAAAGAAATATTTCTACCCGCCGCTTCACCGCCAGATTTTATACAAAGAATATTTTGGGAAGTTTGATGAGAAACTGCCTGAAACAAACAGGGTTTCAGAGAATATACTCAGCATTCCACTCTATTCAGGATTGTCAGAAGCAGATGTGCTTGCAGTCTCCAACGCCATCAAAAGAATATACGAAAACCGCGAACTGGTTCACATCCGTTAATGATGAAAAAGGCTATAGTGTTCCTTGAAAGTTGCTCGAGGAGATTCCCGTCTTCCTCCCCGAGGCTGGCAAGCATCTACCGGAGATTGTCGGAAGTGTATCAAAAACATCAGGAATCAAGAATGATTCCCCATCTAAAATTGCTTTCTAAAAAATACAGAATTTTTCCTGTCGCAATGGATTCATCTGCCTCATCGCTTCTCAGGGATTTTCCTCACAAGCTTGCCAGCGACTATGTAGACGCATCCGAAGTGGACGAAAAGTCAATGGAATATGTTCGCAGTTTTCTCAACTCTAACATGGTTAGGGAAACTTTTGAATATGATGGGTATAACCTATGGGAGCTTTACGAAGCTGAAATTTGGGAGGGCTTTATCTCGGGAATAATAAAGAGAGCCGAAATAGTAAGAACAGCCATCGAGAGGGAAAAGCCAGATTGCATTGTTCTGCTTGACAGCAACAGCGAGCTAGGCAAGGTTATAAGATGCTTTCCGGTAAAAATTGACGACCAAACTTCCCTTGCTTCAAGCTCCATAAGCGCGGCAAGGAAAAGACTGCTTTTGCCGGCATTAAGGTACGCATATAGAAAAGAATACTCCCTTCTTCGCCCCAAATCTCAATCTCTCCGCATTCTGCCGGACAAAAAGAGGGTGCTCATGCTTACCGACAACCCAAGAAGCATTTCTTCCACCCTTCCATGGGCCAAAAAGCTCGATAAGAGCCTCGACCTTCTCGCAGTCTGCCTTTGCGATGAAAGCGAATTCAGGAAACAGAGCGTTAATTTCCGTCCATTTTCTTCTTACATAACAAAGGACGTTGAAGGGAAAATAAGGCTTGGAAAAAAAGAATTCGCAGCAAGAAGAAATAGGTTTTATGCTGGCCAAAAAGCAACAAACTACAAGGAAATTCCAATCTATAAACCCCTTTCAGAAATGTTTGATTATCTTCTCAACATTAGAATTCCCATTAACATAAGCCAGATTGAGATTTGCAAAAAAATAATTCAGCAGGAGAAGCCAAGTTTGGGGGTGCTGTACGGCGATAGGCTGGCTTTTGGAAAGACAGTCTGCAGGGTTTTTGAGCAACACTCCATTCCGACTCTTGTAATCCAGCTTGGAATGATGAACCAATCCCCTTTGTTTGGCCGGATAACCTCAACAAAGATGGCCGTCTTTGGAAATCAAATGAAAAATATCCTTGTTGGAAAAGGAAATGCCCCCTCAAAGCTTGCCGTAACGGGCCAGCCTAGATTTGACGCAATTTTGAAGGAAAAATACAGCCGTGAATTGGTTTTCAAAAGGTTCAGCATCCCAGGGCAGAAAAAGATTGTGCTTTTCACTTCCCAAAACTTCCATGGCGAAGAGGGAAAAAGGCATTTTTCTGCAGTGATGAACGCTGCAAAGAAGACTGGGCAGCAGCTGATAATAAAGCTCCATCCTGATGAACACCCGGACTTCGCCGAAAGGATAAAATCAAGGCTGAATTCAGATGCCATCATCACAAAATACTCCCTTTATGAGCTTATGAACGCCTCCTCCGCCATAATCACTTTCTTTTCAACCACTGCATGGGAGGCTCTGCTCTTCAACAAGCCGTTAATAATAATCAACCTGACGGGAGAGGAAGACAGGATTGACTGCGTGGAAAAAGGCGCAGCTATCGGAGTTTACAGGGAATCAGAACTTCTGCCTGCAATCCGGACAGCGCTCTACGACAGGAAAAAGATAGCCAAACTTAGAAAAGCTTCAAAGTGCTACAATTATGACCATACCTACAAAAGCGACGGCAAGGCCTCAGAAAGGGTGGCTAAGCTTATCGGAGAACTGGCAAAATGAAAACAGTAGTATTCTGCGAATGCAATAGAAAGCACTTGGAAGGAAAAGGGCTGAAGAGGTATTACAATAAGCTCCTTGACGGGCACTTTGAGAGGCTGTTCAGGCACAACATCATTCCCACAATTAACAGATACGCAAAAGAGGGCGAAGTTTCAGTCATTGCTTTGGACGACGAGTCTGCCTGGAGGCTCCAAAACCATGGCATTGCCTACAAGCGCGCATCCTTAGACCCGAATCTCAAAAGAAAAAACAATCTTCAGCTTGCAAAATTCTGCCGCTCCATTGCCCTTAAAAACAGTTTATTGGCCAGCAAGCTTCTTTTCCTTAACATGAACTTTTGGGAGCTTGATGAAGCAGTAATAATGGAGTCTCTTCACCCAGTCATAGATGATATCAGGATAGTATCCTCAATACTGGACGAGGAAAAACCCTCAAGGACAGTAATTTTCGATGCATTTTCTGATTGCGGAAGGGTTATCGCAGAAGTTGCTGCAAAAAAGGGAATTAAAGTTGACAGCCATTCCACAATCCTGTCCGAATCCCTGCACCACATACGGAGGACCCTTCTGCCAATCTCGACAAAGCTTCAAAAGCCAAGGTTTCTTTCTGCAATAAGGAATCAGCGAAAAAGGCACGTTGAGCCATTCTTCACCAGCCAAAATAAAAGGATAATTTTTGTTGTTGCAACAGGGAAATGGGGCAATGCCATAAGGCGGATTTCGAAGAACTCTTTGGTCATTGGAAGGGATTCAGCGCTTAAATCGTCTTATTCTGAACTTAATTTCCGCTCTTTTGAAGATTATGCCACCACTGAGACAAACGGGAAGATTGATTTTTGCAAAACCTACCTGCCGCATTATGCAGCGCTGAGGGACAGCGCTGAATTCAGGTCGTCTTTTACATTTGACGGAATAAGGTTATGGAAGATTCTTGCAGGAATGTTTCACGGCCTGCTGGCAGTAACTCCTGAACTGGTGTTATCTTATTACTATGTCCTCGAGCAAATCATCAGCTCCGAGAAGCCCAGCGTAATTGTGATTTTTGGCGACAGGACGAAGTTTGGAAAAACCATCATAGAGGCGGCAAACCAGTATCAGGTTCCCACACTTGTAATTCAGCCAAGCCTTGTTTTTGACCGCGCAATCGACGGCCCCACAAAAGCCGCAAAAATTGCTGTTTTCGGCCAGCAGGCAGCAGATTACTTTGCCTCAAAGGGCTGCTCAATTGAAAAATGCAGGATTACCGGCAATCCCTGGCTTGATGAGATTTTGAAAAGAAATTACAACCCGAAGGGTGTTAGGAAAAAATTCAATGTGCCTGCAGGAAGAAAGATTGTTGCAGTGGAGAATGGCTTCAAAACCCGCGATATTTTATCTGCGCTCCAAAGGTCGCGGACATTTTTTCCAATCCCTTTTGAAAAAGAGCCGTATGACATCCTGCAGGCATCGAGCATTATCATCACCACCAGCCACATAATCGAAGGACTGGTTCTTGGCAAGATTGTCATTGTTCCTTCAACGGAGAAAAACGATTTGCTGGAAAATGCCGGCGCTCTTTATGTTTCTTCAGACAAAATCATGCAGCTGATTCGGAACATCAAAAAAAGCCAAACCATAAAAAAGCAATTAGCCCTAAAATACATTTCATACGGGAATGACGGAAAAAGCTGCCAGCGGATTTCCAGGCTGATAAATTCCATGGTTTCAGCAAATAATATAAACAGTGAGGAAACTGAAAAAGTGATACAAACATGATGTTAATTAATCCAGACTCAAAGAGAAGCAATCCATTCAGAAAAGTCTATGACGATGAATTGTTTAAGAACATACTTGAGAATAAAGACAAACTGCCAAAATTCCCCTTCCTAGTGGATATAGAGCTTACAAACTTCTGTAATTTGAAATGCCTTTTTTGCGGACAGCAGGCAATGAGGCGGGAAAAAGGCTTCATGTCTGAAGAGGTCTTCAGGAAAGTGATAGACGAGTGCGCCCAGCATAATGCGCCGGTAAGGTTTATCAGGTGGGGAGAGCCTTTTTTGCACGAGAAAATAATCGAGTTTGGAAGTTACGCAAAGTCCAAAAATGTCCCTGTCCATATAACAAACAACGGCCAGGCGATAAGGGAAAGCGATATGGCAGGCATTATCGAGCATGAGTTTGATTCAATCATCTTCTCGTTTCAGGGAGCAACAAAGGCGCAGTATGAGGTTATGAGAAACAACAACAATTATGATAAGCTAAAGGCAAATATTCTTAGGCTTGTCGAACTGAGGGGGGATAAGCCAAAGCCATTCATACACGTCTCCTCCACCATGACTAATGACTCAAAAGAGGAGATTGAAAGCTTTGTAAATTACTGGAGGCATATCGTTGATTCAGTCGGCATTGGAAAGACAAACCTTTCCCTTCTTACAGCCAGCCAGATAAAGTCGCTTGAGGTTGTGGGAAAGATTGAAGTATTGAAGCAGCAGGAAACCGTAAAAAAGGAATACAGGCCCTGCACTGAAGTCTACCAAAAGCTTAGCGTCAACTGGGACGGAAAAGTAACCTGCTGCTGCGGCGATTACGACAACTTCCTTATTGTTGGCGATTTGGCAAAAAACACGCTTTATGAAATATGGAACTCCAGCAGGGAGCTTAAGACGTTTAGGGATATGCTTGACAAGATGATGCACAAGTCATTGACATTATGCAGCGTTTGCTATCATGCCTATGAGGATTTCTGATGAAAGCCGCAGTTTTTTTCATTGATGCCCTAGGCCCTGACCTGATAACTTCTGATTCCATGCCATTTACGTATAATTTAATGAAAAAAAACATTCCTTATACAATGAATTCCGTGCTTGGCTATTCAGGCGGCATACATCCATCTCTCTGGACATCAACATATCCGGATGAGCACAGCCAATGGGCTACTGTTGTTAGGGCAAGAAAGCAGGAGAAGATGAGCATCAAGGACAAACTGCTTGGAATGCTTCCTGAAGCCCTCTCCCGCCCAATAAATTACCTTTTGCACTATTCTTCCATATCAAGAAGCAAGATTCTCCCTTCCATCCCTCCAAAGCAGGCAAAATATTTCGGTAAATCGGACTATGACTATTATCACGCTGTAAAGGATGTCAATGGAGTAAGAACCATCTTCAGCTATGTGCCCACAATGTACAGGTTCTATAATAAAATCAACCAGATAAAGCCAATACTAAACCAAAGTTCCGAGCTTGATGTCTACTTCACCGGCGAACTTGACCATCTCTGCCACCTTAGGCTTGCAAACCTAAAAAAAATGAGGAAAATGCTGAGAAAGATTGACTCAAAGATGGAAGAGCTGTATTCATTTTACAAAATGAATTTCCCTGAATGCCACTTCATAGCATTTTCAGACCATGGCCAGGCAGTCGTGAGAAGGAGGATTGACATAAAGGGCTATATTGGCAGGCTCGGGCTTAAGTTCGAAGACTATATTGCAGCTTACGATTCAACCATGGTTCGCTTCTGGGTTTTTAATGAGAAGGCGAGAGAGCTGATAACTAGGGCCTTATCAAAGATTGAAGAAGGCGCTATACTGGACAAAAAGGCAAGGCAGAAATACGGAATTGACTTTAAGGACAACAGATTCGGGGATATTTTCTTCCTTCTCAATGAAGGCTGTGAGGTGTATCCCAATTTCTATCATAATTATCTCAAAAACAACGTCCAGGGCATGCACGGCTACCTTCCCGAAAGCAGGAGCATGAAGGCGTTTTTCCTTTACTCGGGGCCTGCAAAGCTTGAAAAGGCAAAGGAAATCAGCATTTTGGATGTTGCTCCCACAATCCTTAAATTGCTCAAAAAGAAGATTCCGGATTACATAAGGGGGAAACCGCTATGCAAATAGACGCAATAATAAAGAAAACAGTAATGGAAATGCAGCAAAGCGTTCCTGTAAAGCTTACCCTGGTGTTGTCTGGCTCCCATCCTTCCGAAAGAACTTACTATAAAGGAAAGCTTCTAAGCGATATTGACATTACAATCCTGAACAACCTTGGAATTTTGTACCGAAAGAGGCTCAAAGAGATTGCCGAGAAGAATTCTTCAGATGATGTGTATATTGAAACAGATGTTGCCTCTCCGCAGCTCATCAGGAACAACTATTCCATATTTACCCTTGAGCTAAAGAATAATGGAACTGTGCTTTGCGGAAACAAAAAGAGGCTCTCGAGGATAAAAGTTACTCCAGAGACTCTGCCTCGGTGGGAAGGGCTTCGCGCACTATTCCAGAAGCTCATGATGTCTGCCTACAGCAAAAAGGGAATTGACAGGATTTACCTCAACGCAAAACTCTACTTTGCAATAGTTGACGCATTTTTATGCTTCACTCAGAATTACAAAGTCACATACGCTGAAAGAATGAGGGAAGTTCAAAAGCTAAACCTGCCCAAAGAGCTGGAAGAGAAAATCCTTATTGCCTACCAGTTCAAACTCAATCGTTTAAAAGACGACAGAAAGCTCAGGAAGATAGCAGACACAAATGAAGCAAGAAAATACCTTCTAAAATATATTGACTTTTTTCTCAGAAGATATCTTAATAACAATAAATCCCCTATCGAAAACATCAGAGCCATCAGGAAAAAATATCCGGTTCGCATTTACCGCAACAACCTATTCTACATCCACTGCCCCGTCAAATACCTTCCAAAGGTCAGCATAATCCATTTCAACCCAATCCTTTTTATCGAATGCGCACTTACAAACGATTACAAGCCGCTAAGAAATTTTCTCGCAAGGCCCCCAAAAACATTTGCCGAGCTTTCAGAGGTTTATTTTTCTTATCCGTCATTAATCATAAAGAGTGATGGGCAGATTTTGGGGAGAAAGAGTCCATAAAAATCGGGGAATGAGATTATGGATAAAAAGGTTAATGAAATCTTAAAAAAAATCGAGAAACTTGAGAAAACAGCTAATTTAGGCTCAGTTCCCCGCTCTACTGGCGAATTTCTAAGGTTGCTAATCTTGGCTGCAAAATCAAAGAAGATTTTGGAGTTAGGCTGTTCAGTTGGCTATTCGGCAATTTGGATGGCTCTCGCTGTTAAAGAACTCGGCAGCCATATTTATACAATTGAGATTGATAGATATAGAATACAGCTCGCTAAAAAACATTTCAAAGCGGCAAAACTTGGCAAATTTATCACTTTAATCGAGGAAGACATTGTTGAAGTTCTACCCAATTGGAAATTGGGCAAGGTAGATTTTGTTTTTATCGACGCAAAAAAAGAAGATTATTTAAGATATTACGAATCAGTTTTTCCATTGGTGAAGAAAGGTGGACTGATTATAGCAGACGATGTTGGCAAATTCAAGGAAAAGGTTAAGCCATTTCTCCAAAAAGTTGACAAAGACATTAGGGTAACCTCCCAATTTTTAGACCTTGATGACGGGCTTGTGTTGGTATATAAAAAATAACTAATTCATCAATAAAACCCCTCATCCATCAGCCCAAACATTAGCTAACTCTAAGAGCACCTGAGAGCGATATTACTGTGAAATGGTAAATAATAAAAAGCAGTGAAAAACCCACACAATAATGGAAAACCAGATTATGTATAAATATGCCTCTGATGCATCTGTAAGCAGGGTTACCCAGCTTATCAAGAGCGAGATGGACACCGAAGGCCCTTGCATTGAAGCGTTAGTTAGTCAGGATAGGTTTGTAACTTATCGTGGCATGGACAGAAGGATTTGCACCTTATTGGATTATTGTGGCGTTTCATACGACCGATTGGAAGTTGGGAAAAAAGTTGCTATATTCTCAATTTGGGTTAAATCTGCTGACGATGCGATAGATGGCCCTGACTCACCAGACGGGGTGCTGGCAAGAATTAACAATCCGCAGGTTGCCTTTGACATTGAAGCAAGGCAAAATCCTGCATTATTTTTGACTGAACTTCTTAAAAAGAAGATTTCACCCAGCCAATACGATTTGGTTCGCTCGGCACTTTTGCAGCTTTATGGCGTAGCGCAACAGGAAAAGAATGCCAGAGATATGTCCCAGTATATAGAGTCAAGCAAGGCTGTTGGAAGAATGACAGCCAACGCTATTTACGAACTGATCAAGCCGGATATTTCAGCAAACCACGAATCCTTCTACAGGCTGTTTGTGAGGATAGGGGAACTTGCCGACTTAGTTGACGCCTGCCTTGATATAAAGGGAGACTCGGACGCCATATCCTTTAGCCCTACAAGGACCGACAGGTTGAAATTATATGCCGCAACAATAAAGGAAGGCCTGATATTGCTCAATGGCCATCCGGGCTTATCATTCGAATTTCTCAAAAGCGTCAGGAGGAACCTTAAGCACTTGTTGTAAAAATAAGTTAAAACAACCCAGCATCAAACAGCCCAAACAATTTCTCATCATCAACCTTTCTCGTTCTCTGCACTCTCTTTCTCTCCCGAAGGGTATCAGCTATGTGCCCAATATTCCAGAATACAGCTTTTATCTTTTGAATCCTGTTTCGGTGCAAAACAATATCCCCACCCAGCAACAGTCCGTATAATGCTCCATATTTTAATGCATTCAATCCTTCATAATTCTTCAGTATTGACCTTATCCTGTTCTTAACGCCATTGAATGCCACCATCTCCGGCTCTTTTGAGATTGTCCTGCTCACATCATGGTATGCAACTGCATCTGGATTGTACATCACCTTGTACCCTGCAAGATTAACCCTCCATCCCAAATCTGTGTCTTCATGCCCGTAGAAATAGGCATCATCAAACCCGCCAACTCTGCCAAGAATATCCCTTCTTACCACCATCGCAGCAGAAGGTGCGTAAAATACTCCATTTTTCTTTTCAAAACTGCGCCTGCTCTTCCCCTCTCCGAGATTCTTTCCTATTCCCGCCCTGGTCATGGTTCCCCCGGCAGAATTTATCGTCTTTTTGTCTTTTGAATACAAAATCTTTGAAGCTGATATTCCAATCTTTGAATCAGCCTCCATAAACCTAACCATCTTCTGAAGAAAGTCTCTGCTTAGCTCAACATCGCTGTCAACTGTTGCAATATACTTTCCCCTTGTCAGATTTACACCTAAATTCCTGCTCTCGCTCGGCCCGGTATTCGATGTTTTCCCGACAAACTTCACCCTTGGAAAGAATTCCTGAACATACCTTCCAATCCCGTCAGAAGAGTTATCATCAATTATGGTGCAGTCAAAGTTCTTGTATGTCTGGTTTTCAACCGACAGCAACACCTTGTCAATTATTTCCTTGTTATTGTAAGTACAGATTATTATGTTAACCCTTGGCTTCATTTTATGTGCCTCAAAACATCATCAACAGTTACCTTTGATGTCCACATATCGCATCTTTTGTCATAATGCCCGTACACATCATAGCATCTTACATTTTTGGGCTTTTTTGTTAAAACAATCGCATTCTTTGGCGCAAACCTTTCCGCATCAGTTGGGCCAAAAATCGCAATTAGCCTTGCGCCAGCCGCAGCAGCAATGTGCATCGGACCTGAATCATGCGTTATGACATACGAAGATTTTTTCATCACCCCAACCTGCATTTCAATTGAGATTCCGGCAAGGTTAAAGGCTCCTTCCAGCTTGCTTTCAACCTCATCGCAAATCTTCCTGTCAGTATCTGCGCCTATTATTATTACCTTATAGCCCCTGCTTAATAACCTTTTCCCAAGTTCAATATAGCTATCCTTTGGCCATCTCTTTGCAAGAAGCTTCTGCCCCGGATTGACCGCTGCTCCCGGGATTAAAGTAGCTGTTTTCCTCCAGTTTTTTAGCAGCTTTCTTGCATAGATTTCATCTCCCCATTCAATTACCATCTTTTCGTGCTTAACCAGAATTTTCATTTTTCTCAATAAATCAAGATAGTATTCCAGCTCATATTTCTTTCCTGTATATTTCATGTTGATATTGTTGCAGAAACCCTCTCCAAACCTGTCAAAGCCGACCCTGAATGGAGCGATAAAAAACGCAAGAAGGTTGAAGAACCAGTGCTTGTCCAGGATGAAGCAAATATCGTAATGCTCTTTCCTTATTTTTCCCGTGAGCTTTGCAATCTTGAAAAACTTCTTTCCCAATATCACCTTCTCATCATAAGCAATAACCCTGCTCACATCACGATTGCCCTTTAATGCAATCTTTGCCCAGTCTCCCACAAGATAGTCTATCTGCGCATTGGGATAAGCTAACCTTAGATTTCTTACTAGGGGAGTTGACATCAAAACATCTCCAATGCCGCCCATCCTAATGACAAGGATTTTTTTTGGGTTTTTTGGGATAGCAGTTTTCTTAAATATAAAAAAAAGCTTCAGCGAATTGAAAAAAAGGCTTTTTAGCATCAAATCTCACCCTTAAGATGCATGTATTTCAGCTTCAGCACCATTAAATAACCTCTCCAAAGCTGCTTCCAGCCGAGCTTTGATTCTCCCTTTACCCTTTCATGAAAAACTATCGGAATTTCCTTTATCTTGAATCCCTTGAGATGCGCCTTGTACAAAACCTCCTGAACGATGTCAGGCCCTGTTGAGAAGATCTTGCCTGCATCAATCCCCTCAAGCACCTCTCTCCTAAAGCACCTGAATCCTGAATTGCAGTCCTTAACTTTCAGCCCAAGAAGCAATCTTATATACAGATTCGCAAAAAAGGTTATAGTTCTCCTCAAAATGTTCCTTCCCACCTGCGAACCCCCTTCAGCAAACCTCGACCCAAGCACAACATCTGCATCATTCATCGCTTCAATCAGCCTTGGCACATCCCTTGGCTCATGCGAAAAGTCAGCATCCATTTCCAGTATGTAATCTGCTCCATTCTCAAGGCAATATTTATAGCCGTCTTTTCCCGCATTTCCCCTTCCCCTCTTTTCTTTTCTCAACAGCAGATGAACCTTATCATTGCCTTTCATGATATCCTTGACTATCTCGGCAGTCCCGTCAGGGCTGTTATCGTCAACTACTACAATATCAACATTATACAAAGATAACTCATTAAGCAATTTTCCTATATTGCCGGCTTCATTGTAGGTTGGAACCATCACATGCGTCTTCATGCCCCATAGAACTCCTACCGTCCTTTTTAATGTTTAGGAAATGACG
>DATDYF010000008.1:0-39401 GCA_035289105.1 Candidatus Nanoarchaeia archaeon
AACGCGAGAATAAGTGCACAAAGCAAATAAAGTATTGGTCTTTTTTTATATCGGCAAATTCTCTTGTCAATTCAACCATCTAGTTTCTCGAAGATACCTTTAGGCAAAAATTACGTATAATCTCTATTTAATGAGCACCAAAAACACTCACTCTCCCACCACCTTAACAAGAACTCTTTTCCTTCTCTGCCCGTCAAATTCTGCATAGTAGATTTGCTCCCATGGGCCTAAATCCAAAGAGCCTTTTGTTATGGCCATTGTAACCTGATGTCCAAGAAGCTGTCTTTTCAGGTGTGCATCTGCATTGTCTTCTCCTGTGAGATTATGCCTGTAATCCCCATTATGCGGAGCCAGGCGTTCAAGCGTTTTCTTGAAATCCTCAATTAACCCCGATTCAGCGTCATTTACATACACGGATGCAGTTATGTGCATTGGATTTACCAAAACAAGGCCGTCCTGGACATTGGATTCCTTTACCGCAGATTCAACCTCCGAAGTTATGTTTACAAAATCAACCTTATTTGGAGTGTTGAGCCAGATGTATTTTGTGTATGTTTTCATTCTACCCATTCAACATCCCTGCCAAGCTGGGCAAATGGAAACACTCTTTTGTCGGATGCAAATGTCATGTACCTAAAATACCTGTAAGCCTGAGTAACCCAGACATTGCAGAACTTTGCCAAATCCTTATTCCTGCGGTCTGTAAATAGCACATAAATCCAGTGGAATATTGCAATAACGCCAACAAGGTATCCCCACAGCCAGAGTATTACCCCGGAAACAATTCCAACCAAAACCCTCATAAACGCTTCGTCCCTTTCTTTTCCCATAAATATCACCACTACTTAGGTAACTAAAGGGATTTTTTAAAGCTTTTCTTAAAGAAACATAATGCGGGGCAGTTTCAGCATTAAAAATGGAAAAGGAGCATGTTTACGCTTCCTTTTTAAATCAAAACCTGCAAATGAACCCTAAAAGGCTCTTAAACCCCCTCCTGTATACCATTGCATTTAAATACCAACCGAAAAGTTTATAAATATATGCTTTTATCATTATGTAAGTAAAGTGGGTGGTAAGTAGTTTAATATTCATTAAAACGTTGGGGATGTGGTAATTATGGCTGAAACTCTAAGTAAGGGATGTCCGGAATGCGGCATGGGAAACCTATTCTGGAACAAGGTAAAAGGCGAAGTGGTCTGCAGAGAATGCGGGCTAGTTATAGAGGACAAGCTATTGGACTTTGGGCCTGAATGGCGTGAATTCGAGTCCGATGATGAAGGCAAACGCAGGACAGGATCTTCTCTTACATATTTGCAGCCAAGCATTTCTACCGATGTAGGAAGAAAGTCGGATTTATACCAATTAAACAAAGGCAATCGTGACAAGTTTTTTAGGTTGAGGAGATGGCAGAACAGGACTTACACCTCAATTGAGCAGAATCTTAACCAGGCATTGCCGGAGATAAAGCGTGTCTCTTCATTGCTTGATCTGCCTAACTCCGTATCAGAGGAAGCCGCAAGGCTCTACACAATGGCCCTTCAGCGTGGCCTTGTAAGGGGCAGGGGTATAGAATTAATGGTTTCCGGGGCAGTTCATGCTGCCTGCAAGGTTCATGAGGTTCCTAAGACTTTAAAGGAGCTTGCTCATGCAACCGAGCTTGAAGAGAAGGAGATTGGGCGTGCTTACAGGTTCTTGAGAAGGATGCTTAATGTCCGTGTATTGCCAGTTGACCCAATAAACTTTGTCAACAAGTTTGCCTCTTCATTAAGGTTATCTCCAAAGACGCAGACTGAAGCAGTCAGGATAATCCAGAGAGCCCAGAAATCAAGGCTGATATCCGGAAAATGCCCTAATTCAATTGCCGCAACCGCTCTTTACATTGCATCCTTGCAGAACAAGGAGAAAAGGACTCAGCAGGAATTTTCCAAGGTAGCTAAGATTACAGAAGTTACCCTTAGAAACAGGTATGTTGAGTTTATTTCCGAGCTCGGCATGGACAAGAGCAAACTGCTTGTGAGAAAAAAGGCAGTTGTGCCAAAGGAAAGGGTTTCCAGAAAGGCCGGAAGAGCCCAGCATAAGGCCATTAAGAGGAGCGCTAAGGCACACTCAAGGCACAACAAGGCAGGCAAGAGAAGGAGATAGTTGTAAGTTTTTTCTTGTTTATTTATCTATTCGGCTAAGTCACACTTAATCCTTTTTTATACAGCAGGTACATTACTCGGGGATAATGCTGGCTTGAAGTTATCACGGCATCCCATTCTTCACGCTTTCTGTTTTCCCGCCTGTAAAGAATCAGCCCTCCATGGTGCATTCCCATCTCTATCTGCACAAATTCGCCCGGAACATACCCGTCAGCCTTTGCTCTCTGTATAACTCCCTCAAGGGAAAAGCCGGAAAAGGCCATTTTGGCGCTGTCAATGTCTTCCTGCTTTAATTTTACTCTTGGTTCTTTGTGCATATTCTGCAGGAAATCAATTTGCAGTCTTAAAGTTTGTGCACCAAAATCTTTAAATAAACCCCTTTCTGCTCAAATGACGAAGGGGTGCGTCATGAAAGAATACTTGGACATGGTTGATTATGTCCTTAAGAACGGAATTAGGAAGACAAACCGAACAGGAGTTTCCACCTTAAGCTGTTTCGCTTATTTCTATAAAGTTAACCTGCAGCATGGCTATCCATTGCTTACCACAAAGGAGATGTACTTTAATTCAATGCTTCATGAATTGTTCTGGTATCTTTCCGGAGAGGAGCATATCAGAAATTTGAGAAAGAAGACAAAAATCTGGGATGCGTGGGCTGATGCTGAAGGAAGGCTGGAAACTGCATACGGAAGATTCTGGAGAAGGTTTCCAATGCCCGATATTGGTTTAGATGGCGAGAAATGGGCAAATAGATGGGTGAAAGAAGAAGAAAATGGACAGAAGGTCTTTGACCAGATTCAGTACGTGATTGACAATCTGAAAGAAATTAAGAAAAATCCTGAAGCAAGAACTTTAAGAAGGCTTGTTGTTGTTGCGTGGCATCCCGGAAATGCGGCAGAAAGCAAACTGCCGCCATGTCATTACACGTTCTGCTTTAATGTTCAGGGAGATAAATTGAATTGCCACCTAACCCAGCGTTCAGGCGATATTGCTTTAGGAATTCCATTTAATCTTGCATGCTACTCCCTTCTCACTATGGTGATTGCAAATGAAACAGGCTATATTCCTGGAGAATTTGCGCACACAATAATCGATGCCCATATTTATGAAAACCACATTGAGGGCCTTAAGGAACAGCTGAAAAGGGAGCCGAGGCAGTTGCCTAAAATAATAATTGCAGACAAGCCATTGCACAAATTAACATTCGAGGATTTTAAACTTGAAGGCTATAATCCCCATCCAAAGATAAAATTCGAGGTGGCAGTGTGATTATTGTCGCGGCAATGACGAGAAAAAGGATTATTGGGAAAAACAACCAGTTGCCATGGGACATTCCCGAAGAGATGAAGCACTTTAGGAGCTTGACAAAAGGAGGAATTTGCATCATGGGCAGGAGGACATTTGAGTCTATCGGCTCTAAACCATTGCCCAACCGAAAATTAATTGTAGTTTCCCATTCACTTGGGCCAGTCGAAGGGGTTGATGTCTGCAAGACTGTTGAAGAGGCCGTAAAAAAGGCAAAATCCTATGATGGGCCGATTTTTATCCTCGGCGGTGCGCAAATTTACGAAAAAACAATCCCGATTGCGGATAAAATGTATATCTCTTACATAAAGAAAGGCTACGAAGGCGATACATACTTTCCTGAATTTGATGAAGATGACTGGAAAGTTGAAAGGCGTGAAGACCACCAGGATTTTGAATTTGTGGTTTATGCGAGGAAAAAGGGGGATGAATGCTGACGCTTTAGAATCTGTGAGGCAGCGAATCCTAAAAGAGCTTAAATGCCCGCTAAAAGATTCTGCTAATAGCCTTGTTTTCGGAAAAGGAAATCCAAATGCAGAAATAATGTTCATTGGCGAAGCACCGGGCGAGCAGGAGGATTTGCAGGGAATTCCTTTTGTGGGGGCAGCTGGAAGGGAACTTGATAAGCTTCTAAGGTCCATTAACTTAACTCTTGACGACGTTTATGTTGCAAATATTCTGAAGTACAGGCCTCCCCAAAACAGAAACCCAACAGACGAGGAGATTGGAAGCCATACACCTTATTTAATCGAGCAGATTAAGATAATAAAACCAAAAATAATCATAACCTTGGGAAATTTTGCAACAAAGTTTGTGCTTGGGGATTTCAAGCCGGAAAACATGAAGAAAATAGGCGGTATAACCTTTCTGCACGGAAGAGCCGTAAAGAAAACCATTGACGGAGTGGAATTCTCAGTCTTCCCTGTTTACCATCCTGCTGCAATTCTCCACAACCCGAACCTGAGAAAAGAGCTTGAGGAGGATTTCAGGAAGATAGCTGCTTTTATTTAAGATACGAGCCCGCGAGGATTTGAACCCCGGTCAATCGGTCCGAAGCCGACCGCACTATCCAGGCTATGCTACAGGCCCATAAGAAGAAAACTAGATTAGTTCTATTTAAAACTATTCTCGTATCTGGATCTTATCAACAATCTTAGACTTAGTAACAACTATGTGCCCGCAGTTCTCGCTTTCCATTACTTTCTGGAAAACCTCGATGTCCAGCCTTTTGCTGAAGATTGGGCCGTCAAGCACTAAGGTATCGTAATAGCCGCCTTCACCGCCAGCATGGAAGCCAAACACTTTTGACCTTTCAAACAGCTCGTCCATGGTATTTTTGTCTAGAACCCTGCCAAGCCACTCCTTGTTCAATCCGTATGAAGCAACCTGCGAAATCATGAATTTATAGCCTTTCTTCAGCATTTCCTGCATTACATCGTCATGTTCCAGCCCCGAGTGTGCAGCAAAAACTTCAATACGGTAAGGCCTTAAGGCATTTTGGATGCTTCTTATCTGCGTCATTTGCAGCCCAGTACCGCCAAGAATTACAGCATCAACCGGATTCTGGACAACTATTCTCTTGACAATCTCTGCCTCCTGCACAGGATCTGCAACATTGCAGGTTGTGTAAATGTGCCTTATGCCGAGAATCTGAGCAAGATCTTTAGTCATCTCCACAGTTGCAAAATGGTACAAGAAGCAATCTGTCCTTGTCGGCTTTACAGACAGCAAATAGGCAATTTCCCAACCCTTCTCCTTTGCAAAGTCAATTGCATAAGTTGAATCTTTTCCGCCGGAATACATTATTGCAACTTTCATAGCTGGTGAGGAAAGAGTAATTATTTAAAAAGATTATGGAATTATTTATTTTCTATATAGAAATAATATAATCAAACATAAAAACCAGCCATTAAATGCGAATCTCAGCCTGAATAAAGCTTCTTCATGCAAAATGCCAATTCCTAAACCTTACTAAAGCTTTACCTAAAGGTTTAGGCAAGTTTGTATTTAAAGAAAATCGCCCTTTCAACTTTCATAAAAATGATGTGGTGGTTGAATATGAAAACAAAATTGATTGCGGTTGCCTTTCTGGCAATCCTGCTTGCAGTGCCATTTGCTGCATCAGACAGAAAAGATATACTTCCGGGAGAAAAAGAAATTCCTGCAACATACGATGAAACATTAGAGCTAATCGGTCTTACACATAATCCAAATCGCTACCTGATGTGGACATTTGATGGTGCGAATGTTATGTGGGGAATATACAGAAATGGATACTTTGTCGGAAATGACAATTATGGAAAGAAAGCATGGGGTGTTTACGGAACCAATCCAGTAATAATGAAATCCAGCCCAAGCATAGTGCCGCGCTTCGATACATTCAAGGGTTACTATGAAGAGAAAGGGAACCTCTTTGAAGGAACAATAAAAGGCGCCAACTGGGAGGCAAAAAACCTCTTTAACAGAAAAGTGTCGAGCGGACGGTTTATCACCTTTAAGCCAATACCGATGCCCGAGCCAAAGCCATTGCCGGACCCAATCGTAGTAAGCAACACTAAATGATCCTTGGAACCCCCTTAGGTATTACACTCCCCAAGGAAAGCTAGACAGCTTTGTGCCAGAACAGGCCCCTGAAAAACGGGGCCTCCTTTTTTTCTTATAAAGTTTTTTAAAACGCCGACACATTCTTATCTCATGAACGAACAAAAAATCCTTTCTGTTCTGGTAAATGGCCTTAAAGATTACTGCAGAAAAAACAATTTCTCAAAGGCAATTCTGGGCATTTCAGGCGGGGTAGATTCTGCTCTTACCGCAACAATAGCTGTCAGGGCTTTGGGCAGGGAAAATGTCCTCGGGGTTTTGATGCCATCTAAATACACTTCTGAATTAAGCAAAAGCAATGCAAGGTTGCTTGCAAGAAATCTTGGCATAAAGCTGATTGAAGTTCCGATTCAGGAGGTTTATGACACTTATATCAGGCATTTAAAGGCCCATTTTAGGGGAACAAGGATAGACAAAACCGAGCAAAACCTTCAGGCAAGGATAAGGGCTAATGTTTTGATGGCGTTCTCAAATAAGTTTGGCTATCTTGTTTTGGCTACAGGAAATAAGTCAGAAGCCATGGTAGGCTATGCAACTCTCTACGGCGATGCGGCCGGAGGAATTGCTCCAATTGGGAATCTATACAAGAGAGATGTTTATAATTTGGCAAACTACATCAATAGAACTTCAGGAAAAGAGGTAATCCCGGAATCTGTAATCTCCAGGGCCCCCACAGCAGAATTAAAGCCAAACCAGAAGGATGAAGACGATATTCCGTCCTATGACGTGCTTGATGAGGTGCTGTTTTTGCTGGACAGTAAGATGAAGCAAAAAGATATTGTAAAGAAGGGTTTTGACAGTCAAACAGTTGATAAGGTAGCCAAGATGATAAAAGCCTCTGAATTTAAGCGCTCCCAGTCTCCAAAGGCGCTGCCGTTAAGATGATGTTAAAGATGCTGTCAGGAATCCTGATTTTGGCTCTAATAGTTAATCTGGCCTTATTTGCAGCAAAGATAATCTCTGTAACGATATTCTGGCTTGCGTTGTCGGTAATTGGGCTTCTTGCTTACTTCGCACTACCTAAGCTTCGCTCTCAAGCTCCCTGATGCGCTCTCTAATGTTGATAATGGTCTTGTCATTTGGCTGCAACGCAAGAAGATGCCCGCATTCAGGGCATTTAAACTCGTACTCTGATGCCTGGTCAAAGTCAAGCCTTGAGCATGCGTTATCGCAGATGTAAAAATTATTTACATTCTCCTCTTCGCGCTTTAGCCTGTCTTTCAGCATCTCAAGCTTCTGAGTCCTTATCTTTTCAATCACATCCTTGACACGCTTCCTGTTGAAGGTCCAGTAGCTGATGTACCATCCCTTCTTGCGGTCCTTCCTCCTTATGTAAGCTGCGATATTAAAATTATTGAGGGTGTAAAGAACGTTCCTTGTGCGCTGCATATCCAGCTTGGTCTTTTCGGCAATTACAAACTCGGAAATGTTCTTCCTGTTCTTCAGAAACTCAACTATCTTGATGCCCTCTTCACCGCTAATTTCCCTGATTGTCTGGTGTATTTTTTTGTTCGTCAGCATAGTAACCTTTAGGCGATTTTCCAACAAAAGGCCAAAAAACAACATAAAAGCCTTACAAGACAACCTCTTTTCAAATCCCCAATGCTACCTTTGTCACTTTCAAGTATTTAAACTTTTCGGTTTTGCCTTTCCTTTGGCGCTCCCGTCTGGAAGGAAGCCTGCAAAATACATAGATTTAAATAGAAGTGGTTATTGACAAAAACTAGAAATTTGAGGGGTGAATTTATGGCATCTAATCAGGTACAACCTATATTTATATTGCCGGAAGGCACTCAGCGCTCGCAGGGAAGAAACGCGCAGAGGATGAACATAATGGCTGCAAAGCTCGTTGCAGAGACTGTAAGGACCACATTAGGCCCTAAAGGCATGGACAAGATGATTGTTGATTCTTTAGGCGATATTACAGTTACAAATGACGGAGTTACAATTCTGGAGGAAATGCAGATAGAGCACCCCTCCGCTAAGATGATTGTTGAGGTTGCAAAGACTCAGGAGGATGAGGTTGGAGATGGCACCACTACAGCCGTGGTCATTGCAGGAGAGCTTCTGAAGAACGCAGAAAATTTGCTTGAAAAGAATATCCATCCAACTGTTATCGCCCGCGGCTATAGAGTCGCAGAGGAAAAAGCTCAGGAGATACTGAATAAGATGGCTGAGAACGTTAGCGAAGATAATGAAGAGCTTCTAAAAAACATAGCAACCACATCCATGACCGGCAAGGGCGCCGAAGCAGCAAAGGAAAGGCTTAGCGACATATGCGTAAGGGCAATAAAAATGGTTATGGAAAAGGAAAACGGCAAGGTATTTATTGACACAGAAAACATAAAGCTGGAAAAAAAGGTAGGCGGCTCAGTTGAGGATACCGAGCTTGTTGAAGGCATCGTTCTTGACAAGGAAAGGGTCCATTCCGGAATGCCCAGGCTTATAAAAAATGCAAGAATAGCGCTGGTCGATTCTGCAGTTGAGATTAAAAACACCGAGACAGACGCAAAAATCCAAATTACAGACCCTGGAAAGCTTCAGGAATTCCTGGACCAGGAAGAAAAAATGCTCAGGACAATGGTCGAGAAGATTGCAAAGTCTGGCGCAAATGTAGTATTCTGCCAGAAAGGGGTTGATGATTTGGCGCAGCACTTCTTTGCCAAAAAGGGCATATATGTTGCAAGGCGAATCAAGAAAAGCGACATGGAAGCATTGGAAAGGGCAACTGGCGCAAGGATTGTAACAAGCACCGAAGATTTATCAGCACAAGACCTTGGAAGCGCAGGGGTTGTTGAAGAAGTAAAAATTGGCGATGAGGAAATGACATATGTCAGGGAATGCAAGCTTCCAAAAGCTGTCACAATACTAATCAGGGGCGGCACAGAGCATGTTGTCGATGAAGTAAAAAGAGCCCTCGATGACGCTGTTGGAGACCTCTCCGCTGCGCTGAAAACCGGAAAGGTTGTAGGGGGCGCAGGAGCTCCTGAAATTGAGCTTGCCCGAGGCCTGAGAAAGTTTGCAGACTCATTGTCAGGAAGAGAGCAGCTTGCCGTGCAGGCATTTGCAGAGGCTATGGAAGTGATTCCGAGAACCCTGGCAGAAAACTCCGGCCTTGACCCAATTGAAATTATTACCGAGCTGAAATCAGCTCATGACAAAGGCCAAAAATGGGCAGGGGTTAATGTATTCACGGGCAAAGTCATGGATGCATGGAAAGAAGGGGTTATAGAGCCGCTGAAGATAAAGACTCAGGCAGTAAGCTCTGCAGCTGAAGTTGCAGTTATGATACTGAGAATAGACGATGTCATTGCAGGCGGTTCATCAAAAGAAACCCACATGCCTCCTGGCGGAATGGGCATGGACTAAAATTTTCCTTTGTTTCTTCCCCTTTTTTCTACATTTTTCAGCCTTTCCAAAATCTCTTTTCCATGCTCTGCCTGTTTTTCATAGGCTTTCAGCGCGCATTCAAAGCTTTCCTCCCATATTGCAGGATGCGTAGACTCAAACGCCTCTTTAAGGAGGTGCAAATCAGTTGCCTTGTCCTCAATCTTCTGCGAAAAGAAGGAAAGCCCGAAGTCAATAAAATAAATCTCATCCGAAAGAATCATGTTAGATGTTGTAAGGTCGCCGTGGATAATTCCATTGTTGTGCAATATTGCTATCTTCTTTCCAACCTCTGAAGCCAGTTCTTCATAATTCCCTTTTGCGAGAACATCCCTTATCAGCTTTCCTTTGATGTATTCCATCACAAGATGCTGTTTCCCATCGCACTCTATCGCTCTCGGTGCTGGAAATTTTATGCTTTCAAGGATACGGTATACCTTTTCTTCCCGCTTTGTCCTCGACGCGCGCAACAAAACATCTATCTCGGGAATTCTATAATCTTTTCTGACCCTTTCCTTAATTACCTTATCATCAACGTGGTAAAGTCTTGCTTCCGCCCCTTGGTATATTAATTCTTTCATAAAGAAATAGCCCCGGGCAGACTTTCGGCAACATTCCTGCTGGTTTCGAACTGCCGTCTCAGCCTCCAGAGGGCTGAATGATTGGCCTTAAAAAATTTGGCCGCTACACTACGGGGCTATAAGAGAACGGCTACCAAAGTTTCTTTAAAAAACTAATGCTTGAAAAGCCTTATGCCTGTGAAAACCATTGCAATATTGTGCTCATCTGCAGCCTTGATAACCTCATCATCCCGAATCGAGCCGCCTGGCTGAATTATCGCGGTAATGCCGGCTTTTGCAGCTTCGTCTACTCCATCCCTGAATGGAAAGAAAGCATCCGAGGACATGGCAGCTCCAGCAGATTTTCCTTTTGATTTCTCCCCTGCGATCTTTACTGCATCCACCCTCGACATCTGCCCTGCGCCTATGCCAACAGTTGAGCTGCCCTTTGCAAAAACAATCCCATTTGACTTCACATGCTTGTTTACCTTCCATGCAAAGAGCAAGTCTTTAACCTCAGCCTGCGCAGGCTTCCGTTTTGTAACAACCCTCAGCCCTTTTGCATCAATCTCCGGCCAGTTTCTAGACTGCACAAGAAGCCCGCCAACAACCGTCCTGATGTCGAATCCGCTATCTGATTTTGATATATTCTCTGCTTCAATAAGCCGTATGTTCTTTTTTTCCTTGAGAATATCAAATGCCTCGGCCTCAAATGTAGGAGCAATTACAACCTCGACAAATATTTTCTTTACCATCTCAGCAAGCTCTTTGTTGCAGGGCCGGTTAAGAGCAATCACCCCGCCAAATGCCGACAATGGGTCAGCTTCATAAGCCTTTGAAAATGCATCTTCGATTAAAGCTGAGACTGCAACCCCGCTCGGATTTGTATGCTTGATAATGGCAACTGCAGGCTCTTCAAATTCCTTTACAAGCTCAAATGCCTCATTTACATCCAAAATATTGTTGAAAGAAAGCTGCTTTCCGTGAAGCTGCTTGGAAAAGCATATGGAAGACCCCTTTTTTTTCAGCTCCCGGTAAAGCGCCCCGGTTTGATGCGGATTTTCTCCATACCTCAAATCCTCCAGTTTTCGATAGCTTAAATTGAGTATTTCCGGGTATTTGCTTGGATTCCTGAAATATTCATCGATTAATGCATCATACCTTGCAGTATACGAGAAAGCCATTGAAGCCATCTCCCTGCGAAACTCCTCGCTGGTGCAGCCATTGTTGTCATTCAGCTCTTTTATCAAAAGACCGTAATGGCTAGGCTCGACTATTGCTGTTGCAAACAAAAAATTCTTTGCCGCAGCCCTTATCAGCGATGGCCCGCCAATATCGATGTTCTCAATCGCTTCAGAAATCTGGGCTTTGTCTTTCTTTGCAATCTCCTCAAACGGGTATAAATTGGCAACAACAAGGTCTATAGGCAAAATGTTGTTCTTTTTCATTTCGTCCTTATCCATATCTCGCCTGCCAAGAATTCCGCCGAATATCCTTGGGTGCAAGGTCTTAACGCGCCCTTCCATCATCTCTGTAGAATTTGTGTATTGCGAAACCTCAGTTACAGGTATATTATTTTCCTTTAGAAGCTTTGCAGTTCCACCCGATGAGATTATCTCTATGGAATATTTCTTCAGCTCTCCGGCAAGCTCAACAACCCCTATCTTGTCGTAGACGGAAATTAAAGCCCTTTCTATCTTTTGTTTCATTCCGATATAATCACCCGGTTATCTTCAACCCTAATCTTCCCTTCGTTGAAAAGCCTTATCGCTTTCAGGATAATCTCCTGCTCTGCCGCTTGAACCTTTTTCTTTAGGCTGTCAGCAGTATCTTCCTCGTCCACATAGACCTCTCTTTGGAGTATTATTGGCCCCGCATCAACCTCTTCAGCAACAAAATGAAGAGTTGCTCCTGTAACTTTCTCACCCGCATCCAGCACAGCCTGATGAACATCCAAATCCATCCCGCCTGCGAATTTGGGCAACAAAGACGGGTGTATGTTTACAACCTTATGCTTCCATTCGCGAACAAACCATGGCGACATTATCTTCATATACCCGATTAGAAGCACAAGCTCAACACCCTTCTCCTTCAATATTTTGTCCGCCTCCCTGTCAAACTCCTCCATGGACTTGTTTTTCGAGCTTATATAACAAGCGGGAATATTATGTCTTCTTGCCCTTTCCAGCGCACCGCATTTTTCCTTGTTGGCTACAAGAACTGCTATCTCTGCATCAAGGGTGCCATCTTCAATCTCATCTATAACTGCCTGCATGTCCGTTGCATTTGTCGATGCAAGAATTCCAAGCTTAATCATTTTCACGCACAAAAGCAAAGCTACCCTTCTTTATAAATTTTTAGGATTAAGTCCTCAACGGCTGTGCGGCAAACAAAATCTCCGCTGCCTGTATGGTATTTTCAAGAAGGCATGCAATTGTCATTGGGCCTACCCCGCCCGGCACTGGAGTGATGAACGAGGCAACTTCTGACGCAGAATCAAAATCAACATCGCCCACAATAGAATCTCCGACTTTATTTATCCCGACATCAATTACAACAGCCCCTTTTTTTATCATGCTGCCTTTTATGAATTTCGGCTTTCCAACTGCAGCTACAAGTATGTCAGCCTGCCTGGTAAAATACTCGAGGGGCAAACTCCTTGAATGGCACATCGTCACAGTTGCGCCATGCTGTTGCAGAAGCACCGAAACAGGCTTTCCTACGATATTAGACCTCCCCACCACAACTGCATGCTTTCCCGAAATCTCTACCCCGGTTGATTCTATCAGCTTAATTATTCCTCTCGGTGTAGAGGGAACAATTCTGTTGTCGCCTATCATCAAATTTCCCATGTTCAGGGGCGTAAAGCCGTCAACATCTTTGTTCGGATGTATAGCATCGATGACAAGCCTCTCATCAATATGCTTTGGCAATGGAAGCTGCACCAGGATTCCATGGATTTTATTGTCCTGGTTTAAGGCGTCTATTTGCTTCAAAAGCTTAGTTTCAGAAATGTCCTCCGACAGCTCAATAAGCACAGAATGAAATCCCGCCTCCTTACAGGCCTTTTCCTTCTTCTTCACATATATCTTTGATGCAGCATTGTTGCCTACAATTACCACAGCCAGGCCAGGCTTTACTTTCATCGAAGCCACTTTTGCCTTGATATCCTTGTGTATGCTTTCAGCGACCTTTTGCCCGTCAATCAGCGTTGCCTTCATTTTAGTATCTCCATTCCAGGGTACAACGGAAAGTTGCTGCAAAGCTCAAATATGCTATTCTTTGCCTTGCTTATTTTTTCTTTTTCCTGGTAATGATTAATGACAGTTGCAATCCCGCTTGCAATGACCTTCATATCTGCCTCTTTCATGCCCCTTGTGGTTACTGCAGGCGTACCCAGCCTTATCCCTGAAGGGTTGAACGGGCTTCCAGGCTCAAATGGGATTGTATTTTTGTTTGTGTGGATGTTTGCCTGATCCAACGCCATCTGAATCTCCTTCCCTTTGCCTGTAAGATTCTTTGAAGTTAAATCTATTATCATAAGATGATTGTCAGTTCCGTCAGTCACCAGTTTTATGCCTAAAGACATTAGTTCGTCAGCTAGCGCCTTGGAATTTTTTACAATTTGCTTTGCATATACCCTAAAATCAGGCTGCAGGGCTTCCTGAAACGCAACAGCCTTTGCCGCATTTACATGGTTGTGAGGCCCCCCCTGAATGCCAGGGAATACATTAAAGTCAATCATGCCAGCAAGGTCTTTGTTGCTGTCTGGATGGTATTTTTCCTTGTATCTGTCCTCTTTTTTGCACATTATCATGGCCCCCCTTGGCCCGCGCAAGGTTTTGTGGGTTGTTGTTGTTACAACATCGGCATACGGAACAGGGCTTTCGTGAACTCCAGTTGCGCACAGTCCAGCAATATGCGAAATGTCAGAAAAATGGTAGGCAGAAACCTCGTCGCATATTTCCTGAAATGCTTTAAAGTCTATCTTTCGCGGATAGGCAGTTAACCCTGTCAGAATCATCTTTGGTTTTACAGTCTTGGCCTGTTTTCGTATAGCATCCATATCAAGAAGATGAGTTTTTCTGTCAACAGTGTAAGGGTTTACCCTGAACAGCCTCCCTGAAAAATTTACAGGGCTTCCATGGGTAAGATGGCCTCCTGCGTTTAAATCCAGCCCCATATACGGGTCGCCTACATTCAGCAATGAAAAAAACACAGCCATGTTTGCGGGGCTTCCGGAATACGGCTGCACATTTGCATGCTCGCAGCCAAAAAGCTTTTTGGCGCGCTCAATTGCAAGTTCTTCCATCTCATCAACAAACTCCTGCCCGCCATAGTACCTTTTCCTGGGGTAGCCTTCGGAATATTTGTTTGTGAAAACGGAAGCCATCGCCTGAAGCACAGCTTTTGAGACAAAGTTTTCAGAAGGAATGAGCTCAACGCCATTGCGTATTCTTTCAAGCTCTTTCTTCATCAGCTCGGCAATCTTCGGATCGCTCTCAAGAATATCTCTCATCATATCCACTTAAAACCACCCAGGTTAGCATCGCTTGCGGGATTTATATACTTTTCTGTTGCAATATATAACTCTATTTTCAGTAATTATAACATCAACCGGAATGTCGTGGGGATGCGGCGGGATTTTTTTGACAATCTGAAAATCAAATGCAAGCCCGATTTTCTTGCATTTCACATTAGAGAGGAACCTGTCGTAAAACCCTGCGCCAAATCCTATGCGGTGGCCATTTTCGTCGAAGCAAATGCCAGGCACAACAATACAATCAATTTTATTGGCAGGGTGCGCCCTTGTGCCGATTGGCTCCAAGATGCCGTATCTTCTTGGTTTTAGCTCATTAAATCTTTTTACATTTACCGGCATTATACCTTTTTTCCCGACCTTTGGCAGCAGCACAATTTTCTTTCTTTTCAGCAACTCCTTGATAATTTCATGGGTATCCACTTCCCCATCAAAGGAGGCATAAAGCATAATGGCATTCTTCTTTTCACATTCGCTAACCAGCTTTTTCTCTATTTTTTTGCTTTGCGAAAGAATCCATTTAGGGCTTAAGGCTCCGCGCTCTTTCCTTAATCTATCTCGTAGTGCTGTTTTCATTATCTTAATCTTTTCATATGGTCGATGCGCTTCTTTATCAGCTGCATCGTGCCGATATCTTTCCGGTGGTAAACAGGGCCTTTAATCGCCGAGACAGCGTTCTCTGCAATCCTTTCCGCTTCGTCAAGCGAAGAGGAAATGCCTACAACTCCAATTGCCCTGGACGAACTCATGTAAAGCCCGTCTTCACGCTTGTCAACCGAAGCAAAATACAGTCTTGCATTTTTCGGCACGTTAGAGATGTCAATTTTTTTGTTGTTGACAGGGTTGTCCGGATAGCCTTCAGGGACTGCATACTTGCATACAGTAGCCTTCTTCTCAAATTCCAATTTAATGGAATTCAATTTTCTGTTCACAATTGCAAGGCAGACATCCACAAAATCTGTTTTTAAGATTGGCAGTACATTCATTGTTTCAGGGTCTCCAAATCTTGCATTATACTCAATCAGCTTAACTCCCTCCTTTGTCACCATGAAGCCGCCATACATGACTCCACTGTAAACTCCGGCCTCTTTCCTTAATGCATTGCAAACTTGGGAGGTTATATCCAGTGCAGCTTCAACATCCTCTTTTGCAAGGAACGGCAGGAGATGGTCTGCGCATGAATACGAGCCCATGCCGCCTGTGTTGGGCCCCTTATCCCCAACAAAAGCCCTCTTGTGGTCTTGCACAACCGGCGTCGCCTTTACGGTATAGCCGTCTGTGAGGCATTGCAGTGAAAATTCCTCTCCATCCAATTTTTCTTCAACAATTACAGCAGGATGGTCCTTAAGAACCTCAATGCAATAATTATAGGCTTCTTCTTTGGTGTTGAAATGGTCGCCCTGCACCTTTACGCCCTTGCCCGCAGTAAGGCCGTCTGGCTTTATCACAACTTCTTCAAGCTCTTCGAGAAATTTCTTTATCCCCTCCCTGTGCTTGAAAACCTTAAACTTGGGATTTCCAGGGATATTGTATTTCTCCATTATCAGCCTCGTGAATGATTTTGAAGTTTCAAGAGATGCCAGATTTTTTCTTGGCCCAACACAAGGTATCCCTGAGTTTTCAAGTGCATCTACAACCCCGTTGTTCAGCGGGTCTTCAGGGCCTATAAACGCAAAATCTGCCCTGCTGTCCTTCGCAAATTTTTTTATGCCTTCCAAATCGCTATATTTTCCAATAAAAATCCCCGCCGAAAGCCCCTTTATCCCGGGATTGTTTGTTTTCATAAATGAATAAACCTTTGGCTTATGGCTGCTTCTGCAAAATGCCTCTGCAATCGCATGCTCCCTAGCGCCATTCCCTATCAGGAGGATGTTCATGATCGCAAGGGCTTTCAGGCGTTTATAAAATTTTGTTTTTTTGTGCCAAGCTTACAAAAGTTTATAAAAATCGACTAAATCCCCTATCAGATGGAGGAGAATGCATATACGAATAAAGAACTAGCTCAGGATTATTTTAGTGTCGTTGCCCAATACAGCCAAGATCTATGGACATACGGCTTCCAGAAAAGAAAAATTGCCGGATTGGATATTGATTTACCAGCTTTTTATCGTGAACATGGAAGTCTTGATGAATTAAAAGTCAAAGGAATCGGTAAGAAAACAAAAGGAATTCTCGAATTGATTTTAGAGAAAGGCGTTGAGGAAGCAAAAAAATTAGTACAAGAAGAAAAAATTGACGAATTAAGGAGTTCTCAATTTTTAGGGATTCCAAGAAGGGACCGAAGTGAATGAAAAGCCGAAGGTTTCGAAGGAGTTGTGAAGGGCCCTGTAAGGTCGGCAAATCTTATAAACTAAATAGTAACAACAATTATTATGAGACAAGATTTATCTATTAGGTTAGTAGAGAACGACGACGATTTACTAGCTATTGCGCTATTGAAACAAGCAGATGATTCTGAATTTACAGGCACTCAAATCTCTGAAGAGGCAGCTTTAGAAAAAATAATAAGAATTAAAGATGATGGAAGCGATTTCTGGATTGAGGTATACGAACAAAAGCCTGTTGGTTACGCAATAGGAATTGTTCGGGGCGAATCTTATAGGTCTAACGGAATATATGTTGCTCCCAATTATAGACTCAGAGGAATTGGTTCTGCACTTAAACAGGCCCAAATTGAATTTGGGAGAAATCTTGGGTGTGATAAAATCTGGTCAAATGTTGCGGATGCAAATAAAGCAAGTATTAGGCTACAGGAAAGGATGGGATTTAAACTTACGCAAATTGGTGCTGGATATTTTGTTAATTTATCATTAAGAGATTAAGTGGACTTTTCCCAAATTTGACGTTTCTCTATACCACTTTTACTCACAACCCCTTTTTTCCGAAAGCTATTTAAATGAAAACTCATAAACTTTCCTATGGCGCAACACAAAATCGCAACTATTGGTTCTCATTCTGCATTGCAGATTTTGAAGGGTGCAAAGGACGAAGGGTTTAAAACCATTGCAGTCTGCATTAAAGGCACAGAAGAGCCTTACATGTCCTATAAGGTTGCTGACAAGATTATCACAATCGGCGGCTATGATGATTTTGAGAAAATTGAAAAAACCCTGCTAAAGGAAAATGCCATACTTATACCCCACGCATCATTCATTTCTTACATGGGCTTTGAGCGTGTCGAAAAGCTAAGGGTGCCTTATTTTGGAAACAAGAAGATACTAAGATTTGAGGCGGACAGGAATCTCCAGAGGATTTGGCTAAAGAATTCCAGCATCAATGTTCCAAAAATCTTCAAGGATTACAGGGATATCGACAGGTCAGTGATTGTTAAGTTTCATGGTGCAAAAGGCGGCCAGGGGTACTTTCTTGCAAAAAATCCAGATGATTTCAAGGAAAAGATCAGGGATTATCCGAGAGGGCAGAAATTCGTCATCCAGGAATACATTGTAGGAGTTCCGGTTTATGCCCACTATTTTTACTCCCCGCTGACTGATGAGCTCGAAATAATGAGCTTTGACAAAAGGTATGAAAGCAACGTTGACAGCCTCGGCAGGATTTCCGCGAGAGACCAGTTGGCTCTGAAAAATGTCGACCCTTCGTATGTGATTATAGGCAATATGCCATTAGTTGTTAGGGAATCCATCCTGCCAAAACTTTTTAAAATCGGAAGAAACGTGGTTGAGGAGAGCAAGAAATTTACGCCGCAAGGCCTCTTTGGGCCATTCAGCCTTGAGATGATAATAAGGCCGGATACCGAGATTTTTGTGTTTGAGATTTCAGCCAGAATTGTCGCTGGCACAAATCCCTATATTAATGGAAGCCCTTACACCTGGCTTAGGTACAATGAGCCGATGTCGACCGGAAGAAGGATAGCAAGGGAGATAAAGTTGGCAATAAAAAAGAGGCAGCTTGGGAAAATCTTGCACGATGATATCCATTAATAAAATTCAAGGCATAGTTGAATCTTACGACAAGAGCGAATTGACAATAGGGGTTCTTGGCGGCCATTCTGCGCTTGATGTTTGCAGGGGCGCGAAAAAGCTCGGTTTTAGGACAATAGCGGTTTGCCAGAAAGGAAGGGAAAAAACATATTCGCGGTATTTCAGCGCAAGGGAAGGCAAGGGGGTAGTGGACGAGGCATTGGTGCTTGAAAAATTCTCAGATATACTTGACGAAAAAATACAGAGAAAATTGAGGGAGCAAAACACAATTTTTGTGCATAACCGGTATTTTTGGGTTTATTTTGATTTCAAGGACATAGAGAATCGGTTTCTCGTCCCTATTTACGGCTCAAGGGGCCTTGTAAAATTGGAAGAAAGGAATGTTCCAAACAACCAGTATTACATACTGAAAAAGGCAGGGATTAGGATGCCGAAAGCATTTTCCAATCCGAAGCGGATAAACAGGCTTTCGCTGGTTAAGGTAAATGAAGCAAAAAGGGGGTATGAGAGGGCATTTTTCTTTGCGAGCTCTTATGATGATTATAAGGCAAAGTCTAGCGAGCTTATCCAAAAGAGCATAATCAACCCTCATGACCTGAAAAGGGCGGTAATTGAGGAGTATGTGCTGGGTGCGCAGGTAAACTTCAACTTCTTTTATTCTCCTCTTACAAATGAACTTGAGCTTATGGGCACAGATGCGAGGAGGCAGACAAATCTTGATGGAATCTTAAGGCTGCCTGCAAATGAGCAGCTCGAAGTGCTGAAGCACGTAAAGCCAAAAATGATAGAAACAGGGCATTACACAGTCACAATAAAGGAATCTTTGCTTGAGAAGGCGTTTGAAATCGGGGAAAAATTCGTTTCTGCAGTAAAAAAGACAAACCCTCCGGGCATTATAGGTCCATTTGCATTGCAGGGCGCAGTTTCAGCAGAAGATGGCAAAGAGGAAATTTTAATTTTCGACGTCTCCATGAGGATTCCAGGCTCTCCGGGAACCATGTTCACGCCTTACTCTGCTTACCTGTATGGAGATTCCTTAAGCTACGGCGAAAGAATCGCCCTAGAAATCAAAAAGGGGATAGAAATGCAAAAACTCCATTTGCTCTGCACATGATACTAATACTAAACTTTGGGGGGCAGTACTGCCATCTCATATGCAGGAGAATTAGGGACTTGGGAATAAGCGCGGAAATATTGCCCTCAAACGCTTCAGTAGATGAAATTATCTCAAAGAATCCAAAAGGGATTATTTTCTCGGGAGGCCCGGCTTCAGTATACGAGCCAAATGCCCCATCATGCAACAAGGAGATACTTCACCTAGGAATCCCAATCCTTGGAATATGCTATGGCTTGCAGCTCATCGCCAAGCTGTCTAGCGGATTAGTCAAGCAAAAGAAGCGGGAATACGGAAAGAATACCCTTGAAATAAAAAACCATGGGACTCTGCTTAAGGGCCTGAAAAAGCGTGAGCAGGTATGGATGTCCCACGGCGATTCTGTAATCTCCCTCCCTAAAGATTTTCATATCCTGGCTTCAACGCCAAACTGCTTTATAGCTTCATTTGAGAACCCAAGGGCAAAGCTCTATGGCGTCCAGTTTCACCCGGAAGTAACCCATACCCCTCATGGAATAAGAATATTGAGAAACTTTGCGCTGGATATTTGCAGGTCGAAAAGGGATTGGAACATAAAAAATCTTGATAAAATTCTGATAGGGCAAATCAAGAGCACTGTGGGTGAAGATTCAGTCCTGATGGCAACTTCCGGGGGCGTAGACTCAACTGTAGCATCTGTTTTGTTCCATAAGGCGATTGGCGATAGGCTTTTTTGCGTTTTTGTCGACCATGGCCTGATAAGAAAAAATGAGTTGGAGGACGTAAAAAGGATTTACAGCAGATTTAGGTTTAAGCATTTTATCTGCGTGGATGCTTCAGAAACCTTCCTGCAGAGGCTCAAAGGCATTTCGGACCCTGAAAAAAAGAGGGCCATCATCGGGAAAACTTTCATTGATGTGTTCGAGAAGAAGGCAGGAGAAATCGAAAAAAAGCATCCGAGAATAAAGTTCCTCGGCCAGGGCACCATCTATCCGGACAGGATAGAATCCGCACAGCCCACAGCCCAAGCCAGCAAAATCAAAAGCCACCACAACATCACATTGCCGGAGAAAATGAAATTGAATGTTATTGAGCCATTAAAGGAGCTCTACAAGGATGAGGTCCGAAAGCTTGGAAAATCCCTCGGAATTCCGGATGAAATTCTAAACAGGCACCCATTCCCTGGCCCCGGGCTTGCAATAAGGATACTTGGCGATGTGACAGAAGAGCGCGTAGAGATAGCAAGAAACGCAGATTACATATTCATTCAGGAGCTTCAAAATGCGGGCCTCTACAGCAAGATTTGGCAGGCGTTTGCCGCATTAGTACCTGTAAAGACAGTAGGGGTAATGGGGGATGCGAGAACTTATGAATATATCATTGCATTGCGGGCAGTAACAAGCAGGGATGCGATGACTGCGGACTGGGCAAAGATTCCAAATGGCGTTCTCGAGAAAATTTCAAGCCGCATCATAAATGAGGTAAGGGGTGTCAACAGGGTTTTATATGACATTTCTCAGAAGCCGCCTGCGACGATTGAGTATGAATAATGGCAAGCTAGCCTGTTAAAAATAGAAATATTTAAATATGCAGTTGTATAAACCAAGTTGGGGAAATAATGAAGAAAAATGATGCAGGATTTTCAGTCAATGGAGTTGCAAAGATACAATTCTGTTAGTTACGCCCCCAAGCAAGAGTTATCCCGCTTCCTTTCTCAGCCTGGGCAGCACTTTATGGATGCGACGGAAATTGAGGATGGCGACCCGGATCCGTGGGATTTTCATGACTTGGAGAAGAAACTTTTTACGCTCCCGCTGTTTGAGCAGTATTTGAGAGATTTGGGCGGTGTGTTTCGAGAGGATGAGGATTATGCAAACGAGAGTGAAGAGGAATATGCAGATGCCTATGAAACCACCATCTATGAGTCGCGCAGAATTGAAGAAGATGCTCCGGAAGATTCAATAGATGAAATTATGGAGCAAAAAAGCGAAATTATGCCCAATGAAGAATCGGAAGATTCTGTAGAACCCGAAGTTTCTGTAAAATCAGCTGAAGAAGAGTAATCACTCATACGTTCTTTTGCCTTTGCGGCCTTTCCTGAAATCACTGAGCGCCTGCTGATAAAGCTTCCTTCCATACGGCGTAGGGTACTTCGCATTTAAGCATGCGAGGCAAAGCTCCGACTCAGGCTTCTTCAGGGCTCTTACCAGCCCGGGGATTGTTTGGTATATTACAGAATCAGCGCCTATGTCGCTCGCAATTTTTTCACAAGCTTCCTCGTTAATTTCATGATAATCAGAGGGATTTTTCATGAATTTGGGGCTAAGCAGCTCTCCAACCGTGGACATGTCAATCCCATAGAAGCAAGGGCCAATGATGGGCGGGCATGACAATCTTAGGTGGACTTCCTTTGCGCCCCCCTCTTTTTTTATGTACCTGACAATTTGCCTTGCTGTGGAGCCTCTTACCAGGGAGTCGTCAACGAGAAGCACCTTTTTGCCTTGCAGCACCCTTCTTAAAACGGAGTATTTGTTTGATATCTTGTCCTGCCTGCTAACCCCCTCAATGAATGTCCTGCCAACAAACCTGTTTCTTATAAGCCCTTCTTTTGAAGGGATTCCGAGCTGATATGCCATTGCGTCGCCGGCGGCCTTTGCTGTATCTGGAACAGGAACCACGACATGATCATCCGTTGGTTTTTCTGTCTCGAGTTTTGCAAGCTCTTGGCCCAATCTTGCGCGTGCACCGTATACGCTTACATCATCAAAAAGCGAAGATACATTCGAAAAGTATACATACTCAAACATGCACAGGGATTTCCTTTTTGATTTTGCATACCTCTTTATCTCAATCTTTCCATCGTTCATGTACGCCATCTGGCCAGCATCCAACGGCCTTACAAGATTCTCGCTAATTCCGCAATTCTCAAGCGCATTGGACTCAGAAGCAACCAAATTTGCCCCTTCCACATTCCCAAAATTTACTGGCCTGAATCCGTTTGGGTCGCGAATTGCAGCGGTTTCGCCCATCGCGTTGATGAAAACAATGTTATAGCAGCCATCAAACTGCGCAGATACATGGTTAAAGACGCTGCGCAAGTCAGGCTGGTTATTGGACTTGTTAAGCTCCCTGGAAATGTAATGCTGTATTATCTCAGTATCAACATCCTGCACAATATGGTATTCTGCCTTGTCTAAAAGCACCTGCCTCAAGTCACGGTAATTTGCTATCTGGCCGTTAAAGCCTATCGAAAACCACTTCCACATTCTTCCATGGCTCCTCTCGAATGGTTGCGCGCTTGTTTGGTCGTCCCTGCCGCAGGTTGCATACCTGACATGGCCAATTCCCTTGTTGCCTGCGTATTTCCTGAAAATGTCAAGGCTTTTGTACCTGTCTGAAGTCTTAAAAACCTCGTTGACGGAACCTATGTCTTTGTAGGTGAACAGAAGCTGTGGCCTGTTTTTGCTGTAAGTCGTGAACCCAGCTGATAATTGGCCTCTGTTCTGCAGGTTCAGCATTAGTTTATAGAGATAAAAAAGGCCCTTTTCAGTAGCGCCTTTCCCTTCCTTTACCTGCACGGCCGCTACTCCGCACTCTTCATGGATATCATCAAGCATTTGTAAAAACCCCTCCAAGAAACGGCCCGTCTGTATATTTAAAGGTTTCTAATGTTGGGAAAACAATATTTATTACTTCAATAGAGCCGAAAGCTCCACACTTCAGTGTGGAGATGAAGGCTCTTTGAAGTTTAAAATGCCGAACGTTAAAGCCTCGGCCTTTAGGCTGAGTATAGTTCGGCATTTTTTTACAAAAACATTTAAATAATCTCCCAGACTCGAAAAACATATGGGCAAGACAATAGTTATAGTTGGGGGCCAGTGGGGCGATGAGGGAAAGGGAAAAATAGTGGATATTCTGACCCAAAAGGCCGATTTGGTGTGCAGGTACAACGGGGGCAATAACGCAGGACATACGGTTGTTGTCGGAAAGGAAAAATTCAAGTTTCATTTAATCCCAAGCGGAATTCTGCATAAAGGAAAGCTGAATGTCCTTGGTAATGGGGTGGTTATCGATCCTGAAGTCCTATTCGGGGAGATTGACGGCTTAATCCGCCGCGGCTTTGAAGTTTCGGAAAAGAACCTTGCCATAAGCGGTTCTGCGCACATAATCAGGAGGCAGCATATAGATGAAGATGAGAGAAAAGGAAAGGCAATCGGCACTACCGGAAGGGGCATAGGGCCCTGCTATGTCTCAAAGGCGGCAAGAAGCGGTTTAAGGGTCATGGACTTCGTAAAATCGAGCAATCCTTATGCGCTGAGAATGAAACCTTTTGTTAAGGACACTTACTTGGTTGTTAATCGCGCGATTGAAAAAAACAAAAATGTGCTTTTAGAGGGCGCGCAGGGAACTCTGCTTGACATAGACCACGGAACATACCCTTATGTAACTTCCTCAAACCCCATCTCAGCAGGTGCGTGCACAGGCCTGGGAATTGGCCCAAGGAATATAGATTGCGTTATTTCTGTGTTCAAGGCTTACTCTACCAGGGTTGGTGCAGGACCCTACCCTACCGAACTTGGCAGCGAGCGTGAAATGGCGCACGAAGATCGTGAGTCAGGTTTGACCAAAGAAGATTTCGAGGGCGCTTACAATGGAAATGAGTATCTTCAGGGGAAAGTTTTGAGAAAACAGGGCATGGAGTATGGCACAACAACAAAAAGGCCTAGGCGCACAGGCTGGTTTGACTGCGTTGCCGCAAGATACTCAAATCTTATCAACGGTGCAGAGGGCATCGCAATTATGAAGCTGGATGTGCTTTCCGGGCTTAAGAAAATCAAGGTGTGCATTGCATATGATGTTGGCGGAAAAAAAACCTATGCCTTTCCATTAGATATTGAGATTCTATCAAGATGCAAGCCTGTCTACAGGGAATTTTCTGGCTGGGACGAGGATTTAACCAATGCAAGAAATCTTTCAGACCTGCCTAAAGAGGCAAGGGTATATCTTAATGCTCTTCAGGAGCTCGTCGGAGTGCCTATTGCAGTTGTTTCTGTAGGTCCTGAAAGAAGCCAGACGATAATCCTGAAGAAAAACCTATTTTTCTGACTATCCAAACCTCTCTATAGTCACCTTTCCATTCTCAACCTTTATCACGAACTCGTCTTTCTCATCAAACCCCGAAATCTCTGTAATGACTTTTGGCAAAAGCATCCTCGAAGCCCTGAAATCTATGTTTGATATTATCTGCTGCTCACCGCCTCTCTTGCTCATTCCGGCTTCAGCAAAAATCTTTGATGTTTTCGCATCCTTTCCCTTGCTTATGTATTCTTTTGTTCTTTCGAAGAGAAACTTGGCAATCTTCCCGGCTACATTTTCTTTGGTTACAGCAGTAATGCCCTGCAGCCCCGGCGATAGATTTGCCTCGATTACCAAAGGACCTTTCGGGCTTTCAAGAATGTCAACTGCGCAGACCTCGGCGCCAATTGCTTTTGCAGTATCAACGGCAATTTTCGAGGTTTCGTAATCAAGGGTGCATGGCTCTCCCTTGCCTCCTGCATGAATATTTGCCCTTGTTTCCCTGGGAGCCCCAATCCTCCTCATCGCTGCAGCTATCTTATCCCCTACAACAATTGCCCTTATGTCTGTGCCTCCGGTATCTATAAACTCTTGAATCAGGAATGGCTGTTTTAGCGCCGACAATGCGTCAAGTATTGATGAAGCAGATGCAAAAGTATCTGCATACATGACTCCTTTGCCTTGAGTGCCTTGGGGAAACTTCATCACGATTGGGTAATTTATCTTGTTGAGTATATTTTTAGCTGAAGCAAGGGAAGATGCAATGTAAGTCCCAGGCATGGGAATTTTTGCACGGTTTAGCGCTATATGGGTCAAAAGCTTGTCATGGCCGATTGTGAACGACAAAGGATCCAATGGCATGTAGCTTTCCTTAAACCGCGATTCTGTTATAGTCCTTAAGATGTCTGCGTACCTGAAAGAACCCTTGGCATAAATGCAGTCGTAATGCTGCAGGGCTTCACCCTTGTAGAGGACTTCAATTTCCTTGCTGCTCAGGTTAACCTCAATTTCCTTCAGGTTAATATCGTCTACCCTATCAAAATATTTTCTCATCTCGGAAATTGTCCATATGGATGATTTGCTTCTCAGCGATATTAATGCTCCTTTCATTTTGATGGGTCAATGATAAAGTCCTTTAAGATGTTTTGCCCTATAAGCACAGGATATTTCATATGGCTCCTGTCTGCCACACTAAACTCCTCTTTCATTTTTTTCCCTGCAATCTCTATCTCGGCAACTACAATTGGCCGCATTTTCCTGCCATGCGCGCTCTTGACAAACTTAGAGTAGATGGTAGCAAGTCCCAAATCGCTAGCCAGGCTGGCGTCAATCGAGCTTTTAGTTGCACCAGTATCTATCCTCGCAAGGCATTCCTTGGTTTTGCTTCCGCGGATATCAAATATCTTAACCTGCTCAGTAAGGCCAAGGACAATTTTGCCATTGATAGTCGTCATCAACTTGAATTACCCCGGTCGATATTTAAATTTTTGGCTTATATATGGAAAACATTTTTAAAGCGTGCCTAATCTCAAAAACCCTATGGAGTTGGACCATATAAAGATTATCAGCGGAACTTCGAACAGGCCCCTTGCCGAGGAGATTTCAAAATACCTAGGCATACCTCTGACGCCAATAACGATAAAGAAATTTGCCGACGGCGAAACATACGCAAGGATAGACGAAAGCGTCAGGGGGTGCAACGTTTTCATTGTGCAATCTACCTCAAATCCTGCGAACGAGAATCTGATGGAGCTTTTGGTGCTGATAGATGCACTAAAGCGCGCTTCTGCAAATGACATCATAGGTGTAATCCCCTATTATGGCTATGCAAGGCAGGAAAAGAAGATAGTGCCAAGGGAGCCGATAACCGCAAAACTGGTTGCAAACTTGCTTACTACAGCCGGCATTAAGCGCATGATTACCTTTGATTTGCACGTAATTCAGATTCAGGGGTTCTTCGACATACCAGTCGATAACCTGGAGGCTATGCCCCTTTTTGCGGAGTACCTGATGGACAAGGGAATAAAAGATATTGTGGTTGTAAGCCCTGACGTAGGCGGCGCTGCGCGCGCAAGGGAATTTTCAAGGCTCCTTAACACAGGCATTGCGATTATTGACAAGCGCAGGCCAAGCCAAAACGAGGCCCAGGTTATGAATATTATCGGTGAAGTTGAGGGGAAGAACGTTGTATTGGTCGATGATTTGATAGACACTGCGGGAACCATCACTTTGGGAGCGGAAGAGCTGAAAAAGAGGGGTGCAAAAGACATTTATGTCTGCGCAACCCATGCAGTGCTCTCCGGGCCGGCAATAGAGCGCCTTGAAAAGTCCCCGATAAAGGAAGTAATCGTCTCAAACTCAATAAGCATACCGCAGGGAAAGAAAATAAACAAAATAAAGGTCCTGTCGCTTGCTCCTGTTTTATCAGAAACAATAATGCGTGTTCACAGGGGAGAGCCGATGGGGCTGTTCTTTGAAAAGATTTTCAAACAAATTGCTGCGAGGAAGTAAAATGGAGAAAAAAGAAGCATTGCAGAGCAAGTATCTCGAAATGAAGATGATGGAGCAGCAGATTGCGCATATTCAGGCCAATGTTAGGGTTATGGAGCAGCAGATGGTGGAGCTTGTCGCAACCATCGACAGCCTCGACAGCTTCAAGGAGCTGAAAGTCTCTTCCGAGATATTGGTGCCGATAAACAATGGCATTTTTACAAAAGCACTCCTTAAAAAAGAAGATGTTCTGCTATTGAATGTCGGCGCGGATGTGGTTGTTGAAAAAAGTGTTGACGGCACCAAAGAGCTTTTAAGGCGGCAGTTCAACGAGCTGAAAGAGGCGCAAATGGAGCTGGTAAACCAGCTTCAGCAGCTGGTCAACTATGCCACACATCTTGAAAAAGAAATTGCAGACCTGGCTGCTGGGCTTGAGTAGGTGCCATATGTTTTCCTTTCTAAAAGAAAAAATCAAAGCTGCAGTCTCGAAGATTTCCGAGAAAATTGAGCGAAAGAAGGAAGAGGAAGTAAAGCCTGGGCAAGCTAAAGAAGAGGAAAAAAAACCTGAAGCGCCAAAGGAAGCAGAAAAGATCAGGCAGAAACCTGAAGAAAAGCCAGTAGAAGAAAAAAAAGGCTTTTTTGGCGCGATAAAGGAGAAGATAACCTCCACTTCAATATCCGATAAGGAGTTTGAAGAAGTATTTTACGACCTTGAGATGGTCTTGCTTGAGAATAACGTTGCAGTAGAAGTTATTGACAGGATTAAGGGGGATTTGTCGGTGGCGCTTGTTAACCGAACAGTCAGGAGAGGCGATGTTGGGCACACAATCCTGGAGACCCTGAAGAAAACCATCTCTGATGTTTTATCCGTGGGCAGCATAGATTTTCTGGAGAAAGTAAAGTCCAAAAAGCCATTCGTTATTTGTTTCGTCGGAATAAACGGATCCGGAAAGACAACAACAATTGCAAAGATAGCTCATCTGCTTCAAAAAAACAGCCTGTCAAGCGTCATTGCTGCATCCGACACTTTTCGTGCAGCTGCAATAGACCAGCTTGATTATCACGCAAAAAAGCTGGGGGTCAAGCTGATTAAGCATGACTACGGGGCAGACCCGGCGGCAGTTGCATTTGACGCAGTCCAGCACGCCAAGGCAAAAAACATTGATGTTGTGCTGATAGACACTGCTGGCAGGCTTCACTCAAATGTCAACCTGGTAGATGAGATGAAAAAGATTGTAAGGGTTGCAAAGCCTGACCTGAAGATATTTGTTGGGGAAAGCATAACTGGAAATGACTGCATTGAGCAGGTTAAGACATTTGACAGCGCGATAGGGCTTGACTGCATTATATTGTCAAAGGCGGATGTTGATGAAAAAGGAGGCACCGCACTGTCAATCGGGCATGTCACAAAAAAGCCGATACTTTACCTCGGAGTTGGGCAGGGGTATGATGACCTTAAGGAGTTTTCCCCTGATATGATTATGAAGGGGCTGGGGTTTTAGGGAATCAAAATGAAAACTTCATTCTTCAAAATGTACCCTGGATTTGACATGGAAATGATAAAAGGCGCTGTAGATTTGGGGTCAAAGGCAATTGTAATAGGCTGTTATGTCTGCGGCACTTTTCCGAATTATATAAGGGACGGCGTTGAGTATGCTTTACAAAAACAAGTGCCTGTTTTTCTCCTTTCCGGAAGCCGTGAACCGGATGAGAACGGAATCTCTTTTCATCTTAGATACGGAACTCAGTTTTGGGCAATAGATTTGGGAGCAGTTCCCTTAGAGTTTCCAAATGAATCCAGTTTTATTGAAGTCATGGGGCATTTAGAGCAATTGGTTGAAGCAAGCAAGACTCCGGAAGAAATTATTAAAGAAATGACCGCCAAGTATTGCAGTGCTGGTTTTGATGAAAGATTAAGAGAAGAAAGAAAGCATGCACTTACGAAACTCAAAGACTGCTGTTAGTCAAATTCTATGTTTCCCTCAAAGAAAATCCCTTTTTCAAGCTTTACTGGCCTCCAGTCATCTTTTACAAGCTTTGCGTCGAGCCATGAGGCAAGCTCGTCTGGATTGCCTATAGTTGCAGAAAGCGCTATAATCTGCGCTTTGGGAATGAGGTTTCTAAGAATAGTAATTACCACCTCTAATGTTGGGCCCCTGTCTGGCTCATTCAAAAGGTGAACTTCATCCAAAATAATGCACCCGATTGCGCGAATCCATGGAGATTGGTGCCTTATCAGGCTGTCCAGCTTTTCCGATGTTGTTACGATCAAATCATAATCGCTTAGGTAGCTGTCGGAAGAATCTTTATCCCCGATTGAAAGGGCAACCCTGGCGATTTTGCCGTACCTTTCCTTGAACTCCCTGGTTTTTTCGGTGGCGAGGGCTTTCAGCGGCACAATATAAACTGCCTTTTGCCTTCGCTCAAGAATGCACTTCATCGCAGCAAGCTCCGCAATCAAGGTCTTTCCTGAGGCAGTTGGCGTGCATACAAGAATGTTCTTTCCTTCCAGCAACCCGGCATTTATCGATTTTTCCTGTGCTGGCCTGAATTCAGATATGGCAGACTCAATAATAGGATACGCTTTCTCTGGCATGCGCTTTTTGATGTCTGTGGGTTTCATACGCAATTGGTATCGCCTTTTGTTTTAAAACCTTCCGGAGCTTGATTTGGCAATTCAAAACATTTAAAAGAGGCGACATAATCACTAAGAGGATGAAAAAGCCAACTGAAGTACTGTCCGAAGAGCATAAAGAGATTCTAAAGGTTATAGATGCGTTAATCAGGGAATGCGCCAGTCTTAGGGCGGGAAAACCCCTTGACAATGTTTTTTTTGGGAGGACGATAGACTTCATCAGGAATTTTGCGGATAAATTCCACCACGCAAAGGAAGAGGACATTCTGTTTGTGGAGTTGTCAAAAGTGGAAATGCATTGCAGTCCCATGCAGCAGATGGTATATGAGCACGATTTGGGCAGGGGTTTTGTCAAGGGCATGGAAGAAGGCTTAAGGGAAAACAACAAGCCAAAAGTCATTGAGAACTCCATGCAGTATGCGCAATTGCTCCAGCAGCATATTTTCAAGGAAGACAATATACTTTACCCGATGGCGGATGAAGCATTGAGCGACGAAATGCAGATTTCAATTCTGCAGCAGTTTTCGAAAGCTGGCAGCAAAGAAACAGAAGAGAAATACAGGGCAATTGCAAGCGAGCTGTCAAGAGCTATTTGAGAATCTCCTTCGCTAAAAAAAGAAAAATATTTAAATCAACGTGATGGGCACAATGATATGTCTCCATTGCGCCATTTAATTGTCTCAGGCATACTGATTGTTGCACTATTCCCTTTTGTTGGCCTTAAAGGATTGATAATCCTCATAAGCGGGGTGCTGATAGACATTGACCATTATTTTTGGTATATCGCTAAGAAAAGAGACTATAGTCTTGCAAGATGTTATCGTTTTTATAATGACGTTATGGAGAAAAAAAGGCGCGATGGCGTATTAAATGCCCTGTTTGTCTTTCACACACTGGAATTTCTCGTTTTGGTTGCAATCGCCTCATTTTACTCTGAATACGCGGTTTTATTCCTTATAGGATATCTTTTCCATGTGGTTCCTGACGTGATGCACGAAATCCGCATGTGGAACGAGAAGGTTGTATGCTTCTCAGTCATTCAGTGGCTTAGGGTGAGATGATGCTTAGCGATGATGTAAGAAGGTTTCTGGAGCGTCATAACCTCATCGACCTGGCCAAAAGCAGCGTCAAGGTAAGCGAGCGCGTATTCAAGGAGTGCGTAGCGCCTAAAAAAGAAAGGATTCTGATAATTGGCGATGTTGGCGCCTCAAACAGAAGGATATCCCCTGCGCTTGCAACAAGCTTTTACCTTGCTGCAAAGAATCTGAAGCTCAATGTGGACTTATTCCTCCAGACGCCCGCAATATTTGGCCAGAAGGCTCATGAGGCTGTTGTAGGAGCAATGGACACCTTGGATGAAAACAGCATAATATTGCTTTTTTTATCCAGCCGCCTTGGAGAGATGGGAAAGCTTGGCAACAGCTTCAGGACTTTTGTAAAATCAAGAAATCACAGGTTTATGTCAGCGCCCAGCTTGGGATGCCTCGAAACATCAAGGTATCCGGACCTCATCAAGGCAATTGACATAGATTACAAGGACATTCAGCAGCGTGGCCTGAAGCTAAAAGAAGCGCTTGATGCGGCCTCTGAAGTCAGGGTAACAACGAAGGCAGGAACAGATTTCACGATGAAGATTGACGGTATGAATTCCATTGCAAATATTGCTGATTACAGGCTTCCGGGCTCAGGCGGCAATATGCCGTGCGGTGAGGTTTATATTGCGCCAAAAGGCAAGGAAAATGTTTTCGGCAAGGTTGTTGTTGATGTCTCATTATGCTTTCGTGAAGGCACCATCCTTCTTAAAAGACCTGTAACAATGTATCTTGACAAAGGAAGCCTCGTAAAGATGGAAGGCTCTCCTGAAGGCCTTTACCTGCGCGATACAATCACCTGGGCGGAGTCCAGGTCCAAAATGCCCGAGAATGTGGCGAAAGTATGCGAGCTTGGAATCGGGATAAACAAAAACGCCAAAGCAGCAGGAGCTACGGTATTAGATGAAAAGGCATTAGGCACCGCTCACATAGCATTTGGCTCGAACTACTGGTTTGGTGGCCCAATATACGCATTAACCCATTTTGACCAGGTATTCAAGAATCCGAAGATAGAAGCAGATGGAAAGGTTGTGAAGATATAGCTACACAATAATTATCTCATTGCTCCCAAACGCTCGCTCGCAGAATCTGCATCTGACTTGCAAAGGCTCCTTCTCCTGAACCTCGAAAATTGTGCTCACCTTCTCAACATTAGTAACGCATCTCGGATTGGGGCACCTCAGCACCTTTTGTATCCTGTCCTTCATGTTTACCTTAAACTTCTCCTTCACCTGGTAATCCTTGATGATGTTGACAGTAGCTCCGGGCGCGATAACAGCAAGCTTGTCGAGCTGTTCATTGCTCAATTTGCGGTTTGCGACTTTAATTATGCCTTTCGTCTTCATCTTTGTGGAGGAAAGGTTCATTCCAATGGATACAAAATCCTCTATGTTCGCAAGGTCAAGAATCTGCAGCACTTTCGGAGTCCTGCTGCTTGGTATGTGGTCGATCACAGTCCCATCCTTGATTCCCGGCACTTTTTGCTCTTTCATTTCATCACCAGGCTAAGCAGCGCTTTCCTTATTGGAATACCATTTTTTGCCTGCTTGAAATACCATGCATTGGGCATTTTATCAACCTCAGTTGCTATTTCATCAACCCGTGGCAGGGGATGCATGATTATCACGCCCTTTTTTGAATTTTCAATTGTTTTCCTGTCTATCCTGTAAACCCCCTTAAAGCGCTCGTATTCAAGCGGGTCAGGAAACCGCTCTTTTTGGATTCTCGTGACATACATGACATCCAGTTCCCTTGACACCTTTTCTATCTTGTCAACCTCAATGTACTTAATTCCCTTTTCATCGAGCTCTTGAAGGTATTCGCGGGGCATCTCGAGGCTCTGCGGAGAGATAAAGCAAAGCTTGACATTGAAGTTTTTCAGTGCAACTGCAAGCGAATGGACAGTCCTCCCATATTTCAAATCCCCCACAAAGCCTATGGTAAGCCCGTCAATCTTTCCTTTTGCCTTTTTTATGGTGAATAAGTCAACCAATGTCTGGGTGGGATGCTGGTTTGCCCCGTCTCCCGCATTTATGACAGGAATTTCAGCAGCGTCTGCAGCGAGCCTTGCGGAGCCTTCAACCGGATTTCTCATCACAATGCAGTCTGCATACTGCTCCACCATTTTTATTGTATCCCAAAGCGTCTCGCCTTTCTTTATCGAGGTTGATGTGTCATCAGAAAACCCAATAACTTTTCCCCCAAGCTGCTCCATTGCGCTTTCGAAACTCAGCCTAGTCCTTGTTGATGCTTCAAAGAACAGGCTCGCAAGAACTTTTCCTGAGAGAAATTCCCCCCTCTTATTCTCAAATTTCTCTGCCTCTTTCAGCAGGAATAAAATCTCAGCCTTTGAAAGGTCCCGAATCGATATTATGTCACGCCCCTTAAAGTTCATGAGGTTTCCCGCATTTTGCCAATTTATAAGCTTTTTCATTATTCATACTCATCCCAGCTCTTTATCTCAAAACTGTTGTTTTTTGAATGCACGATGGCGTTGACAAAAAGCTTTGCAACCTGGAAGTTCGTAAGCAAAGGCACTGCAAAGTCAACAGCCTTTATTCTTATCATGTATTCATCCATCAGCATCTGCCTGTCAATCTCTTCTGGGATAAGTATCGCAAGGCCTATCTTCTTTTCAGATATAAGGTTTAATACATTATTTTCCTTGTCTTCATGAGCCTTGAACACCACGGTGTTCCAGATTCCGTTTTTCTTCAGGAACTGCGATGTGTGCTCTGTTGCGAAAATCTCAAAACCTGCGCCAACCAGCTTTCTGACGTACTTCAGGAATTCGTGCTTCTTTTCCTCCCCTCCGATTGAAAGCAGGACATTTTTCTTCGGGAGCTTCATTCCGGTTGCAATAATTGATTTGAGAAAAGCCTCCCTCACGTCATGACCGAGGCACGCAACTTCGCCTGTGGAAGCCATCTCTACAGAAAGCACCGGGTCTGCGCCCCTCAATCTTGAAAATGAGAACTGGGGCGATTTAACGCCGACATAATCAAGCTCGAACGCACTTTTGTTTATTTCTGGCACCTCTGCATTGACCATTGCCCTTGTAGCAATCTCAATGAAATTAACCTTCAGTATCTTTGATACAAACGGAAAGCTCCTTGAGGCTCTAAGATTGCATTCTATAACCATCACATTATTGTCTTTTGCGATAAATTGGATGTTGAAAGGTCCGGTTATGTTCAGCGCTTTGCAGATTTTCCTTGCAGCTGCCTTTACCTTCCGGGTGGTCTCAAGGTAAGTCCGCTGTGCCGGAAATACTAAAGTCGCATCGCCTGAATGAACGCCTGCATTTTCAACATGCTCCGATATCGCCCATACTATTAAGTTTCCGTTTTTTGCAACACCGTCCAGTTCTATCTCTTTTGCGTCCGTTACAAACTTTGAGACCACAACAGGATGCTCTTTTGACACATATGCTGCTGCCTTGAGGCATTCCCTCAAATCTTCTTCATTCATTGCCACATTCATTGCAGAGCCGCTCAGCACATATGACGGCCTTACAAGGACAGGAAACCCAACCTTGTTTGCAAATGCAACTGCATGCCTGCCGTCAGCCTGCTCGCTCCACTCCGGCTGGTCAATCTTAAGCTCGTCGAGCAATGCTGAGAATTTGTGCCTGTTCTCTGCATTGTCGATTGATTCAGGGGATGTTCCGATAAGCTTGATACCCCGCTCGCCAAGCCTTTTTGCAAGATTGTTGGGTATCTGCCCCCCCATCGAGATTACAATTCCAACCGGGCACTCTTTTTCGTAAATCTCGCAGATATTCTCGGCAGAAAGTTCGTCAAAATAAAGCTTGTCGCATGTATCATAATCCGTGCTAACGGTTTCAGGGTTGTAGTTCACCATTATGGTGATGTAACCCAATTTTCTAAGTGCAAGTGCAGAATTCACGCAGCACCAGTCGAATTCCACCGATGAGCCTATAGAATATGCCCCAGAGCCAAGCACCATAATTTTTTCCTTTTCTCTGAAAGATACATCATCCCTGCTTCCGTTGTATGTCAGATAAAGGTAATTCGTTTTTGCAGGGTATTCTGCAGCTAAAGTGTCTATTTGCTTTACAAAGGGAATTATGCCTAATTTCTTTCTTGTTTTTGTGACTTCATCTTCTTCAACGCGCTTTATTGCAGCAATTTGGGAATCTGAAAATCCATGCTGCTTCGCCTCCCTTAAAAGTTCTGCAGCCAGGCTTTCCCTTTTTAGCCTTCGGGTAATCTCAATTATGTTCGCCATTTTTTTCAAAAACCACGGGTCTATTCCGGAAAGTCCATAAATTTTTTCGATTGGAGTATCCTCAAGCGCCTTTGCAACTGCAAAAACCCTCTCATCAGTTGGATTCTTGAGCTCCGATTCAATGTCATTAAACAGGATGCCATTTCCAGTTAGTCCAAGCATGCCCTTCCCAAGCATTCTTATTGCCTTCTGAAACGCCTCCTCAAACTTCCTGCCTATAGCCATTACCTCTCCTACTGATTTCATTTCGCTTCCAACTTGCTTTGAAACATTCTTGAATTTGTTCAAATCCCATCTCGGAATCTTAACGACGCAGTAATCCAGCGCGGGCTCAAAGCACGCCATTGTCTTTTTTGTGATTGAATTTTGGATTTCTGTAAGCGAATGGCCTAATGCCAGCTTGCAGGCGATGAATGCTAATGGGTAACCGGTTGCTTTTGACGCAAGCGCGCTTGACCTCGAAAGCCGGGCATTCACCTCGATAACAGCATATTCCTCGGATTTTGGATTCAAAGCATACTGAATGTTGCACTCCCCCACAATTCCAAGATGCCTAATCACTTTTATTGAAATCCCCCTTAGCTTATGGTATTCCTCATTCGTCAATGTCTGCGATGGAGCAACCACGATGCTTTCCCCGGTATGAATTCCCATCGGGTCAAAATTTTCCATGTTGCAGACTGTGATGCAGTTGTCGAATGAGTCGCGAACAATCTCATACTCAATCTCCTTCCATCCGCCAAGGTATTTCTCCACCAGAATTTGCCTGTTGTCCGCAAGGGCCCTCTCAGCAATTTCATTTAGCTGCTCTCTGGAGCAGGCAATTCCAGAGCCTTTTCCGCCGAGAGAAAATCCTGCTCGAATCATAACCGGATATTTTATCTTTTCAGCAACTTTTAATGCATCTTTGGTCGTGGTTACGGCTTTCGAAACTGGAGTAGCCACTTTAATCTCTGTCAATTTCTTAACAAAAAGCTCCCTGTCTTCAGTATTCCTTATAGCCTCAATTGGAGTCCCAAGCACCCTCACATTATATTTCTTAAGGATTCCCAGCCTGTCCAAGTCCAAGCCGCAGTTTAATGCTGTTTGCCCTCCAAATTGAAGCAGAATTGCATCAGGTTTTTCCTTTTGGATTACCTTCTCAACAAATTCTGCATTTACAGGAAGAAAATAAACTTTGTCCGCTAAATTTTCAGATGTCTGGATTGTTGCAATGTTTGGATTCACAAGCACAACATAAACCCCTTCTTCCTTTAACGCCTTGATTGCCTGGCTTCCTGAGTAATCAAACTCTCCTGCTTCCCCAATCTTCAATGCGCCGCTGCCCAGCAGCAGGACTTTTTTAGGTTTCATGCTTGAAATATTCCTCCAGCACTGCTCTCGAGCTTGGCGAAAAATCTTTTTTGGCCATCATCTCTTTTAGTTCGCTAATCGGAAGAAATTTTGCCCATGCCACCTCCTCCTTTTGAAGCCTGAGTTTTCCCCCATATATACATTCATAGATCGACCTAAACGCATGGTATTCCGGAAATAATTTCTTAAAAAGAAATTTTATCTTTGGATTCTCAATTCTTACCTCCTCGCTAAGCTCCCTTATGGCAGTTTCGTCATAAGTTTCGCCCGCCTTCACCCTTCCAGCAACTCTGGCATCAATCATGTTCGGGAATGAATCAACATTTGCAGACCTTTTTGTGACAAGGATTTCACCTCGAAGATTTTTTACAACAACACTTACTGACCTGTGAAGAAGCTTCTTGATAAGGACATCTTTTCTCCCAGCCTTTCCAATAACCCCGTCATTTTCATTAACTATTGAGAGAATTTCATCCATTGGCAATCACCTTCAGAAACTCATCAAACAAAAATTCGGTATCCTTCGGTCCAGGGCACGCTTCAGGATGGAACTGCACAGACATGAACGGCTTCGATTTGTGCCTTATTCCTTCATTAGTGTTATCATTCGCATTCACAAACCATTCTTCCCATTTTCCTGAAAGCGATTTTGTGTTTACCGCATAGCCATGATTCTGCGAGGTGATAAAGCATCTTTTTGTGCCCTTCATGATACATGGCTGATTCTGGCTTCTGTGGCCGTATTTCAGCTTGTACGTGTCTCCGCCAGAAGCCAATGCCAAAAGCTGGTTGCCAAGGCATATTCCAAAGATGGGCTTTTCTGCTTCCATTGCAATTCTTAAATTCTCAATAGTTTCCTTAGCCTGCTTCGGGTCTCCTGGCCCATTAGAAATGACTATGCCATCTGCATTCTCTTTGTTGAAATCGTAATCCCAGGGAACCCTGATGACCTCAACATTCCTTTTCAAAAGACACCGTATAATATTGTTCTTTGCTCCGCAGTCAACCAAAACAATCCTTTTTTTGCTTTTTCCATAAACCTGCCTTTCCCTGCATGAAACATCTGCAACAAGATTTCTCTCGTTCGGGTCCTCATCTTTTATTTTATCATTTATCTCTATCCTTCCCAACATTGTCCCCTTTTCCCTTAATTTCTTGGTAAGCTCCCTGGTGTCTATCCCGTACAATGAAGGTATCCCATATTCATTCAGCCATTTGGAAAGCGTCTTTGCAGAATTCCAATGGTGGGGCTTTTCGCAGTAATCTGAGATGATTAAGCCCTGAACGTGAATTGAATCGGACTCGAAGTTCTTTTTCAGACCATGCTCAATCTCATCCGAAGGAACGCCGTAATTCCCAACAAGCGGGTAAGTAAGAACAAGAATTTGCCCCTTGTAAGAAGGATCTGTAAGTGCTTCAGGATAACCAACCATTCCCGTATTAAAGACAACCTCGCCCGCTTTGGAAACCGCAGAGCCAAATGAAAGGCCATAGAAAACAGAACCATCTTCAAGAACCAACTCCCCTTTAATGACATCGCTGTTCATTAAAAAAATAAAGAGGCATGGGGTGATATTTAAGGTTTTCGGTGAGCCATTGCGACTGAAGAATGTCAACGCCTTTCAATCGGCACATATCTCTTGGTAGTATGCATATTTAGGTACGCAGGCCTTATGAGCTTGTTCTGCATCAGCTGCTCTATCCTATGCGCAGACCAGCCAGCAACCCTTGATGCCGCAAACATCGGCGTATAGAGCTTTTCAGGGATTCCAAGGCAGTCAAGCACAAAGCCGGAGTAGAAATCAACATTTGGCGCTACAATTTTTCCCTTTTTTTCCTGGATTATCTTTGGCGCAATATCTGCGATGCTTGAAAGGAGATGGAATTCTGCGTCCCTGTTGTGGATTTTTGAAAGCCTTTCTGCAATATTCCTTAAGATAATGGCCCTCGGGTCCGACAGTGTAAAAACTGCATGTCCAATTCCATAAACCTTACCTGAGCTGTTTATCATTTCTTCGATATATTTTTTTATTCCATCCTCGCTTGGAAAATCCCCAAGGTCTTTGCGCATCTGCCTCAGCATCGCCATAACCTTCTCATTCGCCCCTCCGTGAAGATGCCCTTTTAATGAGGCAAGCCCTGCATTAATCGCGCTGTAGGTATCGGTCTCGCTTGAGGATACCACTCTCACGGTAAAAGTCGAATTTGGACCGCCGCCGTGGTCAGCATGCAATATAAGGAAGGTGTCAAGAATCGACGCCTCTTCCTTTGTAAATTCTTTATCACCCCTGATAAGGCTCAAGATATGGGTGGCATGGTCAAGAGAAGAATCTTCAGCCAAATGAGCAATCTCAGGCATCTCTCCTCCGTTGTATCTTTGCTGCATTGCATGGAAAGTGTATGCAACAAGCGATGGAAACTTTGCAATTATGTCGATGCTGTGGTCAAGCACATCCTCAACCTTGTTTGAGTCCGGATTTTTGCCTTCCTTGAATTTCTCCTCATACAGGCTTTGGACTGCAAGCTGCAATGAATTCATCATGTGGCTTGTAGTCAAGCTTGACGCTATTTTTCGAGCAAACTCTTCTGAAATTGTCCTGCGCTGCCGAAAGTGCCTTCTGAAATCTCCCAGCTCATCAGAAGTTGGAAGCTCGCCTGTCAGCAATAGAAAAACAACCTCTTCATAGCCCCCATTGGCGTTCACAATGTCATTAATATCATAGCCGCAGTAATGCAGCGTGCCTTCAATAGGTTTAGTGCCGTTATGGCCAACAACATCCCCTTTTCCTGTAACGCCTACAACAACCCCTGACCCGTCGTCATGCCTCAATCCTGCCTTTACCCCGTGCTGTTTCAGGAATTCCCTATCTGGCTTATTCTTCTCCTGAATTCTGCCTGCCATGCCTGTAAGGTGATGGTTCATATTGGTCTTAATAG
>DATDYF010000009.1:0-11259 GCA_035289105.1 Candidatus Nanoarchaeia archaeon
GGCAAGGATTTCTGATTTGCAGGAAAAGATTAAGCTAAAGGAAAGCCTGGAAGGGGAAAGCGCAAAGCTGGGGGAAAAAATTTCGGAGAAAAAGCCCCTGAAGGAAGAGGCATCAAGATGCGTTGCCTTGATGAAAGATGCAGTAAGCGAAGTTGAGGGCAACATAAGGATTCTCATGGAGCTTAGAAAAGACATGGCATCATGCGAAGTTGAGCTTGCAAACATGGTTCAGCTTAAAAAAAAGGGCGCAAATGAAGCAGAATCATTGTCAAAAGAAATCGAAACTCTCCAAAGAGAGGTTGAATCGTTTTCTGACATAGTTGCGGATGAAAAACAGAGCATAGAAAAGCTGGTTCAGGAACTCGAGCACAAATCAAGAAATATCATAACCCTGCTCTCACAGCTGAAAACCGAGAAATCAATCTCTGAAAAGACAAGGAAAAATATCATTGAGCTTGAAACATGCCCTACATGCCTCCAGAATGTGCCGCACGAGCACAAGGGAAGCATAGCATCAAGAGAGGATGAAAAAATAAGGGAGGCAGCAAGAAAAATTGCTGAGAATGAGGATGACATGAAGGCGATTGAAGAAAGGCTGAAAAAAGAAAAGCTGAAGCTTGAGGAGATAAGGAAGCGTGAGACAAGAAAAGCCGTCATCAAGGTTAAAGCCCAGTCGCTGAATGCATTGAAGGAGAGGCATGGCAAGCTGTCTTTGGAGCTGGATTTGCTTAGGGAAAAAATCCGAATTGCTGATTCGAGGAAAAATGTGATTTCCGGTAAAATCAATGGATTGGGCGATATTGAAGAAAATTACAAAAAAATCAAAAAAGACCTCGATGCAATGATTCAAAAAGAAAGAGCGCTTGAACTGGAGCTCGTTTCGCTTGAAAAGCAGAATGAGGGTATACTAAAGCAGGCAGAAAGCCTTCGCAATGAGGTTGAGGAGAAGAAAAAACTAAAAGAAAAGATTCAGCGCTATTCGGATTTGCAGAACTGGCTCGATGATTTCTTTGTGAACCTTGCCAATACGATGGAAAGGCATGTCATGGCAAAAATCCAACTGGAATTTAACGAGCTGTTTCAGCGCTGGTTTGGCGTTCTCTTGGAGGATGAAAGCATTTCGGTCCGCCTTGACGATGAATTTACCCCGATTATAGCCCAGAACGGCTATGAATCCTCAATTGGGAATCTTTCAGGCGGAGAAAAAACGTCTGTTGCATTATCATATCGCCTTGCCCTGAACAGGGTAATCAACGATGTTGTCAGCACCATAAACACAAAAGACATCATCATACTTGATGAGCCTACCGACGGCTTTTCTTCGGAGCAGCTTGACAAGGTTAGGGAAGTCCTCGACCAGCTCAGCATGAAGCAAGTCATTATCGTAAGCCACGAATCAAAGATAGAAAGCTTTGTTGACCACGTGATAAGGATTTCTAAAGGCGATAATGGAAGTGAGATTATTGCATAAGCTTTTTAATATACACTTAATTCCAAACACTATTTCAGGATAGCACAAGCTGGTTGGAGGAAGACAAAAATGGAAAAAAGTAGTTCAAGAATACCAATCGAAGAAAGGTTACTTGGAAGCGGCGCTATAGGAATTGGAGCGCTTGTCGTGGGATCTATTGTTTTTACCCCCGTCCATGTTGCTGTCCAAGAGATTAAGCATCTATATTACCACTTTAGAGGATACCCTCATGAACTAGTTGACCACGGAGACTCCTCGTTTAGTGATTATCAGAGAACTTAAACGGCATTCAACGTGAACATACAAGATTCTGCGAGGTTATGGCTTGACAGTTTCCCAATACCCTTTTCCATTTTAGTAAAATTTATATATGCAAAGGTATTAACATATCCGTACCAACAGCTAGGGAGTTCGTCCGGTTTAAGTCCGGGGGGGCAAACTAGGGCAGCGGCGCTCTTGTAGCGTCCATTGGTACGTTTTATTTCTTAAGGAACTCTTCGATTTCATCAATGCCGATTTTAACATAAGTCTTCATCTGGTTTTTTGTATCTTTTCTCATCAGATACGAGTATTTGTGGGCATTCGAGCTGTCTTCCAGTTTCCTGAAATCAATCCTTTCTATTCCAAGGTATAGTCTCTCGCCAAGAAAAAACTTGAGATTATTCCTTATGTCTTCTTCTTTTCCATAAAAGTCCCTGCAGAGGGTTAAATTTAGGGGTGTTGAAGGTTTCATCGATCTGAATAAAAAATAAATCATGATGCAGTATACTCTTACCTTAAGTTGGGACCTGCCTTTTTTTGATTTCTCATACCTATATTCCCCTGCGCTGAAGCGAGAGTTAAGGGTACTTATCAATTCCGAAGAGAACCTGAATCCTCTTATTTTTGATTCCCTGTCAGCTATACAAATAGTGAAATCTGGGCTAAATATATCTTCCCCACTCACATCCACATCGAAGTCCATACCCGTTGCAGACATCGTCATCCCTTAATAAACTCATACGCCCTTTTTTCGGAAGAAAAACGTGGTTTAAAAGTAGCTTCCCTTTGATTTTCCCACCCCCAATTCATTCCATCCCAACATTTATAAATACCCCTATTTACTCTATTTGTATGGATATCAGAAACGTTCAGCGCACCGGCGATATGCACTATGTTTACCTTCCCACTTCTTGGTGCAAGAAGCACAACATCTCTTCAGATTCCAAGGTTGGGGTTATGATTGATGCTGACGGCAGCTTGGTTCTCTCTCCGCAGATTAGGGAGAGAAAGCCAAAGAGCTTAAAGCTGACAATCAACGAAACAAATGGGGAGATAATCCACAAGCTTCTTGTGTCTTGCTACATAAACCCCCTTGCATCATTTCAGATAGACCTGGAGAAAGAGCTTGATTTCACAAAACTGCTGGAGCAGAAAAGATTAATCTCGCTTGAATCTGTCGAATTTGACAAAAAACGCATTACCTATGAAGGCTCTATCTCAGTTTCAGACCCAAACTCCCTTCTAAAGACCATGGTAAGGAAGGTAAAGAATATGCTTATTGTAATGACGAAAAACTATGATGCTGAGCTTATTGGCAGGTATGAGGAGGAGATTGACAGGCTGAAGATGCTCATCGACAAGTCCATCATAAGCGCCCTTACATACTATTCGCCCACAAAGCTCCATACCATTGATTTGTATTATATCTCCCTTCTCGCAAAAGACCTTGAAAGGATGGTCGACCATCTCTGCCTAATCCAAAAAAGGGAGGCAAAGTTTCTTATAGGGGTGGAGGGAGTGATAGACAAGCTCAAGGATATTATAGATGTAGAGGCATCGAAAAAGGTTACAATCCAGCAGTCAGTCGAGTTTGCAAGGAAGGTTGCTTTGCTCAAGAAAGCTGATTCAGATTACAACAAAACCCGCATCAAGGCATTCCTTGAAACAATTTCAGAGGTCATTTTGGACAGGGCTGTTACGCATAGCCTTGAAACTAAATAGTCTAAATGGGTGCATTATTAAAAGGGAGGGGGTTTCGTCAAAGCCATGGACATTGCAATACTGGAAGAGATAAAAAAATCTGAAGAAGAGGCTGAGAAGGCTGTCGAAAAGGCGACGAAAGAAGCTGAAGCCATAATAGCGAAAGCCAGAAAAGACGCTTCAAGGCTTAGCGAGGATGCAGGAGATGAGTCAAAATCGCTTGCAGAGTCTGTTGTGAAGGATAGCCAGCTGAAAATCGAAAAATTCAGGAAGGAGCTTTCTTCCAAGACGGAAAAGAGCATTATTAAGCTGCACGACAGGGCATCAGCAAACCAGGAGAGTTTTACAAAAATAGTAATGAAAAGGTTTATGGAGCAGGTATGATAACGCCAGAGCCAATGACGAAGGTAATGGTCACGAGCACAAAGCAGCTCATGCCGAAGGTAATTGAAAAGCTGTATGAGCTTAATGTGCTTCACATTACAGAACATTCAAAATCTGAAGAGCTGGACATAGGCGCCCCTGAAGAAGAGGCGGAAAATGTGGCCGGGCTCCTTGTTAAGATACGCGCTGTAAAATCCCTTCTCAATGTCAACGGCACAAAAGCTGATCCTAAGCTGATTATGAAAAGCCACAAGAAGCTTTCGGGATTGGTGGACGAAGTTAATGGTTATATAGCGGAAAGAAAGCACGAAATTAAAAAAGCCGATGATGATATTATAGTTCTGCTTGCAGAAAAGGAAAGGCTCGGAATACTAAAAATCCTGAACCTTCCGCTTCACATATTCAGGGATCACAAAAGCATTGATTTCATAGCCGGAAGGGCAAAGGCAATCGACATAAAGGTCCCTCATGAAATTGCTGAAAAAGAGCACAATGGCAGCCTGTACTTTGCAGTTTTTTTCAGAAAGGAGGATGAAAATGCTGTAAGGGCTTCGTTAAAGGGCCTGGAGGAAATAAGGATTAAGCCCTATAAAGGAACCCCGGACCAAGAAATGGAAAAGATTGAAAAAAATGTTGCAAGGCTCGAAAATATAAGCTCGAGGGCCTCAAAAGACCTCGCTGACATCAAGAGAAACTGGGATATTTTCCTTAAGACAAACGAAGTTTACCTTTCCGAGCGCCTCGAAAAGCTTGAAGCCCCGCTTAAGTTTGCCTCAACAAAAAACTCCCTGACCGCATCGGGGTTTATACCTGAATCGAAATTTGAAGCAGTCAGCAATGAGCTAAACAGATACCTTAGGGGGAGGGTTGTCGTAGAAAAGATAAATGCCGGGAAAGGCGAGAGGATTCCAGTCAAGCTGAGAAATTCGAGGCTTGTAAAGCCGTTTGAATTCTTCCTTGGGCTGTACTCGCTTCCATCATACAATGAAATAGACCCGACATTTATGCTTTTCATCACATTCCCAATCTTCTTCGGAATTATGCTCGGGGATGTGGTTTACGGAGCTGCCTTGCTGATTTTGTTCCTTTACCTGAAGAAAAAACTCCCTTCGGCAAAAGGCCTTCTTAATTCAATGACGCAGGCTTCAATTTTCACCATCATTTTCGGACTTATTTTCGGCGAATACCTCGGATTTGAAAAAATAGGCAAATTCGAGTTTCCGCATATCATCAGCAGGGTAGAGGGAAGCATTTCCATTGCGGGAAATGAGGTTCCGGCCATACTTGTGATAGGCGTCTTGATTGGCCTCGTGCATGTGAACATCGGATTTATTCTCGGCTTCATTAACGAGCTGAAAAGCCACGGCCTTGCAAAAGCAATTAACGCAAAGTTGAGCTGGATATTATTTGAGCTTGGATTAGTTCTGCTGGTGCTAAGCCTTCTCAATGCAATTCCGGTTCATTATCTGCTTGGGGCAATTGTCATGCTTTCATCGGTTGTAATGCTTTACCTTGGAGAAGGCATCCAGGGTCCCATAGAGCTCCCGACCATGTTCAGCAACATGCTTTCTTACTCTCGTTTGGGCGCAGTTGGCCTGTCCTCTGTTTACCTTGCATTGGTTGTAAACGAGCATTTCGTTCTGCCTTTGGTTGAGAAGGGCGGAATTTTCATCCTATTCGCAATCCTGATTGGGACGATTGGGCACGCAATAAACCTTGCGCTGGGCATAATCGGACCATTTTTGCACTCTATTAGGTTGCATTACGTGGAATTCTTTTCAAAGTTTTTCCACGGCTCAGGATTACAATACACCCCATTTGGGGCAGAAAAAACACAGGAGGGATAAAAAATGGCAGAAGCAGGATTGATCGCACTGGGTTCCGGGTTGGCTATTGGGTTGAGCGCAATTGCAGCAGCTTATGCGGAAAAAGGCATTGGAGTGGCAGCTATGGGGGCAATGGCTGAGAAGGAAGAGCTGTTCGGCAAGGGTCTGATTTTGACAGTCATTCCCGAAACGATAGTAATCTTCGGCTTTGTTATAGCAATCCTCATATTGGTCATGCTTGGCGGTGGTGCATAAGCAATGGGGCTTAGAGAGGTTCAGCAGGAATTAACTGCTGACGCTACCAGAAAAAGTAATGCCATATTAGAAAAAGCCCGCGAGGAGGCATCTGCAATAATCGAGAAAGCCAGAAAAGAGGCCTCTGAAATTAAAGAGCTTGCATTAAAAGATGCAAAATCAGCCGCCGAAGAGAACGAAAAAAAGGAATTTGCCGCGGCCATGCTTGATGCGAAGAAGAGGCTTTTGGCAGAGGAGAAGCGTATGATGCAGGAGGCTATCGAGAATGTGAAGAGTCACCTGGCAAAACTGAGGGCCGAGGAGCGAAAGGAAATCCTGGCAAAGCTTCTTTCAAGGGCGGAAGCCGAGCTCGAGATTGGCAAGATTCTCTGCAGGAAATCCGACATGGCATTTTTCCAGGGCAATGTCATTGAGGCAGATATTTCAGGCGGCTTCACTGCTGAAAACTCCGACGGGACCATCTCAATGGACTTCAGCTTTGATGCCCTGCTCGAGGCAACTGCTGAGAGGCACTCCCAGGAATTTCACAAGGCTTTGCTAAAATGAGATTAAAAGAAAACCCGTATGCGTATGTGCGGACAAGGGTCATGAAAACCCTTTTGCTCAAGAGGGCGGACTATGACAAAATACTGAAGATGGAGGCAGCAGAGATTGCAAGATTTTTGTCTGAAATGGCGTACAAAAAAGAAATTGACGAGCTCGCGTCAAGGATTTCGGGCATTGACCTTTTAGAATCTGCGCTCAACGCAAATCTCAGCAATACCATGGCAAAGCTGAAAAGGATGTCCGACGAGGACCTTAAGAAGGTGATAAACATCTACCTGAAAAGATGGGACTACGAAAATGTCAAGATTTTGGTCAGGGGCATCTCAACTAAGGCTAATAAGGATTATACCTCAAATCTCCTGATTCCCTTGGGGGAGCTTGACAGGAAGTCTCTTGGCGAAATGTCAAAGCTGAACGAGGCAGCGGAGGTTCTAAGAAAATCTGAACTGTTTTCCTCTTCCGACATCAAAAAACTTCTTGAGATGCACGAAGCAAACCCCTCCGCCTTGGAAAACGAGCTCGACCAGAGGTATTATAATGAAGTTCTTGAGTTTGCTTCGCAGCTCGAGAGCACGCTCTTCAAGGATTTTCTCAACTCAGAGGTTGAAATGAAGAACATTATAGCCCTTGTTAGGCTGAAAAGAAACAATGTCGAGAAAAAGGCGATTAATGATGCGCTTATAAAATTTGGAAAAAAGGTTGTATTGCCAATGCCAGAAAAGCTTATTGGCGCAAAAGGCGTAGAGGAAATATTCGAGTTGCTGAAGAAAACAAATTACGCAAAGATAGCGGATTACTCCCTCAAGAAGATGAAAGAAACAAATTCGCTTATTGAGTTTGAGAACGCAATGAAGCGGAAGCTTCTGGAGAAAACAACCCTGCTTTCCCATCAGTACCCCCTTTCGGTTGATGTGATACTTGGCTACATGTTTGCAAAGGAGCTTGAGGCATCAAACCTCAAGACAATCATTCGGGGAAAGAACCTGAACCTTGAGAATGAATTTTTATCAAGGCAGGTAGTGGTTGCTTAATGGCAGACATCGCAGTCGTTGGAGAGAGCAAGTTTATCCTTGGCTTCCAGCTTGCCGGAATAAAGCATACAATCGAAACAAACAAGCCTGAGGAGGTGCTTGATGCCATGTCCGACAGGCGCTTTGGGGTTGTGATAATTGACGAGAGCATAATGAAGGGCTTCAATGAATTCCAGAAGGCAAAGGTGCTTGACTCCATCAACCCTGTGGCAGTGCTGCTTTCAGAAAAGCCAATGGAGGAAGACCTCAGAAGAATGATAATAAAATCAATAGGGGTTGACGTATGGAACAAATAATTGATAGAACGGATAAAGGAATCTTGTACAGAATCGCAGGCCCTGTTGTTGTTGCAAAAAACCTCAAGGCAAGGATGTATGATGTTGTCAGGGTTGGAAAGGAAAAGCTCATGGGCGAGGTTATTCAGCTGGACGGGGATAATGTCATAATTCAGGTTTACGAGGATACCTCAGGCATCAAGCCGGATGAAGAGGTAATTAACACCGGAAAACCGCTTTCGGTTGAGCTTGGCCCTGGACTGCTAACCTCAATCTATGACGGAATCCAGCGCCCATTGCCGGTTCTGAAAGAAATGATGGGCGATTTTATCACCCGCGGCATTGATGCTCCCGGGCTTGACAGGAAAAAGAAGTGGGACTTTAAGGCGATAAAGAAAAAGGGCGACAAGGTTTCCGGAGGCGATATCCTTGGTGAGGTTGAGGAAACTCCCGGAGTCATTCATAAGATTCTTGTTCCTCCAAAGGTGAATGGGAGGATAAAAGAAGTTAATTCAGGCAAATTCACAGTTGAAGAGCCAATTGGCCAGCTGGATGACGATACCCCATTAAAATTAATGCACACATGGCCTGTCAGAAAGCCAAGGCCGGTAAGGCAGAAATTGACTCCGGTAATCCCCCTGATTACTGGACAAAGGGTTTTTGATGCATTTTTCCCATTGGCAAAAGGGGGTGTTGCAGCAATTCCTGGGCCTTTCGGAGCGGGAAAAACGGTTTCCCAGCAGCAGCTTGCAAAATGGTCTGATGCTGACATAATTGTTTACATTGGATGCGGAGAGCGCGGAAATGAAATGACCGAGGTCCTTACAGAATTCCCCCACCTTACTGACCCCAAGACCGGGAAGCCCCTAATGAACAGGACTGTGCTAATTGCAAATACTTCAAACATGCCAGTTGCGGCAAGGGAGGTTTCAATTTATACTGGAATAACAATTGCAGAATATTTCCGCGACCAGGGATTTTCTGTTGCATTAATGGCTGATTCCACCTCAAGATGGGCAGAAGCTATGAGGGAGATTTCTTCCCGATTGGAAGAGATGCCAGGCGAGGAAGGTTATCCTGCATACCTTTCAACAAGGCTTGCAGAGTTTTATGAGCGCGCAGGGCGTGTGATTCCATTTGGAACCGATAAAGAGGGTTCCATTTCTGTTATTGGAGCAGTTTCCCCGCCAGGGGGAGACTTTTCAGAGCCAGTTACTCAATCCACACTGAGAGTCACAAAAACATTCTGGGCGCTTGACGCAAAGCTTGCGCAGAGAAGGCATTTCCCTTCCATTAACTGGCTGACCTCCTATTCCCTTTACCTAAAACAGCTATCGCCATGGTACAAGGAAAGCGTCTCTGCAGACTGGAGCGAGGTTGTGAGCAGCTGCATGAAGATACTTCAGGAGGAAGACAAGCTCCTGGAAATCGTCCAGCTTGTAGGCTCTGATTCATTGCCTGAAAAAGAGCAGCTGACATTGGAGATTGCGAGGCTGATTAGGGAAAACGTCCTTCAGCAGAATGCCTATCACGAGGTTGATACCTACTCTCCGCTCCCAAAGACTTACAGGCTGATGAAAACCATTCTTCACTTCCAAAGCCATGCCCAAAGTGCATTAAGCCGTGGCTTCAGGATAAAGCAGGTCATGGCAACAAGGGCGAAAGACAAGATTGCAAACGCAAAATTCGAGAAAGATTATGAAAAACTCCTCTTCGAAGTCGAGACAGAAATGGAAGTTGAGTTTGCAAAACTAGGGTGATTGTTATGCTTAAGGAATACAAAACAATAGAAAAAGTCGCTGGGCCATTAGTTTTCGTCAAGAAAACCGAGCCGATTGGATACGCAGATTTAGTAAGGATTCATCTTCCTGGTGGAGAGATTAAAAACGGCCAGGTTCTTGATACCTCAAAGGACCTTGTGGTAGTTCAGGTTTTCGAAGGCACTTCCGGAATTGACAAGGAAACTAAAGTGAAGTTCCTGGGAGAAAACATCAAGCTTTCAGTTTCCAAGGATATGCTTGGCAGGATTCTGTCAGGAGCAGGAAAGCCAATTGACAATGGCCCGGAGATTGTTCCTGAGAAGAGGGTTGAAATTATCGGCTCTGCAATCAATCCATATTCAAGAAGCTCGCCGTCTGAGTTTTTCCAGACCGGAATTTCAACAATTGATGCAATGAATACCTTAGTAAGGGGCCAGAAGCTTCCTATATTTTCCGGCTCGGGATTGCCCCATAACGAAATTGCACTGCAGATTGCAAGGCAGTCTAAGGTGGTTGGCGAAGGCGTAAAGTTCGCAATTGTGTTTGCGGGAATGGGAATTACAAATGAAGAAGCCCAGCATTTCATGCGTGATTTTGAGGAAACTGGTGCTCTGGAGCGCGCAGTTGTTTTCCTTAATCTTGCAGACGACCCTGCTGTTGAACGGTTAATTACACCTAGAATGGCTCTTACTGCGGCAGAATACCTTGCATACGAGCATGATATGCACGTTCTTGTCATTTTAACAGATATGACAAACTACTGTGAAAGCTTACGCGAGATTGGCGCAGCAAGAGAAGAAGTTCCAGGAAGAAGGGGTTATCCAGGATACATGTACACAGACCTTGCCTCAATCTATGAAAGGGCTGGCATGATTAAGGGAAGGAAGGGTTCTATTACGCAGTTCCCTATACTTACTATGATTGGGGATGACATTACACATCCGATTCCTGATTTGACCGGCTACATTACGGAAGGGCAGATTGTATTGTCTAGGGAATTACACAGGAAAGGGATTTACCCGCCTGTTGATGTTTTGCCTTCTCTATCAAGACTGATGAATTCCGGAATTGGTCCCAAGAAGACAAGAGAAGACCACAAGCAGGTTTCTGACCAGCTTTACGCATCCTATGCGGAAGGCAGGGATTTAAGAGGATTGGTTGCAATTGTCGGCGAAGAGGCGCTTTCTGAGAGGGATAAAAGATTGCTTAGATTCGCGCAGGAATTCGAGGAAGCATTTGTGCAGCAGGGCTCAAGGGAAGACAGAAACATACAGCAAACTCTTGAAATAGGCTGGAAGCTTCTTTCAAGATTCCCAAAAAGAGAGCTTACAAGAGTTTCAAACGAATTCAAGGACAAGCACTGGAAGGGAAAGGAAGAGTAATGCCAGACGTAAAGCCGACAAGAAGCGAATTAATTGCGCTGAAGAAAAAGATAAGGCTTGCCAAGTCCGGCTATGACCTTTTGAAAAAGAAGCGTGACGGCTTAATTCTTGAATTCTTTGAGGTGCTGAAGAAAGTAAAAGAGTCCCGCGGAGAGCTTACCGGGATATACAAAGAAGCTCTTTACAAAATGTCAGTCACAAGAGCCATAGAGAATGACCTTCACATAAGGTCAATTGCACTTGCCGTCAAAGAAAGCCCGTCAGTTGTTATCGGTGAAAAAAACGTGATGGGGTTGAGAGTCCCTAAAATAACCGGCTCTGTCAGCGAGAAGTATTTCATGGAGCGCGGCTATGGATTGCTTTCTTC
>DATDYF010000010.1:0-36713 GCA_035289105.1 Candidatus Nanoarchaeia archaeon
AACTCAGCTAGACCTAAAGTCACTTCCTGCCTTCATCTTTGACAATAACATTACCAAAGCGGAAGGCTTTGGCGACTTCAAGCGGGCATTGACAGAGCAGGAAGGAGTTTTGATAATGAAGCCAGGTGCAAGCGGAGCTCCGTTTTATTTCAAGCGCTCTGAAACAAAGGGCACTTTGGATGTTTTCTTAAACCCAGAAGACCCTGCTTTTGAGGAAGTCCAGAAAACAGTTCAGGAAGTGAGATTGCTGCTGAAGAATGCTGTTAAGGCAACAACAGTCAAAGTAACGCCTGACATGAGAATCGCAAAGGAGCTTGACATCACAACCTCTCCGACTTTCTTGGTCAACAACCGGTACAAATTCTCTGGGCTTCAGCCAGCATCCGCAATAAGGGAGAAGTTCTGTGTGATGAATGGGTGTTGATTGTAATTAAACTCAATCGTGGGCTTCGGGGCTCACCAAAAATTTAATAAAGGTTGATGCATAAACTGCCATATTATGGATGATTTTAACATATTGGGAACGCCGAGTAAAAAGAAAAAGAAGAAACAAGATAATATTTTCGGCGGCGGTCTTGATTTAGGTCTAGGTCCAAAAAGAAGAAGAACTAAAAATCCTTCAGATTTTGGTATTGGACTTAGTCCTTCCAGACAAAAAGAAACCGAACGTGATACTCGCAGAGCTTTTTCTCAAACTCAAAGAAATGAAATATGGGACAGACAAAAAGGTAAATGTGCCGGTTCGATTTGTGGTCATAAACCATTACTACGAAGCGCCCATCATTATGACCATATTATTCCTTGGGAAAAGAATGGTAAAACTGTTGTTAGTAATGGACAGGCACTTTGTCCTACATGCCATTCTGTGAAATCTAATAAAGATAGATTAAAAAATGTGGATAAAAAAAGAAATAATAGGAATAATGATAATCTTTTTGGCGGTAATCTATTTGGACCGCCGCCGAAACGTTCTAAAAATAAGCCATGGGGTTTATAATGGAGTCCCTTCGCCCTAGCCACTTATAACAGCGCGCATACGTTAAACAAACAGCACCACCATAAAAGCAAGAAAGAACAATGTCAGCGCAAACTCCACGTGCGAAGGAACAGGCAAGACTCCGTTGAATCTTATTTTTGCGGGGAAGAGGAGGTGCATGACGTCCTTGTCAAACAAATCAATCATAAGGTGTATTAGGTAGCCGATTGCATAATAAACAGCGCCGGTTAAGGAGAAAAATAAGCCAACGATAAAGCTCGTTGCAATTAATCCGAAAAATGAATGCATGTAGGGACTTCTCAGGTGCTCGCCATACTTCTCTTCGTGCTTCAATACATCGATGCATTCCCTTAGGTTGTAGTGCTTGTTCTTAATCAGTAAAACCAGGTGGTCTATATCCACTATCAAAGAGCCGGCAAGAAGATACCAGTAGTTTCCGAGAACTTTCCCTAAAATAAGCGGAAGGATAATGTGGACAAAAAACATAGAAAGGGGATTTGCATCCCCATATTAAAGTTTTACTGCAAATTGCCTGCAGTCAGTATGTTTATCCTTGTCTCGTGAGGCCCAACCTTGCTGTCCATCCCTATAATGTACTGCACATTGGTCTTCTCACATGTGCTTACAAGGTCGCGCTCAATCGTTCCGTCCAGCACAACAGCATAAACCCCGCTTCCAAGGCTTGCAATTGTATTGCTCAGTTCGCTTATCGGCACTTTCCCCATGACGTTCAGCTTTTCATCAAGCAATTGCGCTCCCCTGGTTCCAATCAGGCTCTCGAGCATCCCCTTGAAAGCCCTCGATTCCTGTGGATTCAGCTGAGCCCTTCTTGCCGGTATCGGTCTTTCAACTCTCTGCAGCATAGGCGGCCTTTGCGGTACCATCGTCGGCCTTCTTGGCTGGAAAATCTGCCTTCTAGGAGAATCATCAATCCTGTCGATGTCTTTCCCAATCTCCAGCTTTGCCTGCTCTGCCGAAACCCTGCTTCTAATTGCCTTGTGAATCTCCTTCTTTGATATCTCCTCAACTTCCTGTCCTGCAGGGGCCCTTGTGACATAATCAACGTCTGCGACATTGAAAAGCTCTTTAAGGATTAAGTTTCCCCCCCTGTCGCCGTCAACAAAAGCAGTAACAACCTTTCTCTTGCTCAGGTCTATTATTGTCTGCGGAACTGATGTTCCATTAACAGCAATTGCATTTTTGAATCCATGCTTAAGCAGGTTAAGCACATCCGCCCTGCCCTCCACGATTATAACCTCGTCGCTTTCCTCTATTGCAGGCCCTGCCGGCAGCCTCTCATTTCCATACTCTGTAATCTCCATTACCCTGACCGAATAAGCAACCTCATCAGCAAGCTCCTGCGAATCAGGCATGGTATCTTCCATCATGGTCTTTAGGAGTTCCTTTGCACGCTCAACCACAAATGCCCTCTTGCTTATCCTTACGTCCTCTATCTTCTGGACAGCAATCTTTGCGTTGCAGGGACCTATTCTTTGGATTATTTCTAGCGCGGCTCCAACTATAGATGTTTCTGCCTTGTCCAGGCTCGAAGGAACGATTATGGTTCCCTTTGTCTTGCCTGTCTTTGTGTCTACATTAACCTCAATTCTACCTATTCTTCCGCTTCTCTGCAATTCCCTAAGCTCAAGCTCTGCTCCAAGTAATCCTTCAGTCTGGCCGAAAATTGCTCCAATTACATCAGGCCTGTCAACTACGCCTTCAATGTCTATAGTTGAATGTATGATGTACTTTGACGATACCGGGCTTATCTTTCCCATCTTGCTCAACCCCCTGTTTAATTTTCTCTAGAAGGAGCACTATCATGAACACTCATCAATGAAATTGGTGAACGCATGACCATCATGTACTCCTTTGCTTTTAGAACAAGTTCCTACCATTATCTACAGTATTAAGTCCGCTCAATGAAATCAACGGAATGATTTATGATAGTAAACCTGTCCTTTCCTCTCTTTATGAATATGATGCCCGCGACACTAACTCCCAAGCTCATTGCCTTGCATTAAGCGTAAGCTCCATTGAGTACTCTCGTGACGGGCAGCTGATATTGCTATCAACTATTATACATATAATCTCTTTTGATTTAAAAATCTTTGGGTTTAGTTATTTTCTATATTGAAAACATATCTAGTAACCAACAAAGCATAACCATAAAATCAAAACAAGCCCAAATAACCTTCCTAGAAGCATGAAACCCCGCAAATAATCCCGTGAGGAACTATTCGCGGGGAAAAGAGGTGTTTATATAAGCATTAACGATGAATGGCTGTCTTAGCCCAAAACGGGCTTTTCCCCAACACCATCATCAGTTACTATTCTGTAGTCCTAACTTATATATAAACCTTTCGATGTGTACTCATTTTAGAGTGGTTAATTAAGTAGATTAGCCAGTAATCGGGGGCATTGGGGGCAAGTATCTCCCCTTAAACCTGAACCTTACCACATTCGCCATGTCGCCCTTTTTATCCCTGTCCAGCCTGAGTTCCCATCTCCCCGATATTGTCGGGTCAAGCTCTACGCGAGAATCAAGGCTGTATTCAATATTTCTCCCTTCTGGCTTTAACGATGCCTCTCCGCGATCTTCTTCTGGCGTGGTAAATTCAAGTGAGGCCTTTCCCTCCTTAATCCTCAGCAACACAACCTGCTTTTTCATAAGTTTGCCGTCAAGGCCGATGTATTTGCTGGTCGCTTTAGGCATATCTATCCTTTTATCCCTCTGGCCAATAAAGTATCTGTCATTCCCGGAGAGCGGGATGTGCTCTTTTCCATAATTTGATTGAACAACCAACTCGTTTGGAGATTGGCATCTGGAATAAAACATCTCCCTCAGATAGCTTAAGGCGCCATGAAGGAATTGTTTTATGCCTTCTCCTTTAATATCGCCGGTTTTGCCGTACCTAATTGAAATCTTTTCTCTCGGTTCACTAGTCAAGTTAGCTATATCAACCACGCCGTCTTCATTAAAAACGAGTGTGGCGTATCTGCCATTTTCTTTTGGAAGAATCAAGTCTTTGATGGAGTACACTGGAATATAACTCTTGCTGCCTTCTTCGAGAAGCTCCCCGCTCGGTTCAGCCAGCTTTACCTGGTTAGAGGGCATTATCACTAAATTCGCACCGCCATCAATTTTAAGAAATAATCCGGAGTCCATTGCGGTTAGAGTAACAAGCTTATTTTCAATACCGATTCTTTGAGAATCGCCTGTTTTCAGGTTGATAGGTTGAACGCCCTCTCGGCTTATTATATACCCGCTCCTGTTGACACTTTCCAATTCCTGCCGCGCAAAAGCCCCAAGGTTGGATGTATTGAAATAATCCATGCACAAAGGTAACAGGGAGCCGTTTTTAAAACTTTATATAATAACCATCGTTAAGTAATAACAGATACCATGCCAATACTTTTATACTCTCATCCGATGCTTCCATCATGCCAAAAAGATACAAGGAAGAATTCAAAACAATGCACAATGTTTTTGACCAGTTTACTGATAGGAATATCTTCAAGCTCATCTCAGAAGGGCATTTTGACGGAATTCAGGGTCAGCTTACCTTAGGCAAGGAAGCCAACATCTTCATTGCAAAAAAAGGAGACGAAAGAGTCATTGTGAAAATCTACCGCCTTCAGACATGCGACTTCAACAGGATGTATGATTATATCAAATACGACCCGAGATACCAACACCTGAAAAAGAGGCGCCGCGAAATAATTTTTGCCTGGGCCCAGCGCGAATTCAGGAATCTCCTCAAGGCAAGAGAAATAGGCATCAATGTACCCAAGCCGATTGCAATCAAGTTTAACATACTGGTGATGGAGCTCATCGGGGAGCCTGCCCCGAAGCTCAAGGATATGCCCCCAAAAAATCCAAAAGAGTTCTTTGGAGAAATTATTAAGATGATGAAAAAGCTGTATAAAAATGGCCTTGTGCATGCAGACCTCTCCCATTTTAACATTCTGAACCACAACGAAACTCCCTACATAATTGACTGGTCGCAGTGCACCCAGTCTGAAAATCCGCGCGCAGAAGAATACCTCAAAAGGGACATAAGGAATATATGCAACTTTTTTTCAAGATACCTTAAAGCATCGGAAGAGCAGGTATTAAGAACCATAAAAGGGAAATAGTTATAAAACACTCGGGCACTCCGGAGTTTATGGCAGAATTCCTATACGAACTTAGAATTCCAAGGGACCGCATAGCCGTGCTTATCGGAAAGAAAGGGGACGTTAAGCGCGATATAGAGGACTCCACACACACAAAGCTTGAAATTGACTCAAAAGAGGGCGATGTCTTCCTGAAGGGTGAAGACGCATTGGGACTTTTCAGCGCGAGAGAGGTCGTAAAGGCGATTGGCCGCGGCTTTAACCCCGATATTGCTTTATTGCTTCTAAAGCCGGATTATGCATATGAAGTTATACCATTAAACGATTACGTAAAGGGCTCAAAAAACACATTAATCCGGATTAAGGGCAGGGTGATAGGCAAGGAAGGGAAGGCAAGGGCTGTAATAGAGGAGCTTACTGAATGCAGGATTACAGTATATGGAAAAACAATCGGAATAATAGGCCTTGCGGGAAATACGGCAATCGCCAGGCGGGCAATAGAAGCTTTGATAACTGGCTCAAGGCACGCAAATGTTTATAAATGGCTTGAACGGAAGAGGCGTGAAATGAAATCAGCCGAAATGGCAATTTAGGATGGCAGAAGAACCAATTGCAGTTGAGCTTGCAAAGAAGCAAAAAGAGATTGGCGTTGCAGAATTCTTCTCTAGAAACAGGCATCTTTTGGGGTTTGACAACAAGAAAAAGGCGTTGATGACGACAATAAAGGAGGCTGTTGACAATTCCCTTGATGCATGCGAGGAAGCATCTGTACTGCCAGAAGTAAGCGTTGAAGTCATCGACATGGGAAATGACAGGTTCAGGGTTATTGTAGAGGACAACGGACCAGGAATCGTTAAGAAGCAAATTCCGCATATTTTTGCCAGATTATTGTACGGCTCAAAATTTTTTAAGCTTTCCCAGTCTAGGGGGCAACAGGGAATTGGAATTTCTGCATCCGTTTTATACTCCCAACTAACAACCGGAAAGCCTGCAAAAATCACTTCAAGAATCAGCCCAAAGCATCCGGCAAACTATTACGAGCTGAAAATTGACATCCAGAACAACAGGCCGGATATCATCAGGGAGGAAATTGTCGAGTGGCAAAAAGACCACGGGACCAAAGTTGAGCTTGAACTGGAGGGCTCTTACACATTAGGCCCGCAGTCAATTGATGCATACTTAAAGCAGACAGCAATCGTGAATCCCCATGTAACGGTAATCTACACAAATCCAAAGGCAGAGCAGATAATCTTTCCCAAGGCAACGGATATAATGCCGAAAAAGCCAGTGGAGATTAAGCCCCATCCTTACGGGATTGAGCTCGGAATATTGATGGATATGCTAAAGTTCACCGAGGCAAGAACACTGCAGAGCTTCCTGATGAATGAGTTTTCAAGGGTTGGAATCAGCACTGCAAAGGAAATCTGCGAAAATTCAGCATTGCTTCCAAACACAAAGCCAAAAGAAATTACGAGGGAGATGGCCGAAAAGCTCATACAGGGAATTGCAAAAACAAAAATAATCTCTCCCCCGACTGACTGCATCTCCCCCATAGGATACGAGCTTCTCGAAAAAGGGCTGAAGAAAGAGGTCAATGCAGAATTTTACACTGCAGTTACAAGAATGCCGTCTGTTTACCGCGGAAATCCTTTCATAATTGAGGCAGGAATTGCCTATGGTGGCGAGCAGAATGCAGAGGAAACAGTAAGGCTGCTTAGGTTTGCAAATCGCGTTCCTCTGTTGTACCAGCAGGGGGCATGCGCGGTAACAAAGGCGGCAATCCAGACAGACTGGCGAAGTTATGGATTAAGCCAAAGCCAGAGCTCCCTTCCAGCAGGCCCATGCACCATAGTTGTCCATATCTGCTCGGTCTGGGTCCCGTTCACTTCCGAGAGCAAGGAAGCGATTGCGCACTACCCTGAAATCATCAAGGAAATCAAGCTAGCGCTGCAGGAATGCGGCAGGCAGCTGGGAATGTACATAAGAAAGAAGAAAAAGGTGCAGTACGAATCAAAGAAGCGCGGCTATATTGAAACCTACATCCCCTATATAGGGGAAGCTTTGCAGGAGCTGCTGAAAGTTAAGGAATCAGACAGGAAAAATGTCGAAAATCTGCTCTTGCAAATTCTAGAAAAAACACGAGGCGAGCTTGGGGCAGTTGAAATGGAAAATGTTGAGTATGACGAGGAATTTGCCAAAATAGGCAAAGGGGAGGAAGATGAAGAAACAGAGTGATGTCTTGTCAGGCATAAAGGATATTGCAACCGGCGTTTATAATACAATCCTAAAAAGGAAGCAGCCCGAGCTGAAAATGCCCTTAAGGGCTCTTGCAAATGTAAAATACGACCCAAAGGAAGGCTACTTTGAGCTTCTCGGAAAGATGAAAGGCAGGACATTGACTGCTGGAACTGTAAAGACCTTTGCGCAAACGCTGAAGATGATGTCCTTGTCAAAAAATCTTGTCGAGACTGACGATATTGCATCAAAAAGGGAGGCTTACTACATCTCAAAAAACTGGGGCCCTGCAAGATTTAATGAGCAGCCGGATTCTGACGCAGTAATGGACGACATTGAAGCGATGATGATGGTCAACCGTGAGCAGATTGGATTTATTCCCGAGGAGAAAGGGGGCGAAATAGCCGGAAAGCTTATCGTGATAGACAAAGACCGCGACACGGGAAAGGAGCTGAGGATAGACTGCACAAAGTTTGGCTCAGGTGCATACTCAATCCCAATTTCCGTTGAGGACTTGAAGTTTGAGACCGATGCAAAATTTATCCTTGCAATAGAAACAGCTGGTATGTTCCAGAGGCTTGTAAAGCATAATTACTGGAAAAAGTCAAACTGCATTCTAGTCAGCATGGGCGGAGTTCCTACAAGGGCGTGCAGGAGATTCATCAGGAGATTGGCCGATATAAAGAAAATACCGGTTTATGTATTTACGGATGGCGATCCTTACGGCTTCGGCTCTATTTATAGGACATTAAAGGCTGGTTCAGGAAATGCAGCGCATATCAATAAATATTTCTGCGTTCCGCAGGCGCAGTTTATTGGAATCACGCCTCAGGATATTGTTGATTACCAACTTCCAACTCATCCATTAAAGGATGTGGATATCAAGAAAATCAAGGACCTCATAAAAAACGACCCCTTCATAAAGCACTACAGGCCATGGCAGAAAGCTCTTGAACAGATGGCAAAGATGAAGGTAAGGGCAGAGCAGCAGGCATTAGCAAAACACGGCCTTAATTTCGTTATCTCCGATTATCTTCCGAAGAAGCTTGCGGACCAGAAGAGCTGGCTACCATAAAATTTTTATACTCCTGAAATAATCCTTAGTATATGCCAAAAAATCAAGCACCTGAATGCTGCACCGGTTGCCTTAACTGGGAGCGCTTCAAGCACGAATGCTGGGTTTACTGGGAAAGCAAGAAAAACTGCACGCAGCACTCTTCATCTCAGCAGGGCTTCACTAACATTTAAATAAGCTTTAATACCTTTTTTCTATATGGGCCTGTAGCCTAGCCTGGATACTATTTAGCCAGAGAAGGCGTCTGCCTTCTACAATCAAGCTTTGCTTGGTTTCAGAGAGCAGAAGATCCGGGGTTCGAACATCACAAGGGCATACCTAGATTCGAAAGTCCTCGCAGGCCCATTACTTCTTACACACTCAAACGTTCACAAACCTTTTTATAAGCTATTTTCAATATAAAGAAAAAAAGAGGTTTTCAAATGCATGTGCTCTACATAGTGCTGTTGTCGCTGGCTCTCTCATGGATTTTCTCCGGTTTGCTTGGAAAGCTGAAGCTTCCGCGCGTACTTTCTCCAATAATTGCGGGCATACTCTTGGGCATAGAGCCAATAAACAGTTTTCTTTTTGACACCGAGGCAATTACAGTCATGTCTTCGTTTGCAGACATAGGGCTCGTTTTCCTCATGTTTTATGTCGGCTTTGAGCTGAACACAAGGGATATGCTGAAGACAGGAAAGCAGTCTGTTTACATCTCCATTTTCTGCGTTATAACTGCGTTCCTGCTGGGCTTCGGCGTTGGAAAGCTTCTCGGCTTTTCAAATTTAGTCTCGGTAATCCTGGGCGCAACATTGTCGGTCTCGGCTGAAGCCATCGCGGTTAACATCCTTGAAGAGGCAAATATGCTGAAATCAAGGATTGGCGCAATAGTTGTTTCCGCTGGTTTGATTGACAACCTTATTGAAATTGCCATGATTGCAGTCATCGTCGCATTTACAGAAACATCTTCAGTCTCCCCTTTGTTGCTTGTGCCCTTCGTAATCCTGCTGGGGTTTGCCGTGTTTGTCTTCTATCGCTTTGTCATCCCCAGATTTTTGCTCATCGCAGAGAATTACAACCTGGAAACAAACATATTCATGGTGTCGGTCATTATGGCTTTGGTTTTCTCGGTATTGTCTGAATACATGGGCTTTGGATTCATTATTGGCGCGCTTCTGGCAGGCGCAGTTATGAACAGGGCGATAGCAAAGCACATGACTGAAGAGTATCGTAAAAAAAGGAAAACCCTCTTTGATATGACGACAAAGCAGTTTGAGCAGCTTAAGATGAAGATGAAAGAGCACGAGTTAACACTGAGCGCAATAAAGACTACAACATTCGGATTTCTGGTTCCCTTCTTTTTTATATGGATAGGCCTAAATGTGGATTTGACTTCTATTTTCAAGAGCCCCCTGCTTATCTTGCTCCTTACCATTGCAGCCTTCAGCGGCCAGCTTATTGGGGCAACTGTGGGCAATCTTCTTGCAAAAGGCACCCTTGGAGAAGGCTTTATCATTGGCTGGGCTCTGAATTCGCGAGGCTCAGTAGAATTGGTATTCGCAGAAATCGCAAGGTCCAGCAACATCATCTCAGGCGATGTCTTCTCAGCAATAGTCTTCATGAGCCTTTTGACAACCTTTTTCTCTCCAGTTATGTTTAAATACTTAGTTCTCAGGCAAAAGCACAAAAAGAGGATTGCAAAATGAAGGTTCTTATCCAGGATGGGGAAAAATTCTTTGTCAAAGATGATACTAAAGACTACCATACCAAATTCGGCTACATAAAAGCGAAAGACCTCAAAAAAGCAGGCATAGAAGTAGAAACAAACCTTGGCAAGAAATTTGCCGTTATCCAGCCCTCGTTTGTAGACTTTTATGAAAAGATAAAGAGGGGCCCTCAAATCATCCCGCTAAAAGACATCGGCTCAATTATTGCGGAAACGGGGATAAACAAAACCTCAAAGGTCGTTGATGCAGGCACAGGCTCAGGGGCGCTTGCGTTGATGCTTGCATACCTTGCAAAAGAAGTTACTTCATACGAAATAAGGGAGGATTTTTACAGGATTGCCCTCTCAAACAAGGAATTCATTGGATTAAAAAATCTCAAGCTCAAAAACAAAGACGTATACCTCGGCATTGAAGAAAAAAATGTAGATGTTGTAACACTTGACCTTCCGGAGCCATGGAAAGCCATTGCGCCAGCCCAGGAAGCGCTGAAAGTTGGCGGGTTTCTTGTTTCATACTCCCCAACCATTCCCCAGGTGATGGACTTTGTCTCCGCATTAAAGCAAAATCCTGCATTTGTATGCCTCAAAACTATCGAAATCCTTGAGCGCGAGTGGGAAGCTGATGAAAGAAAGGTAAGGCCAATGTCCCAGCAGATAGGGCATTCTGGGTTCCTTACATTCGTGAGGCGCATATAATGGTTCTTGAGCAATACTTCAAGATAGGCTGGCTTGAAACAAAATCGCATGCATTTTACATAGCAATAATATATACTCTAATCGGAGTTATAAGCGCCCGATTAATCTTCCCGAACGATGTAGGCTTAATGAGTTTGGCGTTTATCTCGATTTTGCTTATCCCTTCCCTCGGAGTCCTGCTTCAACTGGAGGAAAATATTGAAATCAGGGAAAGAAAATTCTCGATGAAACTGTTGTTTAGGGACCATTTGGACATCATAAAGGTTTATTTCTTTCTCTTCTTTGGATGCCTAATGGTGTTTTTGTTGATTAGCTTGATTTTTCCGACGGCGTTAATCGGCGACATGTTCTTTCCGCAGTTTAGGGCAGCAAACATAGTTGGCTCTGCTGTTTCAGTAGCTGCGTTTAAGGATTTGGTTGTCAACAACAGCATAGTGTTCCTCGTAGCATTTCTCCTCTCCTTCATTTATGGCTCTGGCGCAATCCTCTTTTTGGTATGGAACGCCTCGGTTTGGGGAATTGCATTCGGGTTTACAGCAAGGGACATAATCCTTTCAGGCACCCTGGTGGGTTTTAATACATACTTCTCCTACTTTCCCCACATGATAATTGAGGGTACTGCATATCTCTTTGCTGCAGTTGTTGGCGGTGTTGTTTCCAAGGCAGTTTTGAGGGAAAAGCTCTTTTCAAGGAAATTCAACCACATCGTTACAGATGCACTTATGCTTTTGGCAATAGGATTCTTCCTTGTGCTTCTGGGCGGGATAATAGAGTCGCAGTTTTTTGCTTAGCAAAAGATTAATAAGCTGAATTCCACTCCCAGAAAATTATGGATTTAGGCGAATTTTTATCGAGAGCGAAGGTGCCTCATTATAGCCAGCTTCGCAACGGTCCTGCGGAAGGAGTTGTGCATTTAAGCTATTCTGTTGCGGGTGTACCGACTGATTTGCATACCGAATATATAGCCTTCTTGGCTATAATGGCGATTCACCCGGGAAAAACGTTCGACGAGCTTCATGACATAGCCATTAATGAATACGGATTTGACGACCCCTACCCCGGTCCCTATGAGTATCTAGGGGTTTTGGAGCAGTTTATTCAAATGGGGGCTGTTAAGGCCAAAGGCGAAACGGCTCGGACTTCAGTATTAAGCCTGGATGAACAGGGGTTAAAAAAGATTGAAGTTCTGGGCATAGAGCCAAAATACAAGCAAAGGAGGGAAGAATTCCGCCAGTACTTTCCTTGCCCATGAAGGGCATTCCAAAAGTTTAAATATCAATTATCTTATCAAGCCTGCTATGGACCCTGACAAGCCAGATCCAAGGAAAAGGTATATTGCAGCCGGCATTATTGCGCTGTTTGTTTTTGTCGTCTTCACTCTCATTTATTCTGAGCGGAATACTACTATTGAGAAGGCCCAACCAATGACGGATTCCACTTTAGCGGATTCCATTACGGGCGCGGCAGTCGCTGAAGCGCTCTGCAGGGATTCTGACGGCTTAAACCTCTTGGTTAAGGGAAATGCCAATCTCAACGAAATATCGGTCAATGATACCTGTTACCGAAACAAGATACTGGAATATTACTGCGGCGAAAAAGAAGGCAAGGAAGCAATACTCCAGAAGCTCGTTGAATGCCCGGGTGGTTGCGAAATTGGAGCATGCAAGGAATACTGCTTTGACACAGATGGCGGCATAGACATAAAAACAAGGTCCATAATCAAATCTGCAAGCTCTGAAGGCGAATCTGCAAATATTGAAAAATGCAAGGACGCAAAGACATTGGTTGAGTATTTCTGCTCCGGCAGCAGCATTGTTGAGAGGGAAATCTCCTGCAGCTGCAAAGAAGGCGCCTGTGCATGAAGGTAATACAACTGCTCGACAGCCGCATGGATAATTTTTCTTACGTTGTTTATGATGAATCCAGTAAAGAGGCTGCTGTTATAGACCCGAGCTTTGATGGCGAGAAGATTATTAATGAAGTAAGATTAAAAGGATTAAATCCAAAATACATCATTCTCACGCACGAGCATTTTGACCACGTTCATTCTGCAGGTGATTTGAGGTCTAGCCTAAAAGCAAAGATAGTCGTGCATGAGAATGCTAAAGTTGAATTAAAGGTTGACAAAAGGGTTAAAGATAATGATGTGCTGTCTTTAGGCAAAGCCAGCCTCAAAATCCTTCACACACCAGGCCATACGCCCGGAAGCATTTGCATTCTTGCACGGGATAAGCTCTTTACGGGGGATACATTGTTTGTCGGAAATATGGGCAGGACAGATTTGCCCGGAAGCAGTCCTGAAGAGATGAAGAAGAGCATTGGGAGGATAAAGAGGCTTCCTGATAGTATTATTATTTATCCGGGGCATCATTACGGCTCAACGAAGACGTCAACGATAGGAAGGGAGAAGAAAAATAACCGGTTTTTCCGATTCTAGGCAATACAAAAACTTATATAACTTAGGTATTTCAACCTTTTCATGACAAAAAAATTATTTCATGAAGACCCATACAAAACAGAATGTGAGGCAAACGTTGTTAGTGCAATGGGACCTGAAATAACACTTGACCAAACAATCTTTTTTGCATTCTCCGGAGGGCAGGCGTCCGATTCAGGAACAATAAATGATATTTCGGTTAAAGAAGCAATTGCTTCAGGAGAAGATATTGTTTATGTATTGGAACAAATCCCGAATTTCAAGGAAGGGGATAAGGTAAAGGTAAGAATTGACTGGAACAAAAGAAACAGGATAATGCGGTTGCATTCCGCAGCGCATATTGTCCACTTTCTTTTTGCAGAAAAAACCGGGGTCAGAAAATTGATTGGCTCCAATATAGGTGAGAACAAGGCAAGATTAGATTACGAGTATCCAAAGCCAATTGCCGAGCTGCTTCCGGAAGCAGAGGCGAAGGCAAACGAGATTTTTTCCCAGGATATTGAAATAAGGACTTACCCAGATGAGGGGGACCTGAATAAAAGGTGGTGGGAATGCAAGGAGTGGAAGTGCCCATGCGGAGGCACCCACGTCAAATCTACTAAGGAGATTGGGAAAGTGCAATTAAAAAGAAAAAACATTGGAGCTGGAAAAGAGAGGATTGAAATTACTCTTTCTGGATAAAATTAGTGTCAAAAAAACATAGCATACACAAACTCATCCTTTCCCTTGTAGTAATGGTCTCGCAAAGTTGCCTCGTGCTTTAACCCCATTTTCTCATAGAATTTCTGAGCCCTTTCGTTTTCCGCGTGCGTCAGTATAATCAGCTTTCTCAACTTCGAGTTTCTCTTTTCAAACCATTTCCTTGCCTCTTCAACCAAAGCATCAAACAATTTCTCCGCAACTCCCTCCCCCCTATATTCAGGCAATAAGGCAATCCTGTCAAGCTCGCACAATCCGTGCTTTGGAAGCCCATGGAATTTTAGTGTTGTAAGCCCAATTACCTTTCCGTTTTCTTCTGCGACTATGTACTTTATGCCCTTTCCCAATTCCTCAAAAAACGCCTCTTTGCCCTCTTCAACACCCTCAATATTATAGCTCTCTTTCAGTACTATGCCTACCCCTTCAGCATCTTTTTCATTTGCAATCCTTATCATTCTACAGTCACCGCCTTTGCGAGGTTTCTGGGCTTGTCAACGTCACAGCCCCTCAAGACTGCAATGTGATAAGCAAGCAGCTGAAATGGTATAACTGCAAGCAAAGGTGTTAATATGTAAGAGTTCCTTGGAACCCCAATCACAAGATTTGCCTTTTTTGAGACTTCTTCATCACCTTCTGTTGCAACTGCTATAACCTCCCCCTTTCTTGCCTTTACCTCCTCTATATTGCTCATCACCTTGCTGTATGTCCTGTCGTCCTTTGTTGCGATAAAGAAAACAGGCATGTGCTCATCAATGAGCGCAATGGGGCCGTGCTTCATCTCTGCGGCAGGATAGCCTTCTGCATGGATGTAGGAAACTTCCTTCAGCTTCAGCGCCCCTTCAAGTGCGATAGGATAATTTATCCCCCTTCCAAGATAAAGTGCATTTTCCTTGCCGGTAAATTCCTTTGCAATATTTTTTATTTCATCGCTCTTCTGAATCACCTGGTGCATCTGAAGAGGCAGTTTTCTTATGTCCCTAATCCTGTTTCTTACCTGCTCTTCTGGAAGCAATCCCCTTTTCTCAGCGAGGAAAACTGTAAGCAAATAGAGCACTACAAGCTGCGATGTAAATGCTTTTGTCGAAGCCACCCCAATCTCAGGTCCTGCATGCGTGTACAAAACGTAATCAGATTCTCTCGCAATAGAGCTTCCAGTAGAATTGACAATTCCTAAAACAGACGCGCCTCTTTTCCTAGCCTCCCTCACCGCCGCTAATGTATCGGCAGTTTCGCCGCTTTGCGATATGGCAATAACCAATGTTCCCTCCTCGATTACGGGATTTCTATACCTGAATTCAGACGCATACTCCACCTCAACCGGAATCCTTGCAAGCTCCTCAAGCATAAACTCCCCAATCAGCCCGGAATGCCAGCTTGTTCCGCAGGCAACAATAATTATCCTTTTAATTCCTTTAACATCCGCGTTGAATTCGCCAAGTATTACCTTGTTTCCTTCAATCCTGTTTGCAATTGCATCCTCAACAGCCCTTGGCTGCTCGAAAATCTCCTTCAGCATGAAATGATCATAGCCAATCTTTTCTGCGCTCTCAGCGTCCCATTCAATATTTTGCGCCTTCTTCTGGATGGGGTTTCCTGCAATGCCAAAAAATTCCACCGAACTCTTTTTTAGAACCGCAATTTCCTTGTTTTCCAAAATTACAATATCCCTTGTCTCGGAAAGCAATGCCGGAAAATCAGATGCAACAAAATTCTCGTCATTTCCAATGCCGACAACCAATGGGCTTTCGTTTCTTGCGGCAATTAGCGTATCTGGCTCATGAATCGAAAGTACGGCAAGCGCGTATGACCCCTCAATGTCCCTCAAAGCACTGATTACAGCGTCCTTTAAGCTGCCGTTGTAATTGTCTGCAATAAGGTGTGCTATCACCTCTGTATCTGTAGAAGAAGAAAATTCATGCCCTTTTTTTGCAAGTGCCTCCTTTAGCTTAGAATAATTCTCTATTATTCCGTTATGCACAATGCTGAATCTTTCATCCTCATCGCAGTGCGGATGCGCATTTTCCTTGCTTACCCCGCCATGTGTCGCCCATCTGGTGTGGAATATTCCTATGTTTCCCCTCATTGAATCCAAATTAAGCTTATTATTTATTTCATCAACCTTTCCAACACCCTTCCTGACTTCAAGCCTGCCCTCATGGATAACTGCACCGCCGCAGCTGTCATACCCCCTGTACTCGAGCCTCTTAAGGCACCTTATTCCTACTTCGGCAGCGCTTCTCTTTCCAATATACCCTATAATCCCGCACATAAGGGGAGATGAAAAGCAAAGCCCTTTTTAAGCTTTACTAATAATTTAGTATTGGCATTATAAAAAGTTTTATAAAGGACGGATATTTTACAATATTGAAAAATGGAATTTAAAAGGTTTTAAAAAAATGTTCATAATAGACAGAAAGGAAACGGGAATTGTATCATTGCCTTCGCTGGAATTAAAGCCGGACGCGCTTTCCACTCTTAGCTCAGAGCTTTCCCAAAAAATAGTTTCTTTCCTTGCAAAGAGCCCTTCTTATCCGAAAGACATCGCCAAGCACCTTAAAGTGCACGAGCAGAAAGTCTATTACCATATTCACAATCTGGAAAATTCAGGGATTATCAAAATAATAAAAAAAGAGCCAAGGCAGGGGGCTCTTGTTAACATTTATGCGCTCTCTTCGCCTTCTTTCTTCATAAAATTCAGGGAGTTAGAGGCAACTCAGAAGCTTGCAAACGAATCGGATTTCCTGTTCCCTTTCATCAAGGGAGGAATACTGGACGCGCTTATCATAGTCGGCTCTCCCGACCCTCATGGGCCCGACAAGGCGCGCTCAAGAGACGGCTATTACGGCATGGACCTTGCGTTGTTTTTGGGGACGTTTTTGAATTATGTTCCAAAATTTAACGTGAAGCTCGATACAGAGGTAAGGGAAAAAGAGCTCGAAAACAGCAATTTAGTCATCATAGGCGGTCCAAGGGTAAATATGGTTTCAGAAAAAGTCAACAGAAAGCTTCCGGTTAGGTTTGAAGATTCATCCATAGTCTCAAAAGTTTCCGGGAAAAGCTACCAGTCTGATGAAATCGGATTTATAGTCAAGGCAAAATCCCCGTTCAATCCGGATAAGCAGATACTAGTCGTTGCAGGCAAAAGGCATTCCGGAACAAAGGCCGCCATAATAGCATTCTTGAAGAATTTCAGGGAAATCAGGCAGGGCAATAAATTCAACCAGAAGGTTATGGCAAAAATAGTTGAGGGGCTTGATAAGGATTCTGACGGGATTGTTGATGATGTGGAATTCAGGGAGTAGTGGTCGGTCGGTTTTATATTAAATATCACGAGGTTTCTCAACTTCCACCCTCAATTCTTCTATTCTGGATATAAAAGACTGATTCCTCCTCCAGAATTTTCTGGGTTGCTGAGGACCATCGGTTTTTGTCACAATAAATTCAGATGCTGAAGTGTTCCCTTTAACATATTTTGATTTTTCTCCATCATACACATAATATGAAGAACCGGGTTTAATGTAATCCAAAATCTCTTCAATCTCGCGATTTGTTGCCCTGACCCTGACAACCACATGTCCATAATCTTTGTCAGTTGACCCGTCCGGTATTTTCCTATTCACATTGTCTACAAAGATTGAAAAATCTGAAAAAAACAGTTGCAATGCTATTCTTGAGACAGTTTCCCTCATATACACCCTAACAGTTGTTGTATCTTCCCACCCATATAGTGCAAATACCCTTTCAACTAATCGTTTTTCCCTGGGAATTCCTTCTCTCTTTCTGTTCAATTCTTCATAGAAAGCTATTCTCCTTTCTATCTGCCCTCGAGAAAATGTCTCAGAAAGAGGGCAGCTTTCATTCTCATGAACAAGCTTTTTCTGATATCCAACCGGAGGATTTGATTCAATTCCGACAAGAGCGTCAATTTTTCCAGCCATGGCGGTGGGGACTGATTATAATATTTAAATCATTCCATACTAAACCTTAAAAACTTCCCGAAGTTAACTACGCCTTATGATAAAGAAAGAAGCGCGCGTAATCGGAATTGACGATTCGCCGTTTGACAAGAACCTGAAGGGAGACACCTTGGTTATTGGGACAGTCTTCCGCGGCGGCTCCTACTTAGACGGCGTTGTTTCAACAAAAGTAAGGGTCGACGGCAATAACTCCACTGAAAGGGTTGTTGCAATGATAAACAAGTCAAAATGGAAGCCCCAGCTACAGTGCATATTCCTTGACGGAATAGGCTTCGGCGGGTTTAATATAATAGACATCAACGAGCTTCACAAAAAAACAGGCATACCGGTAATAGTTGTCATCAGGAGGATTCCCGACAGGGAAAACATAATCAAGACATTGAAGAAAATAGGGATGGAGGACAAGGTGAGGTTAATCGAGGAGGCTGGCGAAGTGAAAAAGGCAGGCAGAATATACATACAGTATGTTGGCATACCCTTCTCAAAGGCAAAGGAATTCCTGAAAATCTGCTGCACCCATTCCTTAATTCCGGAGCCTGTGAGAGTATCCCACATTATCGCATCAGGCGTTAAGTTGGGCGAAAGCAAGGGAAGGGTGTAATAAAAATGCGAACTACACATTTTTAGTACTTCAAAAAGCTTCGCTTATTTGAAGTAAAACTTTAAATATAGTCCCATTTGTGGTCTGTTATGAAACTCAGGCACATTTTCATTTTGGCGGTAATCTCAATCTTGTTAATTCAATGCGCAAAGAAGCAGCCGGTGCCGGTTACTCCACCTCCTCCAATTCCTGTTCCGGTTCAGCCCTCTCCTATCTCAGGAAAATTCTTTTTTGGCCTGGAATACGGCGTTCCTTACCTCGCATCAACCTACGCAGAGACACGCTTGCAAACAATGAAGCCAAGCCCAATTTTAGTGCATTGGGACAGGATACAGCCCTCACAAAATTCAAATTATGACTGGTCAATTGTAGACTCAACAATAAAAGAATACCAGTCAGCAGGGTTTGCAAACATTCAGCTGCTGATAACTGCACAGTCCGACTGGGCATCCCGCGGAAAAAAAGACACAAGACCAAAGCCCGAATTTGAGGACGATTACCGGGATTTTGTTTATTCTGCAGTTGAGAGATACGACAAGGACGGCGGTGCAGATATGCCGGGCCTTCTATATGCAATCAGCCAATGGGGGGTTGAGCGCGAGTTCACCGAATTCTTTCCCGGCTCAGGCGCAGATTATGTTGAACTCCTAAAGCTTGCCTACCCAAAAATCAAAGAGGCATATCCAGATGCGAAAGTAATGCTAAATGCGCTGTTAATGTGGGACATCTTCCAGGGAAATCCGAGCGATAATGAAATCAACAGGAGGCTTTCAAACCCCCCGGGCGGAAGGAGAAAGGACATAACAGATGTTCCTGTGCTGCTTGATGCCTATAACTATTTTGACATTATCGATATTCACAGCCTTTCTGACTATTCAGAGCTTCCGGCAACCATCCGCTGGCTAAGGAAGGAAATGTCAAAAAGGGGAACTTCAAAGGAAATCTATGCCGGAGATGCATTTCCAATGTCCCCTCTTCTTGCATATGGCCTTGAAACCTGCAAGCCCGGATTATTTGCGGCAAAAGAATTTTATCCCGTAAACTCTGCAACAAGATGCGAAGCATCAAAACTCATTGACTCGGTAAGGAAGAAAAATGACCCTAATCACGACGATGCAATGGCATGGCTCGAGAAGCACGTTGCAATTGGAATAACAAGGAAGTTTGTGGTTGCTGCAGCTGAAGGCTACTTGGGAATCAATATTGGCAACCTTGAAGACTGGCCCATACCGTTTGGAGCCGGGACAGCATCAAACTTCGGATTAATGGACACTTCATACAGCGGCGGAGACCAGCTTACTGCAAAGAGAACGCCAAAGGAAAAGAGGCCGGGGTTTTACGCAGCGAAAATGGCCTCACAGCTTCAGGGCTTTGGCAGTGTGGAAAAGCTTTCAACGGCCCAGAATGTTTATGCATATGAATTCAATGTGAGTGGGGAAGAAATAATTGTGGCATGGTTTGATGACGGGAAATTTTATGGCTCGGGCGCAAATCTGCCCTCTTCAACGGTATCTTTGCCGTGGAAGAAGCAAACCGTAACTATAACCGAAATTCCAACTGAAAGGGGCCAAACTCAGGGGGCATCGCAAACAATAAGCTCGAAAGGCGGGAAAATTGAGTTTGCCCTTGGTTATGTTCCAGTTTATATAAAATAACTACTTCTCCCCAAACACAAACGCCTGGCAAGTTATTTAAAGCGCAGATACATAAAAAAACATACCCAATGAAACCATCCATCGACTTCAAAAAGAAATTAACCCCCGGGCAGTATCGTGTTATGCGGGAGAAGGGAACGGAAGCTCCTTTTACGGGCAAATATCTGCATAACAAGGAAAAAGGAGTCTATAAATGCGCCCTATGCGGTTTCGAGATTTTCTCTTCCGACACTAAATTTGATTCTGGCACGGGCTGGCCGAGCTTTGACGCGCCAATGGAAAAAACCAGCGTCAAGACAGAAATTGACAAAAGCTTGGGCATGGAAAGGGTTGAGGCGATATGCCCAAAATGCGGAAGCCATCTGGGGCATGTTTTTGATGACGGACCAACCAAAACTGGCAAAAGGTACTGCATAAATTCATGCGCTCTGGACTTCAGGAAAAAATGAAAACAGAAAAGGCATATTTTGGGGCTGGATGCTTCTGGCACGTTGAAGAGGCATTCAGATGCGTTAAAGGTGTTGTCAAGACCACTGTTGGCTATATGGGCGGAAAAATGAAGAATCCGACATATGAGGACGTATGTACTGACAAAACAATGCATGCCGAGACGGTCGAGGTTGAGTATGACCCAACAAAAATACCATATGAAAAGCTGCTCGATGTTTTTTGGAGTGTTCACGACCCTACGCAGCTAAACAGGCAGGGCCCGGATATCGGAACGCAATACAGGTCAACCATATTTTACTGCACCAAAGAGCAAAAGGAAAAGGCACTGAAATCAAAAGAAGGAGCACAAAAGAGATTCAGGCAAAAAATTGCCACAGAAATAATTAAAGCTTCCACCTTCTACAGAGCTGAGGAGTACCATCAAAAATATCTTCAGAAAAGAGGCTTGGCGTCTTGTAATATTTAGGGCTAAATCCTTATTTTTTCCATTCCAAAAACTACGCACCTCATCGAGATTGAGCCGTAGACAATCTTATCATTGAAGAATTGGGGCTTTTCGCCTGATATTGCCCCGATTGCGTAGATTAACGGCAGGTAATGGTCATTTGTCGGGTGGGCCTGTGATGATGAAGGTTGTTTGGTGTAATCAGTAAGCTTGACATAATCTTTTTTGCTTAAACTATCAAAAACAAAATTATCAAAATCAACTGCCCAACGATACGGCTTTGCGCCGAGATTCATGACCATCAGGTTATGCACAAGATTGCCGCTGCCAATAATCAAAACTCCCCTTTTCCTAAGCCCGCTTAGCTCTCTCCCAATCTTAAAGAGCTTGTCCAAGGAAAGCTGGTAATCGAGGCTGAGCTGAAGGACGGGAATGTCCGCTTTTGGGTACATATTCCGCAACACCGACCAAGTGCCGTGGTCAAGCCCCCATTCATAGTCGAACTCAACCGGAACGGTTTTAACTGCCTTTTTTACCAGCTTTGCATGTTCCGGAGAACCCCTTGCAGGATACTTCACTGCGTAAAGCTCTTTTGGAAAACCGTAAAAGTCATGGATTGTTTTCGGGCGCTCCATTGCAGTTACGGCCGTTCCTTCCTTTAGCCAGTGCGCAGAAATACAAAGAATCGCATCAGGCTTTGGGATTTTACCTGCCAACCTTCTCCAATTGCTGCTAAACTCATTTTTCTCAATTGCGTTTACCGGCGAGCCATGGCCGACAAACAAAACTGGCATTTTTCCCGGCATTTGACATATATTATGTTTTCAGTATTTATTGCTTTTGAATTTACACTCATTTTCTGAAAATTTTCGCGAACTTCACGTTATTCTTCCGGAAAAATCGCCGCAAGGTTTATTAAGGAGTTATTCCTCCCTATAGCAAGAATTCTTTCCAGCGCGGGGTGTTTGTATGAGGAAAATAGCAGTAATCTTGTTATTAATAATCCAAAGCATGTCAGCTTTGGCGCAGGTGCAGATTTCCGAAGTTTTGTATGACCCAGTCAACACAGAGTCGGGCGGAGAGGCAGTTGAGCTGTATAACCCCGGGGATTTCCCTATCGATATTTCCGGCTGGAGCATTAGAACCGAAACCTCGGTGGCAGATGCAACAATCCCAGCGGGAAAAATAATCCAGCCAAAAGCGTATTTCTTGATTGCGGATGCAGGCTTTTCAACCAGCAAAGACAACCCAGCTTGGCCCGATGCCGATTATGAAGAGGCAATCACGCTAACGAATACTGACTCCGGCATTGCTTTAGTTTCTAATGGCACGCTTGTAGATGCTGTAGGTTGGGGCTCTGCTGCTGGCATTGATGAAGGTCTTTATGAGGGCTCACCCCATCCTGGAACTTCTTCTGGACAATCCTTGCAGCGCGTTCAGGATTCCAACGACAACTCTCAGGACTTCATCCCAGCAGCACCCAATCTGCAGAGCTCTTCATATATTGAGGGGAATACCCTGCAGTTCCACATCACCGTTACCGAATCAGCTCCCACGGTTGATAGCATTTCTATCTCACTTGATGACGACACCACAAAATCCGGAGTGCAAGTAACACCGCAACCAAAAGCCAAAAAACAAATACCATTGAACGTCATTGTCAACAATGAGCAGGGTTATAATAATACGAAATATGTGAGCGCATCATTAGGTTCGGAGAAAATTAATCTGACTATATCGTCAAGCCTGAACGCAACGGCAGTGGAGTATTCGGGCTCTATCGGCATAAACTTCTACGAAGACCCCGGAAATTACACGATGACTATAGAGGCGGTATCCACGAGCGGCACAAAAGGCTCGAAACCTGCAACGTTTGAATATCTAAGCCTGATTGGACTTGAGATTGATGCCTCTTCAATAAGCTGTGCAGGCAATTCAGGAGATACCTGCAATGTGCTTGGAGATGCAGACATCAATAGCACAAATAAAGCAACAGTGAGGAATATAGGGAATGTCGTTATTGATTCTGAAGTCTCAGGAACGGACTTTAATTCGGGAAGTGCGGTAATTCCAGTAGGAAATGTAAAATACGCGTTTAATCCAACGTTATCCCAGCCCCAGACTTTGACGGCAAGCCCGGTTGTGAACCAAGTAGGATTGGTGCACGGCACAATGTCAACAAAGGAGATCTCGTTTGGGGTAACAATTCCGTCGTCTGCAGCGGCAGGGGATTATGTTGGCACCATAAAGCTTGTTGCGGTTCAGTCGTGAGATGAAGCTTGCTTTTTTGTTTTTGTTTTTCTTGGCCGCCCCCGTTTCTTTGGCCCAGGGCATTGCCGTATCCCCTTCAACTTTGGATTTGGCGATAAGGCCCGGAGAAAGGGTGGAGTCGCAATTTACATTATTTAACCCTTCACTCCACGAAAGCCTCTATGCAATAAGCATCAAAAATTATCCGGGCTACTTTGCCATTCCTGACAACGGCGTGATTAAAGCAAATTCGAGCGAGAAGATTAAATTCTCAGTTAACCTTCCCGAAGATGCATCAGGAAATTTAGCCGAAGTCCTTGAAATCAGCTTTTACAGCGAGAATCAGGGAGCCCTCTCCATAGCCCCGGGGATTTCTTTGAAAGTGAATTTAAATGTCATTGAGAGAAACGGCATTTTATCGAAAGAGATAAGAGCATTTTACCTTAACAAAAGAAGCATTGCAATTGTTGCTGCCGTGCTTATCCTTGGGGGAGTGATTGTTTATTCCTTGTTTTTTGAGAAAGAGGAAAGGAAGCAAAAAAGAAATAGACGCTGAAATGGAAAAGCAAACATTTAAATATATTCTTAAATATCTTAATATATTAAGAGATATTAAAGACTCATCTGGATACGTAATAGAGATAAAAAGGCACGCCTTTGTCAGGGCTTTAGAGAGACAAGTGACTCCGGACATGATCGAAGCCACCTTGAAAGGGGGTAAAAGAGAGCGGTTTGGAAAGAATTACCTGAGATTCAGCATGGACTATAAAAGATTTAAGGTTGTGTGTGTGGACCATGTGGTCGGAAATTTGATAAGAATCTTAACTGTCGAGACAAAAAGGCGATAAAATGAAGAAATGCTCTAAATGCGGTCAAAAAATGAAGGAGATGAAAGCGTCTACACCTGACAACATCAGCTACCGCTATTATCAATGCGAGAAATGCAAAGAAGAGATAGTCGACATGAAGCAGTTGGAAGATGTTGCGAGGGAATATAGAGAGCTGAAAAGGTTCAATACAAAGATATGTAAATGGGGATTGAGCTTGGGATTGAGAATCCCGCAAGAACTGGCGAAGAGATACCGCCTAAAGGACAAAAGAGAAGTTTCAATAATCCCGGAAGAAAAAGGCATTAAGATTATTCCGATTTGAATCCTATTGATAATACAGCTTCCCGGAACTCTTCTGTTCCCTGTCCTTGACGCTGCCCAGCTTGTTGATTCTCGGCCTTCTGCTCTCTGCATCCCTTCTCAGGCTGATGTTTAGGTTTCTCAGGAACATGCTCATGCCTTCCTCCATGCTGTAAGGGCCGTTGCACTTTCCATCCTTCCCCGGGATTCCTGAAAAAACCATGAGGCGCTTTGAAATGTAATCCAGAAATAAAAGGTCGTGGTCAACCACAACTGCGCTTTTTCCCTTCATTTCCATGAAATTTGAGATTACTGTTGAAACGTTAAGGCGCTGTTCTGCATCCAGGTAGGCAGAGGGCTCATCAAGGAGGTATAATTCAGCATCCTGGCTCAGGCATCTTGCAATCGCAACTCTCTGCAGTTCTCCGCCAGAAAGCTCCCCTAGCTTCCTCTGCAAAAGCGGCTTAATATTCAGGGGCCTTATCAGCTGAATTTCATATTTTTGGACAGCCTCGCTTACAGCAGAAGCAACCACCTCTTCAGGGTCTGCTTCAATGTACTGCGGTTTGTAGCTAACCTTCACATGCTTTTCAATCTCGCCGGAGTCAGCCTTTTCCACGCCGGCCAGTATCTTCACGAAGGTAGTCTTTCCGGTTCCGTTCTCGCCCATGATGCCTATAACATCGCCCCTGAATATCTCTCCGGACTCGGCTGAAAGGCTAAACTGACCAAGCTTTTTCTTTATTCCTTTCCAGGAGGTTAAACTTTCCACGCCTGCCCTCGATACAGGCGGCTTTTCCAGGAATTTTATCGCATGGTCCCTGAAGCGCACATTCTCTTCCCTTATGTATCCGTCAAGGTAGGCATTCATTCCGGTCCTTGTCGCCTTTACGCCCCCAACAATTCCGTAGCACTCCTCCTTTCCGTACATTACATTAATTAAGTCTGTCATGTAATCAAGAATTATCAAGTCGTGCTCCACAACCATCACCGCAGTATCCTCATCTGCAAGATTCCCGATAAACGAGCTTACCTTTATCCTCTGCTTGATGTCGAGGAAGGAAGATGGCTCGTCAAAGAAGTAAACATTTGCTTTCTTTAGGACAGTAGCAGCAATTGCAACACGCTGCAATTCTCCGCCTGAAATCTTGCCTATATCCGTGTCCAAAACGTGCCCAAGCTCCAGCTCCTTTACAACTCTTTCAAACTCCCCTTTCTGGTCAACCTTCTTGAGCAGGCCCTTCACATTGCCTTTGGCGCCCTTTGGTATTAGCTCAACCTGCTGGGGCTTGTAACTTACAATAATCTCGCCCTTCTTCATCTTCTCAAAGAAGTTTTGGGCTTCGGAGCCCTTGAAGAATTTTATAAGGTCCGCATTGCCTGCCCCTTCTTTTTTTTCATAATTACCCAAGTTCGGCTTTAGGACTCCGGCAAGAATTTTTACTGCTGTTGATTTTCCAATTCCATTTACCCCTAAAATTCCGACAACCTTTCCGGAAATTGGGATTGGCAGGTTATAGAGATGAAAGCCGTTTCTGCCAAATTGGTGGATTGGCTGGGCTTTCAGCTCCTCTGGCAGATTTATTACGGAAATGGCGTCAAAGGGGCATTTATGTACGCAAATCATGCACCCGATGCAGAGGTCTTCCGCAATCCCTGCTTTTTTATCGGTGTCAACATAAATGCATTCTTCCCCCTTTCGGTTTATAGGGCAGACCCTAATGCAGAGATAGTGCCCGCAACCTTCAGGATTGCATCTTTCCTTGTGGATAATTGCTATTCGTGACATGTTTTTAGGTGTAAATAGTCATTTTATAAATGTTGGCAGAAAAAACACTTATTTTCCAATACTTCCCACTGCGGGGTTTTCCTGGCCGAAATCGAATGTTGAGAATGATTTTTGCTCTCTTGCAGTGCATTGCTGGGAGCAGCAGCTGAAACTGTCGCTTGCTTCAAGCAATTCTCCAATGCAGGATTCGCCTGCGCCGCATACATCTCCCCCTACGGAAGAGCAGGAAGGCAATTGCACAGCAGGCTCCGAGATTGGTTTTTCTGCGATAACCGGATTTTCTGCAGCTGGTTTCTGAATCTCCACGGATTTCTTTGCACAACCTACAAGTATAACCAAGGAAATGAGAGCCAGAACTAAGATAACGCGCCTCATTTTATACCACCCATATCCTGGGAAATCTGCTGCTGGCTGCTCTTAAGGGCCGAGATAATGCCTTCAACCTGCTTTTGGTACCCTTCAGTCAGCTTCCCGCTGCTAATAATCTCATTCAGCTTTGCAGCAAAGTCAACCCAGTCCTTTTGCAGTTTAGCCAATGCGTCCCTTGCCAAAGCCGCATTTTTTGTGTCGTAAGCGTTCTGAAGCTGGTTTAGGTCGGAAGTTGCCCTGCTGTATACCTGCCTTAACTCTGAGACGTCTATTCCAATACCCTCAAGCTGTGTAAGCATTTTATCAATACCTTCCAAGGCATTTGAAGCAACATCGAGCCAGAAAGCTATTGTTTGCGCACTGTAAGCCCATTCCAATCCAGGAGCGCCGACGGCAACAAGCTCTGCGCCAACTGCAACAATCTGAAACTGCACCTTTGCAACTTCTATCTCATTTTTTGATGAAAGCGCACCGTCCAGATCATCCCTTAACCCCTCGAGCTGGCCAATTTTCGCATTTATCTGCGACATATCCCATCCGGAACTTTCAATGAATTTCGCAACCACGTTAATAGCATTCATCTGCTCATCAAAAATTTCAAGAGTCTTTTCGCGCTTTACTTCCCAGTATGCGTCTTTCTTTTCATTTATGGCGCCCTCATTTTCCTTTGCAGCAGCAAGAACTTTTCCAATCCAAATTAGCGGGTTTCCATTATTCGCCTTGATTATTTCATCAGCCTTTACGTTAAATGATTTCAGAATGTTCGACATCTCCCCTATACCTGAATTTAATGATGCATGGTCTTTCACATTTCTCTGCTCTTCCCTCTTCGCAAGGAAATCGCCCTTTAAAGAGTCAAGCTCAGAAGTAGAGCCCCCAAGCTCCTTAACATAGCTTATGCTTGCATCCATGCTGATTTCAAGCGTCTTTGTAAGCACATCAAGGGATGCCTGCCTGATTTCGAGCTGCTTTTCAAGAATGCTTTCCTGCGCATAGATAGGAATAACAAAAACCAGCAGCATCAATGCAAATGTTATTGCCTTGCTCATAGGTTTGCTTCATGGGGCTCTATTTAAAAAGATTAACCTTTAAATACGCTCTTTAATCCCAGTCCAACATGAAATGCGAGATTTGCAAGGAGAAGATAGAGGGAACATTCCTCGGCAAGATAGTTGGCGGAATTGTCAAGGACGCAAAAGGAAAGAAGCGCACCTTTTGCAATAACTGCCAGAAGAAATTCCGCACAAAAGAGGAAATGTTATCGCATATCTAGGCCCCCGTAGCATAGAAACCAAGATAGTTTTATAAACAAATGGAGGTTATATGATTCTATGCCCTCATAGCTTAGTCAGCAAAGCGCGAGTTTCGTAAACTCGAGATCAAGGGTGCAATTCCCTTTGAGGGCTTTTTATGGTAAGAAAGATTCTTGATGAGGAAGAGCTAATATCTAAAAGGGTATTTTTTGAAACATCATTTGATAGAACGAACTTCTTTTTATTACTGAAAAGAAAATATGGGTCTTGGTCAAATGTTGCGACCCATTTCGGTCTTTATAAGTCGCGTTTGGAAAAGTTGAGGAACGGAAATGTTTCCACACCGATTGAGTTGTTCCAAAGATTTTTGAAAGGTTTCGATGATTATCACACAGAGTATTTTGGGAATGTAATATCTCTAAGGGAAAAGAATTGGGGAAGGATTAAGGGTGGCAGGGCAACTTACCAAAAACATAAGGATATTTTTGAAAAAGGAAGAAAAATCGGATCATCTGTTCCAAGGTATATTTTCCCGCTAAACACTCCATTGACTCCTGAGTTATGCGAACTTATTGGTGCATTCATTGGGGACGGGTTCACTAACAAGTATGGAAGCCGTTATGTGGTCCAATACTCAGGTGACGCGACACTAGATTTTGATTATCACATAAAATATCTCAGATCATTGTTCATGAGGTTATTCCCCGGATCACACCCCATTCATAAGATTTGGCAGAACACATCGAGGATTACCATTAACTCTAAGCAACTATTTGAACTACTAACAAAAAGATTTGGTTTTATCGGTGGAAAAAAAGCGTATACTGTACTAATTCCAAGGGAAATCTTGGAATCGGAGAACAAAGAATGCATTCTCAAATGCGTAAGGGGGATCTTTGATACAGACGGTTGCGTTTTTTTTGATAAAAGGGATTCGTATAAAAAACCATACATTAGAATAGCCCTAGAACTAAGAAGCAAGGAACTAATCAAACAGATATCTTTTATACTTCGCAAAGAAGGAATCAACCTTACAATAACAAATGACGGGGAGAAAATTCAGATTAATGGGTATAACAACTGTGTAAAATTCATTAGGAAAGTTGGTTTTAGCAACCAAAGACACCTAATTAAGATAAGGCATATAATTTAGCAATTCTATCAGGAGTGCAACTCTCCTCAGGGGCTTTTTATTCGCTATGGTTTGATGCCCCTAATAATTGCGAACAAGCCTTCTCTCCAGACAACTTCAACATTCTTAAAACCAATTCTGTTCAGTAAATCGGCTGTTTCTCCAACATATTGTTTATAACCCTGCGTCTCGTCTCTTTCCATGTGCCTTAACCAAGCATCCCTCAGTTCAGGCATTCCCATCTCATTGAGTGCTTCGAATGTTGATATTGCACTCAGAAAATTTTTACGATGCTCCTCTCCGTTATCCAAAGCGAACTTATCTGCATTTACGAAAAAACCCCCATCCAACGCATAAAATACCCTTTCATACACTAACAACCTTTGTTCCGGGGGAAGATTATGAATCATTTCAGCAGATGCAATCACATCTGGCCTTATTCTCTTAATAATTTGCATGGGTAAACCAAGCACGTCAGACTCAACCAATAAAACCCTGCCGCAATATTCTTCCAGCCTTTTCCTTGCTTGGGTCAACATAACTGGCTCGCAATCTACCCCAATAACATCTCCCTGACATGTTCTTAATATGTGTTCCATGCTTCTTCCATTTCCGCATCCCAAATCCACTATTAATGGACGGGGAATATTTTTTTCTGCTAAATATTTTGCAACTGTGTTCGCCATAACTATCTGAAGTGTCGGAGAACTAATCCTTTCATACAAATTATAATGTTGACCAATCAAACCAGAATAATCCCCCATCAGAATCCATACTCCCCAAAAACACCAACATTGAATTTCGTTTCTTTTGGTGTTTCTATAACATCTGCACCAACCCCCACCTTTAACCCAGATACATCACCAGAACGTATACCTAATCTCGGACTTTGCCTGCTGAAGTTGTGGCCTTGCACTCCAAAATTAGATACAAATTCAAGGCCAGATTCAAGATTAATACCCTCAGAAATTGGAATTGAATAAGTTCCTTGACCCCATAATTCGAAGGTTTTGCTTCCGAGTCCGCCAGTAACTTGCACTGCCTCTTTAACCGGACCTTGGGTCCCGCTATACAGTACAGCTAACCTTGGGTCGGTCTTGCCGCCATACGGAAAAAGTGCTTCTGCGACACCGCCAATAGTTCCAAAATCACCTTTCCAAAAATTTGCCACCAAATCTGCAACTCCAAAACCACTAATACTGCCCTGATATGGATCGGTCAGTCTATTTCTTAGAAATATTCCCACGTTAGGATTTATTTCCGTATACAATTTAGCATCGACAGTCGTTGCGTTGTTTCCTGTGAGCACTTCCAGTGAGCCAGCTTGAGCACTTGCATTAACGAGATGTAGTGCAGCTCCAACAAGCAATAATGTTTTCTTGATGTTCATTCTTTATCCCCCCAATTGATTAGTCACTAAATAGTAATACTATATATTTAAATATTAACCCACCATAACTGGTAGGTATGTATGAGCTTGAACTTGTAAAGGATGCTGGGCTGACAGACGGGGAGGCAAAAGTCTACATAGCATTGCTTGAACTTGGCTCTTCAACAACAGGGCCCATCATTATGAAATCAGGGGTTGCGAGGTCATTTATCCCCCACATACTCAAAAAGCTCATCGAGAAAGGCCTCGCATCATACATCACGCAGAAAAAGGTGAAATATTATCGGGCTTCAGAGCCGGCGAGGATTCTTGACGAAATTGAAAAAAGAAGGCAAAATCTTGAGCAAAGCAAAGAAAAAATCTCAAAGCTTCTTCCCCAGCTTTCAATGCTAAGGCAAGCAAACCCTGCAACAGATATTCAGGTCTATGAGGGATTTCGGGGGCTGCAGACCGCATTTGAGCATTATCATACAAGGGTAAAAAAAGGTGGCGAGATTCTTAGCCTTGGGATATATGCATTCCAAGAGGAAAAATACCATGATTATTGGAAGGAGGACCATGAAAAGCGTGTCAAGGAAGGAATTAGGTGCAGGATGCTTTTCAACAAGGGAACAGATAAGAATATTCTCAAGAACAGGAACTCATACAAATATTGTGATTCAAGATACATGGCAAGTGATGTGAAAACTCCTTCTTGGATTTTCATCTATAATGATGTCAGCCAGATATTTCTGCAGGACAAGAAACAACCGGTTGTTGTTGAAATCATAAATAAGCAGATAGCAGAAACATTCCGTTCATATTTCAATGACTATTGGTCAAAAACAAAGCCATTTCAGGATGATACAACTAAGGACACAAAGGGAAAATCCGGTTAAACCTGCACCCTTAAGTCATGCTGGCTCTCAGGAAATAATGTAACTTCCTTGCCCTTCTTGATTTTCATGAACGTGGCAATCTCCTTTGGAATTCTTATTGCGATGCTGTTGCCCACTTCCGCGACCTTTGCCTTCTTTGCCAGGCCAAACAATCCCTTTTCCCTTGACCTTCTCTGAATCTCATCCGCAGTCTTCTCGTCGAAATAAGCCTCTCCGCATTTTTCGCAGACGTCAGCCTTGAACATGCCAAGAGATATGCCGAACTCCTTATGCTCCACATTTTTCCTCTGAGTATTGCCTCCGCAAATTACGCACTTCATTTTTTCCTCCCCGCTTCATAGACTGTGATTAACACCATGTCCTTTTCCTGCCTTTGGAACACAGCCTCAATTCCGGCCATCTGTGCATGCCACTTCTCTTCCTGAGATTCCTTCCACTTCATGCCGGTTCGAATGGTCCTCTCAACAGTCATCCTGTCAACACCCAATGCGTCCATCTTTTCAATGGCATGCTGCGTGAATATAAACAAATGAATCACCTGGATATCTTAGTATATCTTGGTGTATTTAAGACTTTCTGTTCGGTGAGCTGTAAAGTTAGCGAGACCTGTTATCGACAGAGGAAGAATTGATTTTCCAAGACTATTAAGATAATATAAGGAGGAAAAGAGGTTTATGCATAAGATTTATAATAAAAGATGCCTATTTAAACGGTTATGGGTAAGAAATACTATATTCCGAACTTCCAACAATATCAGAAACAATTGTCTGGTTCTGAGGTTGTCCCAATGAAGTTAGTAAAGAATAATCTCATTGAATTAGAAAATGATGAGGAAATCCAATCAGTCATACAAGGGATAGAGAAGTTTGAATATGTCACAGATAAAGAAGTTAAGGAATTCTTTGATACAAACCTACCTGAGATAAGTAGACGTATAACTAGCGTACCTATAAGGATAGATGAGTTAAAAAGTGCATTCAGAGCAATATTCTCAGAACTTCCAGATGATTTATTTGAGGGAGATGATCCCCTCAGTATTATAAAAAAAGTAATGAATTTTGTTTTCAGGAAGAAAGAGATAACCTTTATCATCCTTAATTTCAAGAATGGAAAACTTTTATTTAATGACACTTTTAAGCATTACCCAACAGCAGAGTTTTATTTTAACATGATGAAGTTAAGTTATGATTTGGAAACATACTATACCACTGTATGTGATTCACAAGAAGCTATACAAACTGTTTTCTTGAGGCAGATTTTATTCTCAAATAAGAAGTTGGAAAAAGACGACATCAACATACTTAATCAAGTGATGAATTTGAGTGGTAATCGCCTCCTTGATTTGAGAGAGAAAATGAACGCTTTGTTGAGGGAGATAAGGGAACATAAAACCTTCATAAAAAGAACTACATTACCAGTGCCTATGGAATATTATACTCAAGAAAAAGAGACTACTGAGAAAATAAACACAACAATCTCCGATATTGACATAAGAATTCAGAAAATCAAAGAAGCTAAGAAGATAATTGAGGAACAGATAAAGAAAAATAGAGGGTTACTTAGTATGGAGAATGCTAAGTACTTAATAGGGCTAGTCGTTGAGCTTTTGAGAGGTTAAACATGGACAAAACAAAAAAGATAATTGACACAATGGAAAGTATTACTAAAGAGGTACTCTTAAAATTAGATGGCGAAATAAAGAATTTTAAATCATCATCTTTGTCTGAAAAGTTTGATAAGGAATTATCAAAAAGAATGAAGAGATAGATTATTTTTGTGATACATGAGAACTTAACCTAATCAGCCCCAACCATCTATTCTCTCCAGCTTCTAATTTCAATCCAGCTAACTCGGCAGGTATCTTACCTGTCATTGTATGTGCTTCTATTAGGTTGTGCTGTAAAACTATCCCTTGCATAAGTATTGGTGCAGACCAAAGAGCCTTCAGTCCCCTAAAATCATCTACTCGGTCTTTGACCTTCATAAAGACTGTTTCTATTCTGACGTTGTGTTTCTTAGTCTTTGACACATTGTTGATGATGTGTTTTGGTTGTTCTGCTCTCTTGCCAGTATTTGAATAAAATACATTCCTGAAAGCCTTGGGGTAGAAAGTTGCCGCATCTGTTTGGACGTATTCAGGGAGCCTGTGTTTCTTAATTCGCTGCATAAACTCAGTTGCATCGGTAACATCTTGGCTTCGTGGGCTGTAGAGTGTTGCGTTAATGTATCTAGTTCCCCAATCTACATTACACCAAAAGATGTCTTTATTCTTACCTCTTGTTATCTCGGTTTCATCGGCGTAATACTGACCGCTTAATGTTGGTTGCATAGAATCAACATATTTGCTGACTTTAAGCGTATATCTTCTACACCAATCTAAGATAGTCACATGACTGGAATTGTGCGACCAATGCCTTCTAAAGTGGTTCCTGACCTTACGGCTGGAGAGGTTAGAGAAGTACAAGTCTATGGCTGAAGTTATCTTCTCGGGGCTGTTCCTCATACGGTAAAAGCCATCATCTTGAGTGAATTTCTTACCACAATCGAGGCATCTATAGGTTTGAATCCTACCTCTATTCTCTGTCCTTCTAAAACCCTTCTTGATGAAGTTGCTTTTTTCACAATGAACACATTTAATCTTTGCTTCCATACACTTTAGATACCTAAACTACTATATAAACCTTTAGGTATCTAAAAGAGAATATCCAGATATATAGCTTTCGGTATCTAAATCTTTATAAAGGGTTAGGTATCTAATATCACCATGCGATTACAGAGCCAAGTCAGCCGAGAGTATAAAGGCACAGAATATGAGAAATTCTGGGTGGTTATTCCTTCTAAACTAATCAAGAAACTTGGCTGGAAATCTGGTCAAGAGTTGGAAGTAGATACTAAAGATGACAAGATGATTATCGAAAAAGATGATTGAATATGAAAAAGAAGAAAGAACAGAAGATTACAGCCAAACTCGGCGATTGGCAGCGAGAGGCTGAAAAAGAGATAAGCGAATCTTCTACAGAAATTAATGTAGAAATTCCAGAGCAGACACAATTCTTCAAGGCTCCTGCACGATTTGGGAATATACCTGTTGATGTTCTACCAAAAGGATGTGACCGAGAAAAGCAATATAGGGCAGTTTATCCACCTGTTTCTTTACCATTCCAAACTACTGAAATAATTTCGTTTGGGCATTCTGGTTTAGAGCCAGTCTCGGAAGATGGGTTTTAGGGTTATTTCGAAATATTAGGTCTCGTTAAGTTAACAGCTCACTGTTCGGAGGTTGGAGAGTGCTGCATGGGCACATACTATACAACTCTCTCGGTTACTTGTGCACATACGAAGGCAATAGTCTGGGGGCGCACACTCACGTAAAAAGTAGTAAGAATCGGGGCTTAGTAATATCGATTTTTATATTCGGGATATCGTTCAAATAATTCTTTCTGTAATTGTTCGTTTAAGTTTTTTGAGTTTTTTAATATTTTTAGTTCATGGATGCCCTGAGTAATATTGCACATAACTTATAGGACCCTTGTTAAAATCGTTTCCAGTTACGAAGTTCTGGAAACCTGCGTCCGCAGAGTTATTACTCGTGTCACAAGTCGTCCTATTAAATGGGTGAAGCGATACGTAAAGGACAATCACAAATGGCACGCATTAACCAGATTCTTGTAAAATTATGCTGTCTAATTGTTCAATAATCACTTTAGAATCTTCATAATGTTGTTTAATCAGGGGAAAGGTAATAGTAGATGAATTTCCATGCGCAATTAAATTTTTATTATTAACAATAGATGTAAGTGCATCTTTGTTCTTTACTTCTACTCTTTCATTTAATTTTTTAGCCCATTCTTTATTAAACTCATCTAGGAAAGTCGTTAATTTAGGGTATTTTGGATTATTTAGCGACCATTGAACTTTTTTAAAAATGAATTCCTTAATCTCTTTCCTAAGAGTATCTTTTTGAGATAACTCCAATATAAAATTTTTTATTATATCTTCGAACACGCCGGAACATAATACCGTCAAATATTTTGCTATATGGCTCTTGGTGTAATCATCTAGTTCTTGATTCTCAAAACCATGGAAGAGAGTGTCTAAAAAATCCAATTTTGCTTGAGCGTATTTACTCTCCATTTTGAACCAGATACTTCTTTGCTAATCTAAATCTAGTTGCAATTGTTGGGGGGTCAGTGGTTCCTTCAGTTATACTCTTATGATAATCTTCATCTTCGAATAATTTTTTGATTTGTTCTACTAGATTGGATTTGAATTTTGGATTATACTTGGCAATAGTATACATAATTGAGTCAAAAGCAGCAATATTGAGATTTCTTTTTGGTCGAAATGCTTCCAGACCAATATTTTTCTGAAGATAGTTTATTGTATTTTGAAAAATGTTTTTCATTTCCTCTAATTTCTGGAGTGTAGGATTCCTATTTTTTCCCATAAAATCAGATAAAAATGAGTTCATCGGTTTCTCATATTTTTCAAAATCATAAAACAAAGCTAAGAATCGTAAGATGAGTTCTTCATCTTTCATTCGTTTTTGGGGTAAACTCATGTTGTACAATACCCTCCAGTTTCTTTCTTTATTTAGTTGATGAAGTAAATCGTTAAACTTCCCATAATAAACACAATTCCTAACTTCCTGATTTTGGAGAATTGTACCACCAGTATTAAGTCTTTCAAAGATTTGGTAAATACTCGTATTATCTTTCGGGTCAACTTGCCTAATAATCGTAGCTCTCAGAATAGAATCATCAAATCTTTTTCTGTCAACTGGCTCTAAATCCTTGTAAGTTTTACCTTCCCACTGGTCTTGAACATCAATAAGGTGGAAAGGTTCGTCACTCACAGGATATTTTCCATCTCTAAATGCTTGAATAGTTCTTAAACGCTGTTGACCATCAACTACTAAAAAATTTCCAGATTCTTTATCTTCAGTTTTTTCCTTTGCAAGAAAGATTCCGGGTACAGGCAATCCTAATAGAAAACTCTCTATCAATTTACTTGCTTGTTCAGGTTTCCAAACAAATTTTCTTTGAAATTCTGGTGTGATTATCTCTTTTTTAGATAACTTCTCATAAAACACAGACAAAGTATAATCTGCGCCATATGATATGATCTCAAAAGTTTTATTTTCTGTTTTCAGTCTATCATTTTCTTCCGACTGAATCCGTTCTAAGTTATCTTCTTCATTTGAAATATCGTCCATTTTAACCTCACCCAGGCGAAGGTAATTCTAAGATGTTATAAACTTTACTGAATTGGCATGCCGCCAATTCGTTGTAGTGTGCCTCGAGTAATAATTGATTTTAACAACCATTAAATAACCATCGCATTTTACCAGACGTATGAAACAAACCTGGTTCGAACGTGCAATATTCCTGAGCTGGTATTGCTCTACGCCAGACTGCAAGTTCTGCTATAT
>DATDYF010000011.1:0-6801 GCA_035289105.1 Candidatus Nanoarchaeia archaeon
AAGAAGGATTCCTGCAACGATGTATGCCGGTATCAATGGCTGCTTTATTATCCTTCCAAGATAGGCGCATGCTGTTGCAATAATCACCATGATGCCTATTGATAAGAAAATGTCTTCCATCAGCGCTTCACCTCAAGAAGAAAACCCTTCGGGTGTTTCTTAAACTCCAGCTCCATGCCTTTCTCAAGATTCTCGTACTCTGCAATAACCTTGGGAATAGTCACAACAAGCTGCCCTGAGGGGAGTTTTTGGATTTTTACCATATTAAATTTAATAGTTTTTTAGTTATCTTTTAGATTATTAGGATAAATAGTATTTAAATGTTTGTTTTTCGAAGAAGATAAGTTTAAATAATCGAATTTGCTCAGGCTGTATATCAGTTTGATTGAGGTGGAAAAATGGTTAAAATCGCGATTGTCGGGGCTTATGATCCGAAGGGTGTCTTGTCCGTTGAGCTCCACGAGGGATTTATGAGAAATATAGAGTTTCACAGTATCCCTCCCAGCATAGTGTATTATTTCCTGCGAGGAATCGGGATTTCTATTCCCATGGATAATCTAAAGAAGGTCAAAGAAGAGTGCCAATATCTTCTGCAAAGAAAAAAAGGAAATAAAGATGTTGAAGGTTTGCTTGCAGAGTTAAATAAAATGAATATAAAATAAGCTAATCTTTGGAGAATTTTTCAGCAACCCTTCCAATCTCCCCAACCATGTCGCTCGCAAGATATGTAAAGCCCTTTTTCTTCTTTAGCAGGATATCACCAATCATGCCGTTAATGTATGCGGCATTGCATGCGCTCTGGAACAAATCATGTGATTGCGCAAGATAGCCGGCGCATAAGCCTGCAAGAACATCCCCTGTGCCGCCCTTGGTCATGCCAGCGTTTCCTGTCTTGTTGAAAACAACTTTGCTTTTTGAGATTATTGTATCAGTGGGGCCTTTCAGCAGGATGACATTTCCATTGACATATTTTTGAATTTCATTCTTTCCTATTTTTGAATTTCCCAATAAAATTTCCAGCTCTCCAAAATGGGGGGTAATGATGGCATTGCAAATATCCTGAATTCTTAGCGCCTTTATTGCATCTGCATCAATGACCAAGGGGCATTTAACCGATTTAACAACCTTCCTGACAAATTCTTTTGTTTCATTTCTCAACCCCAGGCCATTCCCAATTAAGACAACGTCGAAGGATTTGCTGAGCTTTATTATATCACCTGCGTGCTTTTGGGTGAAATATTTTCCAGAGAATTTCTTAGTTATCAAATCCGGGCTTAAGCAATTAACCGCCCATGCGGTTTTCTCGGGCGCAGCAACGACTACAATGTCGACCCCTGAGCGCAAAGCAGCAAGACCTGCAAGAGCTATTGCACCGACATAATCACCTGAACCTCCAATTGCCAAAACTCTTCCATTCTGCCCCTTATGCGAGGCTGCTTTTCTCCTTGGAAGCTTCAGGTCACTCTTTCTTAAGTATGTCTCTCCTCTCATCTTTAAGCCACAATTCAACCCTTTTTGTTATGCTTCTGAATCTGCCCAATCCCTTCTTCAGGTCATGAAGCGCGACAAGCATGTTTGGAACCACAAAAACATTTGCATGCTTTCCTGAATCAGGGTCTATGCCGCTTGGAACGTCTATTGAAACCTTATAGCCCATGGCCCTGTTGAACCTCAAAATTACAGAGCCTACTGGGTCGTGTATGTGCCCTTTCAAGCCAGTTCCAAAGATTGCGTCAATGATAAAGTTATAATCGTTAAAGTTTACAAGCTTGGTATCAGTTATTATTCGCACATTTGGTGTGCTTTTCAGCTTGATGAAATTTGCCATGGTTTCAAAACTCATCTTTGACTCTTCTCCAAGAGAAAGAACATCAACAAAGCATTTCTCTGCAATGTACCTTGCCGCAACAAATCCATCGCCGCCATTGTTGCCGTGGTAGCAGACAACAAGCACTTTCATTCCGGGCTCAAGGGAGGTTTCGACAGCCTTATAGACGCCTTTTCCGGAGCGCTCCATCAAAAGCTGAAGGGAAACTCCATAGCCAATGCTCCTTGCCTCAAGGCGTTTCATTTGTGCTGTTGAAATCATAAAGTACCTCTTTTAATCTTGAATTTGCATGAACATTGCTCTCAAAGCTGTTAATTATTTCCTCCATCTCAAACCTGCTATAAATAGCTTTCTCAACAAGGAAATCAGTTAGGTCAATTTTTTCCGAGTTTTCCATTCTTTTAATCAGGAATTTGTAAGGGTGATTCATGGCGGGCATCATTGCCTTTTTTTTCATTAGGTCAATGATTGTTCTGTTAATCCAGCTTGTCACATAGTCATTTTCAACTGCGCTCAAGAATGTTGAATTGAAGCTCTCATGCAGAAAAGAAATCATTTCCCTAAAATCTCCAGGGATATTAGGAACTATGCCGGAGATTGCAGGACACCCCCCAAACAGCGATTCAGCAGAGAACTCTTCGTTTGTTTTGAGAAAGGGGCTTTTCTGGAACGGAAACAATCTGCAAATAAATGCCCTTTCGTTGTAAATCGCGCATTTTCCTTCTTGCAAAAAGGTGCATGCATCCGAGTCTATTGAGTAAGTTACAATTATGGTGCGGTTTTCATTTTGGTCATAAACTGCACGCGAAGGGATGATTTTTGGCTCGATATTCAGCCTTAGGGCAGCATTCCGGAACCTTTTTGCCTCCCAATCCCACAACGGAAAAGATGTCCTTTCAATTGGCATAAGCTGGACCAATGGAAGCCTTCCATAAGCAAATTCCTCAAAGAACTTTTTGTCATCTTCCCCGACAAATCCCCGAATATGCGAGCAGCAGCTTCCTGTTCCCTTGCATGCAAATTTAGCGCTCAATTCTGCATCCCCCGCTTGGCAAGAATCTTAAGATTTCATCAATATCCGCCTTAAACCTGTGATGGAGCTTTTTTGCAACATCAGAGGGGTTTTCAGTTCCCTGCATTATTATTGCGAAATCCTTTGCATGCGCCTTTATTGCCATGTCAGGGCCGCCAACCAGCCTGCCGTTCTCGTCAATGCCAACTGCAAGCTTTAGGGTTGGGTGAAGATAATTCGTTTTTCCGTAAATCATAAACGCCCCTTTTTGCAGATATTCTCCGGGCCTTGCCTTTTTGGTTACCTGCTCCGGATTGACATAAAAGACATCCAAGGTGGAAAGCCCAAGCTTCCATGCCCTGCTGTAGGATGCAGTTGCCTGCGCAGTCTCCTCGATTGATGCAGGTCCTATTTTTTTGCCCTCTGATTTGATTACAGCAAACGGGCTTCCTGCCATGTCTGTATGCAGAACAAGGTCGTCCGGGTTTGTGTGTTTTTTTATTATGATTTCATTGGTTGTTGCATCCCTGCCCATTATCACCAGAAATCCTTCCGAGGTGAAAAACCAGCGGAATTTTTCATACCATTCGCGCTTTATGGCTGCCTTCTTAGTCACTTTCTTTTCCTCAACCGCTTCCTTCTGTAGCTTCTCGAGCTGCTTTCTGGTCTTTTCAAGGGCGTCCTTAGCTCCCTGAATTTTTCTTTTCATCTGCTTTGCCTTTTCAAAATAGAGGGATGCATTTTCTTCTATTGACTTGTGTATGTAAATGGTGAGGGATGACATGACGCAGATTATTCGTGGAGTGTATATAAAACTTGCCAGAAATTGGAAAAATTAATAGATTGCTTTATTAGAAAACTTAAAACTTTTCATCTTCCCATTGAAATATGATCTCCCGGGAAAATAAAATTGGTAGTTGAGGTTATCTCCAATAAAAGGAGTAGCCGTAGAATCCGTGCTTTGGGGTATGAATAAACCATCAAACTTATTTTCGCTTTGAGCAATTTTCACCCCATCTAAATATATAGAAGATGTCCCGTTCTTTAACGTAGCTTTAATCGTATGCCATTCTCCTGGTTTAATATCCGTAGAAACGCCCAGATCCATCCATGCTTGAGGCTCTGAGATATACCAATCTTGAACTATAAAGTGGATATCACCGTTAGCTAGTAGGAGGTAATATCTATCAATGTTAAACATAATTGGAGCATATGTGATGTTCTTTAGGTTAATTGTAGTCTCTATTGTAATCTCGTCGGTGTCTGCAAAGAATTCTGCCGCTGAAAGGACTATCCTTGACTGGCCTTCAAAACTGCCGACATACCCTTCGTTCTCATCGTATACCACATTGACATTCTCTGCCTTGATGGGAAGATTACTTGCAGCATCCACAATACCTTCTGGTGCAAATTTGACATCGAGGCAGAGACCGTCACATTTATAGTAAACGGGAAGGCAATGGCCACCAAGGTCGACATCGAATTCGTAGTTTGGTACACCAAACCTTGATGTATCTAATTTTTTGTTTTTGCAGGTCGAAGTAAAGAACCTGCTTGTATATTCTGGTTGGTAGTGCAACTGATACAGGAATTGGTAGTATACCATCGTAGGCGGATAACCTTCAAAGTACTCGTAATGGTCGTTGGGGTTTAAGGGATTTACACTTGGCCAGGAATAGCTTCCCGTAGATTCCGCATTGTAACAGAAGGATTGAAACGTGCTGCTTGAATTCCATACTTTAAAGGGGTATTCAGTAAACATAGGGTTCATAGCGGAATATGAATCTGGAAAGTAAAGTTCAGGATGCGAAGTTTCATCAATGACGTGGTCTGTTTGATTACACCAACTTGAAGGTGGGGGCAAACCTTTATCAGAATATTTTTCTTCATACACATCTCTAAGACCAGAAACTATATGGTGGCCTATATTGATTTCGTGAGTTAACTCGTGAATTCCGGCAGCAACAATCCATTCCTTGGATAGTGGCTCAGTTGCTGAGGCCGTTGCAGTCATTCTGGCAGGGGCGACACCATTAAAATCCCCCCAAACGGATCCAATATAAGTTTGGGCAAGAATCCCTTCATTCAAGGAGCCCGGTGCAGGATAAGGATTGGTAAATACCAAAAAGAGGTCCGTAGTTGAGATATCGATGCCTGCTTTCTTTGCATAAAGCACCGTTTGTTCGTTTGGCGGGTCGTGGCCAGTCTCGTATCCTGTTGGCGAGTTGGGGTCTTCGCTCAACCCAAATCCGCCAAAATCTGCTTCGACAGAATGGTAGCGTGGCACAATCTTGAAACTTCCTTTTGTCCAGTTGAATATCCAATCTGATATTTCAGATACATAGATTGAAAGGCTCTTTTTCACGTCTTCTGTTATCACTGTTCTTGTGCAGGCAGCTACTCCTCTGCTAGTCCCATATCCATAGCGCTCTGTTCTTCCCTTGTCAAGCAAACGAAGAGTCCCCTTCTTGAATTTAAGGACGGGTTTGTGAGGATACCTATAATCCTTGAGTACCCCGCATTCGTTGTTTGGTGGAGCAGTTGGATCACATTCTTCAGGAGGTGTTACATACCCATCTCCGCAGCCGCAATCCCCGTGGCAGTTATTTAAGTCTTCCAATGGATTATCACATACATTATCGCCACATCTCGACCATCTCCCCGTTATAGGCAAATCCCCTAAAAGACCATATCCAAATGATATATCAGCAACTCCTGCGGTGTTAGAGTTTCTTAGGTGGAATTTGGCTTCCGATGGCCTGTAAACACCAATGGTATCTGCTCCATCACCGTTCCAGTCTCCAATTATTGGTTTGTCTCCCAGAAGCCCGTACCCAAATATTAGGTCTGCAGTTCCCTCCACATTAGAATTTTTTAGGTAGAATTTGGATTCTGATGGCCGATAAAACCCAATAGTATCAACACCGTCTCCATTCCAGTCGCCAGCAATAGGGATGTCCGTTACAAGTCCGAAATTTACAAGCTTGTCCCCTCCAGAGGCCGTGTCCCATTTGCTATTGCCGTTGTAGTCGAGATAAAATCCGGCACCGGGAGCAGGAAGTACGGGTTTCATTACACCAATCTCATCTTTGCCGTCACCATTCCAGTCGCCAATGATTGGCTTATCCGACCAGTTGCCAAGCAACCCTGCTATGTCTGATTGATTTGAGAAAAGGTAATTGCCATCGTAATCAAGGTACCAATGCAGCCAATATTTTGTTTTTCCATCAGCACCGATGTCTATTTGCTTTCTGACAGTGCCAACATCATCTAAACCGTCCCCATTCCAGTCTCCAACTATTGGCAAATCGCCTATCTCGCCGTAGGGGAAGGTTGTATCAGCAATTCCTCCTTTATTGAAATTTCTGAGGTAGAATTTAGATTCCCCTTGCCTATAAATTCCAATTGTAGTTATTAATGGATGGAACGCTTCCTTAACAGAAATATAATCCAAACCAAACATGTAGCTAGGTACTGCCTGTGGATTAGAGCCAAGAATACCAGCGCCGATGTAGTGAGTCCTTGCCTCGAGATTGAACTTGCCCAAGGAGATTTCATCAGAGGGTATAACGCCATCGTTGTAAAGGTCTACAAAAAGAGGAAAATTGCCAACGTAAAGTTCGAACCGCCCATAATCGACTGCTTTTGTGAGTCTCACCTTAACATCGTAATAGCCGCTTTCGGCTACATCAAATGGTATGCTTATCGAGTCTCCTGGCTTGCCGTCTATCCACCATAGCTGTGCGCCATTGCTCCAAGAGCCCTCAAAACTTGTCATGTCCTGCTCAAGGATGGTGCCTCCCGTGGCTGTTGACCTGCCGACAAGGCTTTCTCCTTCAATCACACCTTCAACTCCAGATACGCACTTGCAGCTTCTGCACATTTCCTCATCACCGCAGTAAAACGGAGGAGTTGGAGCAGTTGGATCACATTCTTCAGGAGGAGTTACAAAGTTGTCTCC
>DATDYF010000012.1:0-22144 GCA_035289105.1 Candidatus Nanoarchaeia archaeon
TGTAGGAAAATTTTACTGTTGGTTTAGCGTCTTCTTTTTCTAAGAATTTTTTCAGAGCTTCACTTTTCGACTTTTCTTTGTGCGCAAATCTATAAAGCAGATTGAAATGGTCTGCATTGCCACCACGATTTATTTGTTCGGATTTCGTGACTTTTATTCCCCGCATTTTGAGAAGCTCTAATAAAAAGCGGTTTAGCATTGTTGCTCCGAGTTGGCTTTTTGTATCGTCTCCAAAAAGAACTAATCCTCTTTTTTCAAATTGTTTTCTCCACTTTGGATTTGTTGCGAGTGGAGTTGGTATGCAATTAATAAAACTACACCCTGCTTTAAGTGCTGCTTCGGCATAGAAAAATGTTGCTTGGTCGCTTCCTGATGGAACAAGATTAACAACAACATCAGTTTTATTTTCTTTTAGTATCTTTACAACATCAACAACAGGCGCATTGCTTTCGTTGACAAAATTTTCTCTCCTCATTTCATCAATGACTCCGTCAAGCGTAGGTCCTCTATAAACTAAGGCAGTATATTTAATTGGTTTGGTTATCTCTTTTGTAATATTTGCTCCTGCTGAAATTGCCTCATGGAGTTTTTTCCCGACTTTTCGCTCATCAACATCAAAAGCGCATACAAAATTGATGTCTTTCACTTTGTATTGTCCGATAGTTGGATGTAATAATCCAGTTTGTTCAGCAGGATTTTTTGTGTAAAAAGAAACTCCTTCCACCAAAGCTTTGGTAAAGCTCCCTACCCCGATTATTGCGACATTTATCTTTTTCATATTGACCTATGTTTATTAAAATCGTTGGAATTTATAAATAAATCGTTTTCTGTAGCGAAGCGGAAGAAAACACAATTATCCCCCTCTATAATAAAAGAAAAAATCAAATTTATCCATTTTTGAAAGCATACCTCATTGTTCATAGTAGAGAAATATTTTTTGAATTGCGTATAACGCTAATTAACCGAAAAGGTATTGGAAATGGGTGCGGAGGGGTTATTTGGACAGGCTGGCGGATTTGATAATTGGTTATAGTCAAACAGAAATCTTAAACCTTTTTCCCTTCTTTGCCTTTTCCAGAGTGTACTTTGCAATCTTGTGCTCTGAAGCCCATTTATTTGCTGCGTCTTCTGATTTGAAGGTTCTTGGCCTGTTTTGCTTTGCTTTTGGATGGAAAAAATCGTAGTGATTCAGGTGCGTGCTAAGAAGAAACATCCGCTTTGTCCTCGTGTGGATTTTTGTCATGCTGCTGGAAGTTTATGCCTCATTTAAATAATTAACCCTTTTTTTCCGCAAGGAGGTTCTGAAGGGACTGGTACGCCCTTAATGAGTCCTTCTTCTGCAGTATCAATGTAAGCTCCGTAAGCGTTGAGACTATCTCGTATATGTTTATGTTCTCCCAGGCAAGGCGCTTGACGACAGTAAAGATTACACCGGGCGTATGGAGGAAATCCTTGCTGAAGGTAATTGTCATTGCAACAAGGCCCTCTTCCCTGTTGAGTATCTTCTCGCCCTTCAGGAAATCAATAAGCTTTTCCCTGTACCTTTCGCTGATTATAACCGAAACCTCGTAATTTCCTATTACTACATTCAATGTATCGCCCTTCTCAAAGTCAACAAGATTGTAGATGCCCTTGAGCTTTGCAAGCAGGGATGGAGTTCTCCTGACTGTGAAGTCTATCAGGCTTGTCTTCATTATAAGCTCTGAATGAGAGGGAAATTTTGAGGCAGCGATGTTCTTTTTTTCAATCTCGTCGCCATACCTGCGCAAAGCCATTGCAACTGCAGCCTGCTTTACCTTTTTGCCGAGCTCTTCCTCTATCAAGGGGGCAAGCTCTTCGGCCAGATTGCCGTAGCTTACGATTTTGTTTCCCAGAGCTTCCTCAAGAAAGGGCCTGCTCTGGATGATTTTTTTTACGATGTGGGCAATTGTTACCATTTTGCGTTCTTTGTTGGGGTTTTAACATTCTGTTTAAATAACTTTAGGTAACATTTTTATACTGCACGGCAAAGGCGATAACCATGCCTGAAAAAATCGTTCACTGGGCTGACCAGATTGCAAATGAGGTAAAGGAGCGCGTTGAGAATGACGAAGTTCTGAAAAAGACTGCAAGGAAACTTGGCTATATTGTTTTGGACGAGAAAACACCTTCTGGAGTAATCCACATAGGCTCGGGCAGGGGATGGGTGATTCACGACGCCATTGCCAAGGCGATGCGCGACGCAGGGATGAAAGGAAGATTTATTCTTTCTTCCGACGATATCGACCCAATGGACAAGCTTCCTGCATACCTCGACAAGAAGTTTCAGAAATATATGGGAATGCCGTTCCGAAACATACCCAGCCCAGTAGAGGGCTATGACAGCTATGCGGATTACTATTTCATGCAGTGCGTTGAAAAGTTCGAGGAGTGGGGGATTAATGCGGAGATAGAGAGCACAGGGAAATTGTATGAAAGCGGAAAGTTTAATGCTGAGATTAAGGAAATTCTTGACAATTCAGAAAGGGTAAAGACCATATTCGAGAGAATTTATGGAAAGCCTTACGACAAGCTGCCTTTCAATGCTATATGCGAGAAGTGCGGCAGGATTGGAACTACATTAGCTTCCAAATGGGACAGGAAGAATGAGGTTGTTTCATACAAGTGCGAGGAAAATGCTGTTGAGTGGGCAAAGGGATGCGGGCATGAAGGGGATATTTCGCCATATAACGGCAATGGAAAGCTTCCATGGAAAGTGGAATGGGCTGCAAAATGGCGCTCTTTAGGGGTAGTTTGCGAGCTTGGCGGAAAGGACCATTTCACCAAGAAGGGCTCAAGGGAGGTTTCAGTGGCAATCTCGAATGAAGTCTTGGATTATCCGCCCCCATATCCATCGACAAGGTCTTCAATCGGGCAGGGCTATGAATTCTTCACCATCTCGGGAAAGAAAATGTCAACATCAAAAGGCCAGGGAGTTGGATTTGCGGAGATTTCAAATATACTGCCTCCGAGGATTCTTAGGTATCTTTTGGTAAGGACGAGGATTCACGCAGTTGTTGATTTTGACCCCTATCGCGCAAATGACTTAATACTGCTTTTTGACAGGTTTGACGCAACAGAGAGAATCTACTTCGGGAAGGAAAAACTGGAAAATGAAACAGATTTGGAGAACCAAAAAAGAATTTATGAGCTTTCGCACATCAAAGAGCTTCCGGAGAAGATGCCGGTGCAAATCCCATTAAGCTTGGCTGGCATGGTCATTCAGGTTGGCTTTAACGAAGAGGGCGCGATTAAAATACTTCAGGATACAGGGCATTTGCCTAAGGACTTATCCGGAATAGACCAGCATTATGTGATGGAGCGCCTTCATGACGCAAGGAACTGGATAGAGCATTTTGCAACTGACGACTACAAGTTTATTTTGCAAAAGGAACTTCCGGCTGGATTGAAGTTATCCGAAGATGTTAAGTCTGCATTGGGAGAAATACCCAAACTTCTGAAAGAGTCAAAAGACGAAAAAGAATTGCACAACAAATTTTATGAGCTCTGCCAGGAGCACAACATTGAAGTGAAGGATTTCTTCAAAGGCGCGTATAACATTCTGCTGAACCGCGACAAGGGCCCAAGGCTTGCTGCATTTCTTATGGCAGTCGGGCATAGAAGGGTTTCTGAGCTGTTTGGGAAGATTTGAGTCGTGGTTTCTTTATTATTAATTAAGAAGGGGCGCCAGCGCAGGGAATTCCAACAAGCCGGAAAAAACCGAAAAGTATTTGAACCCCGGAGTCCTTACGGACACTAAGCTCTGAACTTAGCGGCTTTACCAGACTCGCCAACGCTGGCGCGTTCTTTTTTGTGTTATGTTCTCTTTAATAAACCCATATGCCTTTTTTTCGGAAGAAAAACGTGCTTAAAAGAACTTACCATTTTCTTACTACTATCCAATAACAAAAAGTTTATAAATGGAAGTATATTATCCAGCTTCTATGGCAAAGAATATCGTTGTTGCATTGCTTTTTTTGATAATGCTCCCTTTGGCTTATGCTGACGGAGTTGAGATTCGCAGCTTCAAGGTTTATGCTGATGGGAAGCTCCAATACGGCTCTGTTGATGTTTTTCCAAACTCAAATGTTACTATAACTGTTGAAGTGGAGAATGACTACAGCACCGAAGATGACATTGAGCTGGAAGAGGTGAATGTCGAGCTTACCGCAGACAGCATTTTGCAGGGAGATGACTTTGAATATGAGTTTGATGAATTCTCCCTGGACCCAGGAGAGAGAAAGACATTGACAGCCAGCTTCATTGTGCCATGGGCAATTGACGAAGACACTTATGTGCTTGCATTAACAGTCAGGGCTGATGACGAGGATGGCAATTCATTCAAGGAAGAGGATTCTGCAGACCTTGTGCTGAAAAAGGAAGAGCATGATGTCGTTGTTTCTGACTATTCATTTTCTTCAGAAATAAGGTGCGGGGAGACTGCAACTCTTGACTTGGAGATAACCAACATAGGAAAAGAAAATGAGGATAATATCATATTAGAGATGGAAAATGACCTTCTTGGCTATTCCTTCAAAGACGACAATATTGACCTTGAGGAGGGCGAGGATGACAGCCAGTTTTCAAGGCAATATGATTTGGCAGTACAAAAAGATAAGAAGGGAAATTATCCACTTGAAGTGAAGATTACGTTTGACGACGGGGACAGGGAAGAGAGAACTTTTATCCCTTTTGTCATAATCTGCGGGGAGAAGGCTGAGCCAAAGGAGCAGGAAACAAAAACGGCGACAACACAGCCAAAGACGGAAACGCAGCCAAAAGCAGAGGCTCCAAAAGAAGAAGCAAAAGAGGAGGCGAAAGAAACACCCTCACTTAGCATTAATCAGACTCACATTCCAGAAATAAATGCCACAACAGTATCCTCGGGAAAGTCTATCTTTGATGGTATTGATGAGACAACTGTGCTGGTTGCACTAAGCGAGGTGCTTGTTGTATTCTTTGTAGTGTTTATCGTGCTGATGCTGAGATACAGAAAATGAAACTCAACAAAGAAAGCCTTGCTGAACTAAAGGAAAACTTCAGGCTTAACATCTATGAAGTAAAGATTTGGACATCTTTGCTGTCGAGGGGAATTTCTTCTGCAGCGGAGCTTGCAGACATATCTGGCGTTCCAAGGTCAAGGTGCTACGATGTTCTTGAAACGCTTGAGAAAAAAGGGTTCATAATAATGAAGATAGGCAAGCCAATCAAGTATATAGCAATCCCTCCGCTTGAGGTTGTGTCAAGGGTCGAGAAAGAGATAAAAAGTGAGGCAGAGAGGGTGGCAAATGCAACTGACGAGCTTAAGGGCTCGGATACGTTCAGGGAGCTTGAGCTTCTCTTTAAGACAGGCATAACCTTTGTTGACCCATTAGACCTTGCAACATCCCTAAGTGGGAAATCGGACATTGCAATACAGGTTAAAAGCATGCTGGAGCGCGCAAAATCAAAAGTAATCTTATCCGTCTCCGATATGAGCAGCAAAAAGGTCAACGCCTTAAAGAATTCCCTCAAAAAGTCGAAGAAAGGGGGCGCCAAATTAACAATATATGCACCGGAAAAAAAGATTGCAGAGCAGTTCAGGGAGTTTAATGCGGAGATAGGCAAAACCCAGCTGCAGTTTTTGATTGTTGACGGCAAGGAAATGCTACTTTACACAACAGACCAATTCGTAAACCCGCAGTATGAGAACGCAATCTGGCTGAACTCAGCTTTTGTGGTAAAGGCGCTGGAAACATTAGTCAGCCGGAACATGAAACCGTAAGATTTAAATAGTCGCATATATTTCAATAACGCAAGGGTTAATTCTAACATGAGCGATGATAAAGACGTGCTGAAAAGCGGGACAACTACAGCAGCTATAGTCTGCAAAGACGGCATAGTGATGTGTGCTGACATGAGGGTAACCTATGGCTACCTGATATCGTACAAGCGCTTCGAGAAGATATTGAAGATAACAGATGATATTGCAGTAACTGTTGCAGGAACAGTTTCTGATGTGCAGCTTCTGGCAAAGCTGATTAGGGCGGAGCTAAAGCTCAAGATCATAAGGACAAAACGCGAGCTTTATGTCAAGGAAGCGGTAAATTTGCTTGCAAACATGGTTTATTACAATATAAGGAAGATGTCATTAATACCTGGAATAAGCCACTTCATTGTTGGTGGAAGGGATTCAACAGGGTATCATGTTTATGACCTGGGGGCAGATGGCTCCATCACAAAGGTGGATGACTATTGCTCTTCCGGCTCCGGCTCTGTCATGGCGTACGGAGTTTTTGAGACTCTCTACAAAAGGGACCTTTCTGTAGAGGAAGGCGTCAAGCTCGGGGTTAAGGCGGTAAATGCCGCCATACAGCGTGATATTGCCTCAGGTGACGGCATCAATGTTGTGACCATTACAAAGGAAGGGGTTCAGACTGTGCTTACAAAAGAAGTAAATTACAAGATTGAAGTTTAGATTCCTATAAAAATTAGGAAAATTCTTACTATGGCTGAAATCATAAAAGAGATACTAAAGGAACTTCCCTCGGAAAAGATATCTGATGCGTGCTACGAGGGCGCCAATATAGTGCTCTATACAAAAGACAAGGATTTTTTCCTTAACAACGAAGGGGCAATAAGGCGCATTGTTGACACTTTCAAAAAGCGCGTCGAGCTGAGGCCGGATCCTTCAATTGCAATGGACATGGAAAAGGCAGAGAAGATGCTTCGGGAGATTATCCCTGCTGAGGCTGCCGTAGACCAGATTATTTTTGACCCTCAAAGGTCGCAGGTCGTAATTGAGGCGGAAAAGCCGGGATTGGCGATTGGAAAGCAGGGGGCAGTGCTTCGCGAGGTAAAGGAAAAAACGCTTTGGGTTCCGCTTATAAGGAGAACTCCTGCAATAAGGTCTAAGATAATAGAGGGCATAAGGGCTGTTTTATACCAGAATTCTGACTACAGGAGAAAGTTTCTTGACAGAATTGGCCATAGAATCTATGACGGCTGGGTCAGGGAGAAGAAAAACGAGTGGATTAGGGTAACTTACCTGGGAAGCGGGCGCCAGGTAGGAAGAAGCTGCATATACTTGCAGACTCCCGAATCAAGGGTGCTTTTGGATTGCGGGGTTAACGTGGCATCTTCTGACAAGCCATACCCGTATCTTGAGGCGCCTGAGTTTGACATAAAGCAATTAGACGCAGTAATAATCAGCCATTCACACCTTGACCATGTGGGATTTTTGCCTTACCTCTATAAATATGGTTATGAAGGGCCTGTTTATTGCACTCCGCCTACCCGCGATATTTCTGCATTGATGCTTCTCGATTATGTGAAAATCATGCGCTCTGAGGGCAAGGAGCCGATATTTACCTCGGAAGAGATACGCGAGATGGTGAAGCACACCATCACTTTGGATTATGAGGAAGTTACAGATATCACGCCCGACATAAGAATAACATTTTACAATGCCGGCCATGTCCTCGGAAGCTCGATGGTGCACCTGCACGTAGGAAATGGGTTGCACAACATTGTCTACACAGGAGACCAAAAGTATGGAAGAACCCAGCTTTTAGACCCTGCCATGACTTCATTTCCCAGGCTTGAAACCCTGATGATCGAGAGCACATATGGTGGCAAAGAAAACAACCTTCCTGACAGGGAGGAATGCGAGCGGGAATTTGCGCAGGTAATAAATGAGGCTATTGCGCGTGGCGGAAAAATCCTTATCCCTGAGCTTGGAAACGGCAGAGCGCAGGAATCAATGGTGCTTATCGAGAGCCTGATTCGCAATGGCCATATACCTAAAATTCCGGTGTTCATCGACGGCATGATATGGGACATTACTGCAATTCATACTGCCTATCCTGAATATCTCAACAGCCAGGTGAGGAAACAGATTTTCCACAATGATGAAAATCCCTTCTTGTCGGATATTTTCAAGCGGGTTGGAAGCCCGAAGGAGAGAAAGGAGGTCATCGAAGAGACTGGCTCATGCGTCATTCTTGCCACTTCCGGAATGCTTGTAGGAGGCCCATCAGTTGAATATCTAAAGGCGCTTGCAGACAACAAAAGAAACCTTTTGCTGTTTGTCTGCTACCAGGGAGAAGGGAGCCTTGGAAGGAGGATACAGCGCGGCGAAAGAGAGTTCCAAATGAGCTCTACCGCAAGGCCTGAGATGCTTAAAATCAATCTTGAAGTCCACACCATAGACGGTTTTTCAGGGCATTCAAGCAGGCTCCAGCTGATGAATTTTGTCGGAAGGTGCGATCCGAAGCCTAAAAAGGTGATTGTAAACCACGGCGAATCCTCACGGTGCCTTGATTTGGCAAGTTCGGTGCACAAGAGATTCAGGTTAGAGACTGTGGCTCCAAGAAACTTGGAGACAATTAGGATAAGGTAATATAGCTTCTGACGGCAAATGCAGCTCCTTTCAGGCTGATGTCGTAGTTTGTGATAAGAAAGATGGGAATTGTGCTTAGAAGCCTGCTGAATGCCTCATTATTGCAAAACTCTTTTGTAAATTTTCTGGAAAAAATATCAGGATTCTTCATGGCAATCCCGCCCGCAATATAAATCCCTCCAAATGGCAACACTTCCAAGGCAAAGTTTCTTGCGCATCTTGCATAAAAAATGGCGAATAAATCAAATGCTTCCCTGCTGCAATAATTTGTTTTTCTTGTTTTTGAGATTTCTTGGGCAGAAAGATTAGGTGATTTTTGATGTTTCGTTTGCTTCAGGAATTGGTATATGCTTTCAATACCCCTCCCAGACACCAAATCTTCATAGCAAACGCCCTTTCCAATAAACCTTGCCAACTTCAGCTCTTCTTCGTTCATTATTGGGAAATCCCCATGGCCCCCTTCGCTTGGATAGGGAATGTATGCCTCCAGGTGATTATCGTAGATTGCAATGCCTTTTCCGATCCCCGTGCCGGCGCCGATGACAGCTTTTGGCCTATTTCCTATCTGCTTACCCCTGTTTATGATTTTTATGTCTCTTTTGCCCATAACATTTAATGAATAGCCGATTGCCTCAAAATCGTTTATTATCAGGACTTTTTTCAATTGTGTTTTTCTTTTTATTTCCATTGCACCTACAACCATCTTCGTGTTTACCATCTCAACGCGCTGGTTTATTACAGGCCCTGCGACTGCAATGCAGCCTATTCTTGGAGTGAGGTGATTTTTTCCTGCAAAGCTTAGAAAGTTACTAAGCAAACCAATGAAATCCCCCTTGCTTTCATAACGGTGTTTTAGGATTATTTCAATTTTCTTTCCAATTCTTGCAATCCCAAAGTTTGAGTTTGTTGCGCCAATGTCTGCGACAAGCGCTATTTTAGCCATATTAAGCTTGTTATTTTCCTTGTTTATTAAATTATTCTAAATTTCAAAACGTTTATTAATACCGCGCCTATCTCAAGAGCCATGTCGCTAGAGGATTACCAGAAAGCCGGAAAGATTGCGAGAGAGGCATTGGAGTACGGCAGGGAGCTGATTAGGAAAGATGCAAGAATAGTTGATGTCTGCAATAAAGTAGAGGAGGAAGTTCATCGGCTTGGCGGGAATCTGGCTTTTCCTGTTCAGATTTCATGCAATGAGATTGCTGCACACTTCTGCCCGCCGGAAGATGACGAAACTGTTTTTTCAGACCAGCTTGTCAACCTTGATGTCGGGGTGCATGTCAACGGTTTTATTGGGGATAATGCATGCTGTGTTGATTTAGTGCATAATAGGGATTTTGTGAAAGCCGCAGAAGATGCATTGGGGGCGGCAACTGAAATTCTTGCTGTCGGAGTTCCTTTGTGGAAAATTGGGAAGGAAATAGAAAATGCAATTGGAAATTTCGGGTTAAAGCCGGTCAGGAATCTATCTGGCCACGGTTTGGGGGCTTATAACATTCATAGTTCCCCGCAGATTCCGAACTACAACAATAATGACCAGACGACACTTGCTAAAGGAATGACTATTGCAATTGAGCCGTTTGCGACTGACGGATTGGGAATGGTTCATGAGAAGGGCAATGCAACAATCTTCTCCTTAACAGGCAGGAAACCGGTAAGGATAGGCTTTGTGAGGGATATTCAGAAAGAGATTGAGGGTTTCAACGGATTGCCGTTCACAACCCGCTGGCTGAATTCAAAGTTTTCAAAAGAAAAGGTAACATTTGCGCTGAATCAGTTCAGGCAGCTTGGCATCATCCATGAATATCCTCCGCTTGTGGAGAGGACAAACTGCCTTGTGAGCCAGGCCGAAAATTCTTTTTATATTGATGATGAAGTTGTTTGCCTGACAAAGAAGTAAGCTTTAAAAACAATCCATATTCTCCGCGCATTATGGCAGAAAAAATGGTTGACAGGGTAATGAGGCTTATGAGCAATTCTGATCACATCAGGAACATTGCCATTTGCGCGCATATTGACCACGGAAAAACTACCTTTTCAGATAATCTTCTGGCTGGAGCCGGAATGATGTCGAAGGAGGATGCGGGAAAGGCACTGAAGCTGGACTTTCACGCGGACGAGCAGGAGCGCGGAATTACAATTGACACTGCTGCAGTATCCATGGTTCATGTAAGCAATAACGAGGAATATCTTGTGAATTTGCTTGATACGCCTGGACACGTTGATTTTGGGGGCGATGTTACAAGGGCAATGCGCGCTGTCGATGGCGCTATCGTGCTGGTGGATGCTGTAGAAAGCATTATGCCGCAAACTGAGACTGTGCTAAGGCAGGCATTGAGAGAGTTCGTAAAGCCGGTTCTTTTCATCAACAAGGTTGACCGCCTGATTAAGGAATTGCAGCTTACTCCTGAGCAGATGCAGGAGCGCTTCATTAAAATCATAACTGCAGTAAACAGGTTCATCTCCTCTATTGCGCCTGCAGAATTCAAGGACAAGTGGCAGGTGAATGTCCAGGACGGTTCTGTTTGCTTCGGCTCCGCATTCCACAAGTGGGCATTGTCAATCAACTACATGAAGAAAAAGGGAATAACATTCAAGGATGTAATTGCTGCGTATGACGGCTCGGAAAAATACAAGGAATTGGCGGAAAAGGCGCCGCTTCACGAAGTAGTACTTGATATGGTTGTGAATCACCTTCCAAATCCAGTAGTTGCGCAGAAATACAGAATTCCCCACTTATGGAGAGGCGACATCGAAAGCGAAGATGGAAGGGGATTGATAAGCTGCGATTCAAATGGGAATATGTTCTTTGTCATCACAAAAATTGTCATTGACCCGCAGGCTGGAGAAATTTCAGGCGGAAGGCTTTTTTCAGGAACAATGCGGAAGGGGGCCAACTGCTATCTAAACATGGGCAAGCTGCCTTCAAGGATTCAGCAGGTTTTCGTCTATAACGGCGCGAAAAGGGAGATTGTGGATAATGTTCCTTGCGGAAACATCATCGGCGTTGCAGGGGTAAGGGGTTTTTCAGGCGAAACCATAACTTCCCAGCCCTCAGAGGCGTTTGAGAAGATTAAGCACATATTTGACCCGGTTGTTACAAAGGCCATTGAGGCAAAAAAGCCGAGCGATTTGCCAAAGCTGATTGAGGTTTTGCGAATGGTGGGTAAAGAAGACCCAACCGTGCAGATTGAGATTAACGAAGAAACCGGAGAGCATCTGCTGCACGGAATGGGCGAATTGCATCTAGAGGTTATTGAGAACAGAATAAGAACCGAGAAAGGAGTAGAGGTGCAGACTTCCCCGCCGATTGTTGTTTACAGAGAGTCTGTGCTGAGGAAAGGACAGGAGATTATGGGAAAATCCCCCAACAAGCACAACCATTTCTTCTTTATTGTCGAGTCGTTAGAGCCGGCAGTCCAGCAGGCAATAAAGGACGGCAAAATTCCTGAAGGCCGCGTCAAGAAAAAGGATATTCTGCTTAGGGATGCGCTTGTTGAGGCCGGCATGGAGTCCAAAGAGGCTGTGAAGGTAAAGGATGTTTACAAAGGGAATCTATTCATGGATAGCACCCGAGGCCAGGTGCATTTGGGAGAGGTCATAGAGATGGTGCTTGACATGTTTGAGGATGTCATGAACCAGGGGCCATTGGCAAAAGAGCCAAGCATTAATGTAAAAGTCATATTGAGCGATATGAAATTGCACGAGGATGCAATTCACAGGGGTCCTGCGCAGACTTATCCTGCTGTCAGGGATGGCATTAGGGGAAGCTTCATGACAGCAGCTCCAGTTGTTTTCGAGCCCCTTCAGATACTCCAGATTGAAGCGCCTGCTGAATTCATGGGCGAGCTTTCAAAGCTGATAAACAATAAGCGCGGACAGCTTTTAGACATGACGCAGGAAGGTATCTTAGTTGTAATAAAGGCAAAGATGCCTGTCGGAGAGATGTTTGGGTGGAGCTCTGACTTAAGGTCGGCAACCGGTGGAAGGGGAAATTCTTCTGTCATCGACCAGATGTTTGAAAGGCTGCCTGGAGAGCTTCAGGAGAGGGTGCTGAAAATCATAAGGGAAAGGAAAGGCTTGACAGAGGCGATGCTCGGAGCATAAGATTTATAAAGGGGCTAAATTTCCCAAAGGGTTCACGAAAAATTAACTTATGGAGGACAAAATGGCGAAAGACAAGACACACATTAACATTGTATTCATAGGTCACGTTGACCATGGAAAATCAACCACGGTAGGCCGATTGCTGTACGATACTGGAAATATTGACGAGCAGGCCATGAAGAAGCTCAAGGACAAGGCAGAGGAGCTTGGAAAAGGCGGCTTTGAGTTTGCCTTTGTAATGGATAATTTGAAAGAAGAGCGAGAGAGGGGAGTTACAATTGACCTTGCCCACAAGAAATTTACAACCGACAAATATTACTTTACCATAATTGACGCGCCTGGCCACAAGGATTTCATCAAGAACATGATAACCGGCGCATCGCAGGCAGATGCAGGCGTTCTGGTTGTTGCAGCTCCTGACGGAGTTATGGCCCAGACAAAGGAGCATGTTTTCCTTGCAAGAACGCTTGGGGTTAACCAGCTTATTGTTGCAATCAACAAGATGGACATGAAGAATTATGATGAAGCAGTGTTCAACAAGGTCAAGGAGGAAGTTTCAAAGCTTCTTAAGACCGTTGGCTATGTCCCGGACAAGATTCAGTTTATTCCCTTGGCTTCATTGGCAGGGGAGAATGTCTCAAAGAAATCCACAAAGATGGCATTTGCAAAGTCAACTTTGCTTGAGGCAATGAACAATTTAAGTCCGCCGGAAAAGCCAACTAACCTTCCATTAAGGCTTCCAATCCAGGATGTTTACAATATTACGGGAATTGGGGTAGTGCCTGTCGGAAGGGTTGAAACTGGAATTATGAAGATTAACGACAAGGTCATAGTTGTTCCTGCGCGTGAGGGCAAGGGAGTGCAGGGCGAAGTTAAGTCCATCGAGATGCACCATGAGCAGCTGCAGCAGGCAGAGCCGGGAGACAACGTAGGATTCTCGGTAAGAGGCATTGGAAAGAAGGATATTGCCCGTGGAGATGTACTTGGCCACCTTACAAGCGTGCCCACAGTTGCGTCTGAATTTACAGCCCAGATTATTGTGTTGAATCACCCGACTGTTGTTACTGTTGGCTACACGCCAGTTTTCCATGTGCACACTGCACAGGTGGCATGCCAGATTACGGCTATCGAGAAGAAGCTTAACCCGGCAACAGGCGAAGTGCTGCAGGAAAACCCTGATTTCATCAAGAACGGGGATGCGGCAATTGTCAGGATTAAGCCGACTACGCCATTGGTCATCGAAAAGCAGAAAGAGATTCCGCAGCTTGCAAGGTTTGCTGTCCGCGATTCAGGAGCGACAGTTGCAGCAGGAATGTGCATTGACTTAGTGCAAAAGCCGCTTTAAGCTTTTACATCATTAAATCCCTGTTCCAGGGATCATGGTGAATTGACACTTATCATGAGGAAATATGCAAAAAGCAAGAATAAAAATCGCCAGTACGGACATTGCAAAGATAAATGATGTCTGCTCTTACATAAATGACATAGCAACAAAGACTGGCGTTAATTTGCGCGGCCCGATACCCCTCCCTACAAAAAGACTAAAGCTGACTACGAGGAAGTGTCCTTGCGGAGACGGGAAGGCTTCCTGGGAAAGATACGAGATGAGGATTCACAAGCGCGTTATTGATTTAGGTCTTGATGAGCGCGCTTTGAGACTGGTGATGAGGGTTCCTATTCCCGAGGGTCTCAACATAGAAATTGAGATGATTGAGTAATCCTATTTTCCAGAATTAAGAATTTTCTCCAGTTCGCCTGCAACCCGGTCTATGTTTCTCTTTACTTCCCCTTCTTTTATTTTCTCTGAATATTGTCTTCCTGAAAAAAGGTAGTATCCAAGGGCGATTTTTGGATACATCCTTCCCCACCTGACATCAAGTTCCATTTTTTCACCGGTCATTACTGCCACATGCCTGTTTGGGTGCATGCTTGACAAGCCAACAGCCAACATTCCATGATGGCGTTCTTCCGCATATTCCGACCTTAATCTTGGTGCAGCCTTCTGCAATGCGCCGATTATATATTTTCCAGAAACTTCGTGCTCAAGGTTAAGCTGCCTCGTGTAAGCCATTGCAGCAGGGTGATGACTCTTGTAAACCATTGCAATAGGGTAATGCCGATTGTTATATAAAACTGCGGAAGAAGATGCATAGATTTAAAAAAAGGAGAAAAGCAATCTTTGGCTATGCCGCAGTCGCATAACCTGGTATTGCGCTAGCCTTGAGAGCTGGTTTCCGCAAGGATATCTCGGTTCAAAACATTTCTCGTATCCGAGAAATGAGCAAAGAGAATCGGAGGATACTTCGCTTCGCTCGTATCCCCCAAATCGCTCAAATGTTGAAAGTCCGAGCTGCGGCGTGTTTTTTCTCAAAAATCAGCTTTATCAACAACCACAAACAGCTTGTCGTTCTTTCTGACTTTCTCCGTTATTGGTATGGTGATGTCATCGCCTTTTTTTGCTGATGTTGCTTTTTTCTCATTTTTGTGGATGGCCGACACTTTTGACTCGATTAAACCAGTTGTAGGGCCTGTTATAAGAATATCATCTCCAACCTTAATGCAGCCTGTCTCAATTACAAAATGGGCAACCTTCGGCTTTGCAAAATAATTCCTTGCAACTCCAACGTAAATCTTTTCTTTTGTTGCCTTGGAGCCGTAAACTCCGGCCCATTCCCCAAGCTTTTTTCCAAGATAATAGCCGCCGTGCCAGAAGCCCCTGTTGAATGTCGTTTCAAGCCTCTTTACCCATTCTGCAATTTTCTCTTTTGAGTAAGTCCCTTCATAAAAGCTGTTGATTGCTTCGAGGTAAACCTTGGTTGTTGTGTATACATAATCGGCTGCTCTTCCGCGCCCTTCAATCTTCAAAATACCTGCCCCTGCATTTATCAGCTTGTCAATGAATCCAATTGTGCACAAGTCCTTTGGTGACATCACATACTTGTTGTCGATTATCAGTTCGTCTCCTGTTTCTTCGTCAATAACCTTGTAAGCCCTTCTGCAGTTCTGAAGGCATTCGCCTCTGTTTGCGGGCTGGTTGTAGGTTGCAAGGCTCATATGGCATTTTCCTGCAATTGAAACGCACAATGCGCCATGAGCGAATAATTCAATCCTGATTAATTTTCCATTTGGGCCCTTGATTTCTTCCTTTTTAATCCTATTGGCAATCTCCTTAATCTTATCCAATGACAGCTCCCTTGCAAGAACCAAAGCATCGCCAAACTGTGAATAAAATTTTACTGCTTCAATGTTGGAGATGTTTGCCTGGGTCGAGAGGTGAACCGGGATATTTTTTGACTTGCAATATCCCAGAACAGAAATGTCGTGTGCTATGATTGCATTTACTCCTGCTTTTTTTGCCCTGTCGCAAATCTTTCTCATCAATGAAAGGTCGTCATCATACATTATTGTGTTCAGAGTCAGATAGCCGTTAACTTGATTTTTCCTGCAGATATTCATTACTTTGGCTAGGTCCTTAAGCTGGAAATTCCTTGCAGCCCTTCTTCTCATGTTGAGATTGTCCAGCCCAAAATACACTGAATCGGCGTTTGCTTTTATCGCAGCCATTAAGCTCTCAAAAGAGCCAGCCGGAGCCATTAATTCAACCTTTTCCATAGAATTTCGAAGCTTTAAGTGTTTTAAAAAGGTTAGCTAGTTTTTGCCCTGTTTTTTCCTAGGCAATAATTTATAAACCAGACACTTTTTAGAATGTTATGCCCTACAAACTATCGCCATCGTCATTAAACCTGTTAAAGGAATGCCCAAAGTGCTTCTGGCTGCAGTTCAACAAGGGATTAAAGAGGCCTGAGGGAATATTTCCAAGCCTTCCTTCCGGAATGGACAAGGTTCTGAAAGGGCATTTTGATTCTTTTCGCGATAAAGGGGTATTGCCGCCTGAGCTTCGAGACCTTAGTGATGTTGAGCTTTTTGATGACAAGAAACTTCTTGAAGAGTGGAGAAACAACAGGAAAGGAATCCAGTGGCATGATGAAAAGGGCAATTTGCTTAAGGGGGCAGTTGACAATATCCTGAAGAAGGGAAAAAAGCTAATAGTTCTGGATTACAAGACAAGAGGCTTTCCGGTAAAGGAAGATACGCCGGAGCATTACCAGGACCAGCTCGACATTTACAACCTTCTGCTGAGAAAGAACGGCTATGAAACTGAAGATTACTCCTTTCTTCTTTTTTACCATCCGACAAGCGTCAATGAAAATGGAGAGGTTGTCTTTCACACTGACTTAATCAAGATGAAGGTCAGCGTAGAGAATGCAGGGAGGATTTTCAGGCATGCAGTAGAGGTTCTTGAAGGGGAATTGCCGAAAAGCAGCCAAAGCTGTGGGTATTGCAAGTGGGCAGAGAGCATTGAATAATCAGGCCCTGAAGTCAATGATGCCCTCGCGGATTGGGAATTTCCTTTCGCAGTTTGGGCAGAAAAAGGATTTTTTTCTTTTGGCAAGGCTGCCTTTGCACAATGGGCAGGCAAGAAGCTTTTCGAACTCTTTGGCTAGGGCTTCTTTCATTGCTGTTAAAGAGTTCATTGTTTTAAATTATTTTGTGTTTAGGTCCCGAAACGTTTTTAAATGCCCTTCTTTTCGTCTGGCCTTATGTACAATCCGCAGGAAGTTGAGAATGAAATTCTTAAGTTTTGGAGGCAGTGCGATATTTACGAGACTGCTAAGGAGAGGAATAAGGGAAAGAAGAAGTTCTACTTTCTTGACGGCCCGCCATACACTTCAGGCGTAATTCATCTCGGGCATGCATGGAACAAGTCATTGAAGGATATGGTGCTGCGGTACAAGAGGATGCAGGGATTTGATGTGTGGGACAGGGCTGGGTATGATATGCACGGATTGCCTACTGCGCATAAGGTGGAGGAGAAATTCGGCATAAAAAACAAGGATGAAATTCCCAAGTTCGGAATGGCCAGGTTCATAGAGGAATGCAGAAAGCTCTCGCTTGAAAATCTTGAGCTGATGAACAGGGATTTCATAAGGCTTGGAGTGTGGATGGATTTTGAGAATCCTTATATGACTATAGACAATTCCTTCATGGAGGGGGAATGGTGGCTAATCAAGAGGGCGCATGAGAATAAAAGACTGTATGAAGGGCTAAAAACAATGCACTGGTGCGCAAAATGCGCAACTTCTCTTGCAAAGCATGAGCTTGAATACGATAATGTTACGGAAAAATCTGTTTTTGTCAAGTTCAAGGTTAAGGGAAAAGAGAATGAACATCTTATTATTTGGACTACTACACCTTGGACTTTGGCATTCAACCTTGGGGTGATGGTGAACCCCGAGTTAGAGTATGTAAGAGCAAAGGTTGAAGATGAAGTATGGATTGTTTCAAAGGCATTGGCTTCCGTACTAATATCCGGAGTTGCTGGCAAAAGTTTTCATGTTCTTGAAGAGTTCAAGGGAGAAAAGCTTCACGGGCTGAAATATGAGCATCCCTGGGAGGATGAAATAAAAGATTTTGCTCAGATAAAGTCCGAAAAAAAGCATTCGGTTGTGCTTTCTACAGAATATGTTGACACTTCTGCAGGTTCCGGATTAGTTCACATGGCTCCCGGCTGCGGTCCCGAGGATTTTGAGATTGGGCACCGCGAAGGATTGCCGCCTTTCAACAACATAGACGAATTTGGGGTTTTTCCTGAATCCATGGGGAAGTTTGCAGGGTTAGTTGCAAAGAGAGATGACAAGAAGTTTGTTGAGGCGCTTGGAGAAAATCTTATCGCATCAACACAGGTAGAGCATGAATATGCTCATTGCTGGAGATGCAAGCAGCCTGTTGTGTTCAGGACGACAAAGCAGTGGTTCTTCAAGGTCGAGGATATGAAGGAGCGGATGAGGGAGCTCAACAAGAAAGTGAAATGGCAGCCTGATTGGGCAGGCTCAAGATGGTTTGATTCATGGATAAACAACCTGCGCGACAATGGCATCACGAGGCAGAGAGAATGGGGAACCCCATTGCCGATATGGAGATGCAGCAATTGCCAGAGCCATGAAGTTATCGGCTCAATCATGGAATTGAAGCAGAAAGCAGATAGCGTTCCAAATGACCTGCACAGGCCTTACATTGATGAAGTGAAGATAAAATGCAAGTGCGGGTATGAAATGTCAAGGATTCCGGACATTTTGGACGTGTGGATAGACTCGGGAACAGCTTCATGGTCCTGCCTCGGGTTTCCCCAGAAAATTGAGAATTTTGAGATGATGTTTCCTGCGGATTTCATTTTAGAGGGGAAAGACCAGATAAGGGGCTGGTTTAACCTGCTTACAGTTTCTTCAATGGTTGCCATGAACGCAAATTCCTACAAGGCTGTCTATATGCACGGGTTTGTGCAGGATGCTGAAGGCAGAAAAATGTCGAAAAGCCTTGGCAATGTGATATCGCCATATGAGGTTATTGACAAGTATGGAGCAGATACATTGAGGTATTACATGATTGGGGGAACTTTGCCGGGGCTGGACATCAATTACAACTTCAATGACATGAAAGTGAAGAACAAGAATCTGCATATTCTCTGGAACCTCCATAATTTCCTTGCCGACTTGTGCAAGAATTCGAAAATAAAGCCAAAAAAGCATGAGCTGGCAACGGAAGAGCAGTACATGCTCTCGAAGTTGCATTCCACCATTAAAGAAGTTACTGAAATGTATGAGGATTACAGATTGAATGAAGTTCCACATAAGGTTGAGGAGCTTTATCTTGAGCTTTCAAGGACTTATCTTCAGCTTACAAGGGACAAGGCTGCTGGCCCTAATGAGCACAAGGAACTCGTTGCTTATGTTACGTTCAGGGTGCTGATGGATTCGATAACAATGCTTGCTCCTGTAATTCCCATGCTTGCGGAAAAAATCTATCAAAACCTTAAAGAAGAGCTTAGCCTTGAAGAAGAAAGTGTCCATTTGCTCTTCTGGCCGAAATTTGAGCCGAATTATGTGAATGATAGGCTCGAAAGGGATATGGAACTTGCATTCCAGTGCATCCAGGCTATGCTCTCTGGAAGAGAGAAGATTAATATGGGTGTCAGATGGCCATTGAAGGTTGCAACAATTGTAACCGAAGACGGGAAGATTATGGCTGCCATAAAAAATCTTGAGAAAATCATAAAGACACAGGCAAACATCAAATCCCTTGAGGTTGCTTCTTCAATCCGCGGGGTAAAGGCAGTGATTAAGGCTGATTTCAAGACGTTAGGCAAAGAGTTTGGGGGGCATACGCCGCATATTATAGCCAAATTAGCCACGGAAAGCCCCGAAGCAATTTTAAGCCACATAAACAGGGAGGGAAAGTTTGTGCTAGTTGATGATAACAGGGAAATTGAAATCAGAAGGGAGCATCTGATTGTTGGAAGGGAAATTCCAAAGAATCTTCAGGAAGTTGAGATGAAAAATGCTTTTGTTTACATTGATAAGGAAACAACTCCTGAACTGGAGGCGGAGGGCTTTGGGAGAGAGATGATGAGGCATATCCAGCAGTCAAGAAAGGATGCGGGATTGGAAAAGCAGGACAGGATTAAGCTTTTCATAGTATGCGGTTCAGACTTTCAGGAAATCCTTGAGCCGTGGCTGAGCAGCATTCAGGAGAAGGTTGGGGCAAAGGTGCTAAAGGTAGCTTCAAAGCAGCCCGAGGCAAAATTCGAAACTAATGTGAAAGGCTCCATCAGGAAGATGGAGTTTGAGATTTTCTTTTCGAGGGTTTAGAAAATTATATAAACCTAATAATGATTTGAGTCTTATGCGCAAAACTATCTCCAAGGACACGCCGCTTTCTGAGCTGACTTTGAGGAAATATGAGAAGCCCGAGAATCTTTCTGACAGGAATCTTGTGAGGAAGCTTTGCCTGTCGCTTGGGTTGCTGCAGCCCGGAGATTCGCGAGATGTCATGGTTGATGTTTTTTATGCTCTGTTGATTGCTAAGAAAGAGGGAAATTCCCTCAGCTCAAAGGAGATTGAAGAAAAGGCGAGGACCATAAGGGTAGCAAACAGCCTTCCGCTAAACGGTCTTGCATCCTCTAATATAAGAAGGCAGATTAAAAGGCTGAAGGACTTGTTCCTCATTGATTGCAAGGCTTCTTCGTACAGGATTACGGAGCTTAGCCCTACAGTGGAGATTTTTGAGGAGAAGATTGAGAGATATTTTCTGCCTTCAATCCTAAACCGCACAAAGGAGTACCTAAAAGAAATAGACAGGCGCTTTTGAAGATGATTAGTACATTCAACAGGGTTTTGCAGTATGTAAGGGACATCTTTCTTGTTCTCTTTTCGGTTGTAATTATGGGCACCAAATAAACCCTTATTTTTTTTGCATTAGAAAGTGTCTTCTTAAATTACTACACCACTTAGTTATCTTATAGTAATGATAGATTACTGTAGAGTAGTTAAGACCAAAAGGTTTTTAAATACAGGAAACATTTTACTATTATATAGTGATTATTTATAGGCAAAAATGGCAGACGACCCAAATGAAGGACAACGGAAAGTTAATATCTTAGGCCCCACTACCATTAGAGCTGAAGGGCTGGAACAGATGGGGAGAAAGAAGAAGGAAGCAGAGAAAGGGAACCATCATGAACTTTCTGGAGCTTTAGATACGGGGGTAAATATAGGTGATTTAGCAGAAGAGCAAGGTGCACCTGCATATTTGTTTGGAACAACAGTGATAGATGACTCGCGTGCCAAAGCAATGCCAAAGTCATCTCAGCCAGACACAGATTTTTCAATTCTTCCAGCATTCAATAATAGTCAACTGCTCGAAGGAAGGATTGAGGCAAAGCCAGAAAGAACTGAAAGGAGAAAACAAAGTCCGTTGCAGAGTTTGCTTGAAGGCAAGATTCAGGAATTTTATGAGTTGGAAGGCAGTCCGGAAGAGAGATATACTGCAGCAAGGTTATTTGTTGATGGTTACGCAAGGCTGGTTGAAAAGTCTGGACTTCGCAATGCTCATCAAGAGTTGAAAACTATGGAAGGTATAATGCGCTCATTCAACCTTGAGAATTTTGATCCATGGATAAAGTTTGTTTATGTTAGGGCTTCCGGGGAATTGAGCTTTGGCATTGGCACTGTTGAAAAAAAGTATGAAAAAGCACTTGGCATAATTGAAGAGTTTAAGGCAGTACTACGGGGAGCTGAAGGCCATCCAAATTATGTAAAGGCGTCAGGCATGGCTGGGCAGGCTCAAGCTAGGCTGAATCAGGTTTATTATGCTTTAAAATCTCACCCGGATAATTTAGAAGCTGAAGTAGAAGAATATCAGAAGCAAGCGGAACAGCTAAAGGGGCTTGTCGCAGATAAAACTAAGTACTTAAAGATTAGGCAGGTCGGTGTAGAGAAAGTTCTTGGGTATATATGGTATGTTATGACCGACAGACTGATGCAGGCATTTCAGGTGGAAGCCAAGCACATTAGAGACAGGAAAAGGAAGGAAGACCTTCTGGGGACTATTGATAAGCTTTATGCGTCTTTTGACAGCATTCACCAAGAGATAATTGCCAAAAGAAAAGAATATTCTTGAGGTATTTCCAATAGGGTTTAATTTTCTAAAGGTGTGCTTCTTAGAATTGATGCTATGTGATGCAAAAAGGCAATAAATTTAAGGAGTGGTTGCTTCTAATGCCTAATGATACTATTAAGACCA
>DATDYF010000013.1:0-9581 GCA_035289105.1 Candidatus Nanoarchaeia archaeon
GGCCCATCTGCCATATTAATTGTTTTTCCTCTGCACTCTAACAGGGGCGACTCACAGAGCTCTCCTTCAGTTATGTAAGTTGCCTGTCCGCCAAGCACTTGGCATCTCTGCGGCTGAAAACCATCGCACTTGACCAGCCCCTGCGTGCACCTGTCGCAGCCATTGTCAACAACACCATCACAATCATTGTCTTTGCTGTCACCACATATCTCAGCTGCACTAGGGTATGTTTTGGCATCGTAGTCATCACAATCCAGCACACCAACATCGTAAATATTTCTTATTTCCTCCTCGCTCAGCGCCCTGTTGTAAATCAGAACCTCGTCCATATACCCTTTGAAGCCTGTATCGTAGTATGAATACCATGCGTCCCTGTCATGACCGCCGCCAATTCTTAATCCATGGTCGTTTGTCTTTAATGTTTTTCCAGGATAGCTTTGAGAAGCAATTGCATTTCCGTTGAGATAAATGGTTATGTTAGTTCCGTCGTAAGTTACGGCAATGTGCTGCCATGTATTAAACGGCAAATTAGACGGCAAACCTGCGGTGCCCTGGCTGGAAACCACGAAGTCGGTGTTGTCGGTAAACTTGCCTGTGAATACGAGCCAGGAATACTCCTGGTACGTCTCCATAAAAAATCTCCAAAGAGGGCCACATTGCAGTTGTGAGTTGAGGTATACGCACTTATTCACAAAAGTGCGGTCATTGCCGTTTCCTAGGGACTTAACCCATGCTGCGATGGTTATCTGGTTGGTAATGGAATTAAGGCTGGCGCTGTTCTGAACACTTACTCTGCTTGGCGCAAGGAAGCGTCCGTTTCCACCTATGTCTATATTTGTTCCTAAGAAATCAAGGGCAAAGTTCGAAACTCCTAGGGCATTATAATTAACCTCTCCTGCAATGCCCCCATTATTTCCGTTTACCGAAGAATCCATAATAGGACCGCCATCCTCATCCATGCGCATCCAAAGCACATTCCCAGAAGAAGGCGGATTCTCAGCATCGGCGCAAATGCCATCTCCATCTTCGTCAGTGCATACAAATGGGCATCCCTCATCGGCCACACCATCGCAGTTGTTGTCAACAGAGTCTCCGCACACCTCAGCATTCCCCGGATTCGCATTTGCATTATCGTCATCACAATCAAAAGAATTAACCTGCCTCGAAATCTCCTTAATTTCCAGCTCAGACAAAGCCCGGTTAAAGATTGAAAGCTGGTCAATGAAACCATTAAATCCGTAACCTCCGTCAACGCTTTGGCCTATCCTTGTTTCTAGAGCAGGATTGATTGCAGATGATGATTTTACTGGGGAGATTCTGTTAAGCTCGCCATCAATGTAGAATTTCCATGTGTCGGCTGACCTGGTAAGCGCAAAATGGTGCCAGTTGCCATCGCTAATCACATCTCCAGTGCCATCGCCGTTCCAAGTGCCATCGTCTGCCCTGGTTCGGTAGCTGAGCCTGCCGTTTGCAGCCTCTATGGCCCAGAATGGCTGTTGAGTGTCCACCTGCCAGTTGGTTACTACGGAATGCAGGTAAGAGCTGAGCTTAGGCATTGACGTTTTTATCCACATGCTTATGGTAAAATCACCGCTTAATGTCAAGTCATCGCTGTCCGATATCGATAAGTAATTCGTCCCATCAAACTGGACAGCATTTCCAACCTTGCCGGGCACTACTGCCGGGCACCATTCGGTGCAGATTGCTGCATCATTTCCTGCTGTAATGTCATGGAAAGGGGCATTGCCATCATCAAATCCGATAAGAATGTTGGCACCTGAAGGCATTCCGCAATAGCCATCTGCATCTGCATCTGGGCATCCCGCTGCCAAAGGAACCAGCGTCTTTTTTACTTCCTTCATGCCAAGCGTGACAGACAAATCAAACACAAGGTCCTGATAGCCTTCCAATGAGTATTTTATGTTGTAAGGTCCCGTCGCCAACAGCACGCTAACCGGTGTTTGCCCTTTAAGTTCGCCGTCAATATAGACATCTGCTCCCTGGGGCGCTGAATCAAACGTTATTGCAGTGCTGCATTGCTGTGCAATAAGGAAAAGAGCAAACAGGATAAGGATTAATGTTAGGGTAAACTGCCTCTTTTTGGCCATTTTACCTAACTTTTGGCTTTGCCATTTATAAGTTTTTTGTGTTACAAGTTTTGTAAAGGTTTTTTTTTTTGGCAGTTGTCACAAGTGACCGATAAAAGGCCGTTACCCCTACATATTCAGAGACTCTTATTTTTTGTAGGTGTAAGAGAACTAGCGCTTCCTAAGCCATCCTTCAATCCTGTCCAATCCCCTCTCAATCTCGTGCATGGAGGCTGCATAGCTTAACCTTATGTGATTGTCAGAGCCAAACGCAATTCCGGGGACAACTGCGACCAAGGCTTCGTTCAGAAGTTTAGATGAAAACTCCATTGATTTCATGCCCGTACTGCCGATACTGGGAAATGCATAGAAAGCTCCTTCAGGTTCAACACAAATTAATCCAATTTCATTAAGCCTTTTGTGCATGAATTTTCTTCTTTTGTCAAACTCTTTAACCATTTCCATTACACTATCCTGAGGCCCATTTAATGCTTCTAACGCTGCCATCTGTGCGATATTGTTGGGGTTGCTTGTGGAATGGCTCTGCAAGGCGTCCATTGCAGAGATTATTTCCTTGGGCGCTCCGCAATAGCCTATGCGCCAGCCGGTCATTGCATATGTCTTGGAGACTGCATTTACTGTGATTGTGAGTTTTTTTATTTCTTCATTTAATGATGCTATGCTTGGATTTTTTCCATTGTAATTAAACGCCTCATAGACTTCATCAGAAACAACATAAAAATTATTGTCAACTGCAAGCTTTGCTATCTTTTTGATTTCATCCGGCTCAACAACTGCTCCTGTAGGATTGCAGGGGGAGTTTAGGATTAGAAGCTTTGTCTTGTCTGTTATTTTTTCTTCGACATTTTTTGCAGTTAGTTTGAACCGTTCGTCGGTATTGCAGAATACCGGCTTCGCTTCTGACAGCTTAATCATTTCCTCATAGCTGACCCAGTAAGGAACAGGAAGAATTGCCTCATCGCCCTTCTCGAGCAAAGACATTGCGATGTTGAACAGAGTGTGCTTGCCTCCGCAGCTGATAAGAATCTCAGAAGGCTCATAAGAAATATTATTGTCTCTTCTGAATTTGTCTGAAACTGCTTTCTTCAGCTCAGGAATTCCTCCAACCGGGGTGTATCTTGTAAAGTTATTGTTTATTGCGTTAATTGCCGCCTGCTTGATGTTTTCCGGAGTGTTGAAGTCCGGCTCTCCGGCACCGAAAATAACAACATCCTTGCCTTCCCTTCTCATCTGCTTCGCTTTTGCGTCTATAGAGAGCGTGACGCTTGGGGAGATGCCCTTAACCTTTCTTGAGAGCATAAAACTATCCCTCTATCACAATCCTGTTCTTCTCAGGCTTCATCAATGCTTCCTTGCCTTCCCTTAAGCCGGCAAAATCGGATATCGCCTTCGGAATCCTGACGGCCAAGGAATTTCCAATTTTCACAACCTTAACTTTCCTTGCAAGACCCCACAAACCCTTTTTCTTGGCAACGCTGTCAATTTCTTCAGAGGTTTTCTCGTCGAACACTTCCTCGCCGCATTTTGTGCAGACCTCTGCGGGGAATTTTCCCAAGTGGATTCCGTACATGCTAAAATCCACAAGCTTCCTAACCGTCCTTGCACCGCACTCATCGCATTTCTTTGCCATATTGCTCACCTTACATAAACTGTCTTTATTTTGTAGGTATTTTTGCCAACCACCCTGTATGCAACGCAGTAATAGGCGTAACATGCTAAAAGCCCATCCGTCTGCCTGGTTTTGGACCCCTGAGTTATTGCCCTCCCGACATCATCCAAAGTTAAACCGTGGACGATCATTTTTTCCTTTGCATGCCTTGTGATTTCTAACTGCAAGAGTATCACCAGTATATACAGTGTATCTTAGTGCATTTATAAAACTTCCTGTTTTTACCCAATTGCCCTAAAAACAAGGTTCGCATCAATGACCAAGAGCATTACCAGAAGCACAAGCTCTGCAATCGAGCCAGTCGCCATAAAACCCCTGATTTCCATATTATGCAAAGGCTGAAATGGCTTTATGCCCTGAATTGTAAGTGCGTCGCCTATAAGATGCGAGATGTAGCCGACCAAGATTGCTGCGGACAATGAAAAGCCGAAATAGTATGAGGAAAGAACAAACAATAGAATTGGAATGTATACAGTATGAAATATCCCCCTGTGCCCAAAGAAAAATCCGATAATTGTTGAGATTAAAGGAAATTTTCTTCCGATTTTTGATTTGCTTGTGTCTATGTCAGGCAATGCCCCGAAGAAGATTGCAAGAGCTATAAAGAGAACCGCATCGGAAGAGGGAAAAATTCTCAGCCACAGGGAAGCAAAGAGAACAGAAAACGCCAGATGAGTGTAAAACATCATTTTTGCAGTCTTTGCAGCTCTTCTTCCGGATTGGGATTTGGGACAACAGACTGGGAAACCAGCTCAAGGCGGTCAAACATCTGGTTCTTTGCGACCCTTCCAGATACCTTGATTAACGTGCCAAGAAGGTCTTTTTTCACCTGCTCAAAATTCTGGGGGCTGGTGCGGTACTGCATTATGTCATCGCGCTTCATGTTAAGCAGCTGCTCTGCCTGATTTGTAAAGAATATGGTGCGTATGTTTTGGGAGCCGTCGTCAAGGAAGAGGTTGAGGACATAGCCGTATGACGGCTTTCTCTCACCATGCGCCTCGCAGACAAACACATCGCCACGCTGCCTTATGCGCTTATTGCATTCAGGGCATACCTCATAGAATCTTGGGTCAAAAACCTGAACAATGGCGCCGAGAACCTCAACGCTTGAATCATTTTCTGTAAGCGCCTCAATCTTTTTCCTTAAGGCCTGCTGCGGCTTTACTTCGACAACCTCTCCCGGCGGGTTTATCTCAAGAAGGGAGCGGTCGTTTGTGTGGATTTCAAGCCTGCCGCTATTATCGCGAGTGTAACCATCTTTCACCTTTAAAGTCATGCCCGGAGAGATATTAAGAACATTATCCGCCTGAGCGCCCCAGCAAACTACCCTGATAGTACCTGTTTCGTCTCCGATTATTACTGAAGCGACCTTTGATGTGCCTGTTTTTGTCTGGAATTCCCGCTGTTCGTATGCCTGAATGACTTTTCCTACAACCTCGACAGAGCGCATTCCCGAGACAATGTTCCTTATTTGGAGCTTTCCTGAGAATTTCTCGTAGAGCTTTATTCCAAGCTCGTTTGCAATAATGGTGGCTGCGCCTTCCTTGGATATAAGCCCTGAAAGCTGGTCGAGCTTCTGCTTGACCCTTATTTCAATCTCCGCATCAGAAAGCTTTGCCTCTTCCTTTATCTTCTCAACTATCTGCGAATAGGGAATCCTAAACATACCACACCTCTTTGGGAGAACGGATGCATGGGTGGTTTATAATTATTTCTATACTGATGAATATAGCAGAAGACACAATTGGTTATACAAAATTGGTGTGTCTTCTGGATATAGTAACTGACCGTTAAATGTCTAAAAACTTAAGTCATTTACTATAGATTATGAAACGGCGCTCAGGTTTAAAGACTTAATAGAAACATTTAAATATGATTATCATATTTATATGATCTATGGACTTTGAAGTAGCAAAAATGGGAGAGAGGGGCCAGATAGTAATTCCCCAATCGTTTAGAAAGCACCTCAGATTACATAATGGGGACAAGTTTATAGTACTTCAAGAAGCGGACGGGCTTATTTTCAAGAAATTATCCCCCTCGCCAAGCGATTTTGAGTTTATGATAAAAAAAGGCCATTCTTTTGCTAAAACGCATAATCTTACCAAGATAGACCTTAGCAGGGCATTAAAAAGAGCTAGAACAAAAAAATGAAGGTGGTTCTAGACACGAATATATTTATCTCAGGGATACATTGGTCTGGAGGGTCCGAAAAAATATTGAGGGCCTGGTTCTCCGGAAAGTTTATTCTGGTTATTTCCCCGGAGATTATAAGTGAGATTACAGAAACGTTGGCGTCATTTAGGGTGCCAATGGAAAAAGAGGATATTGCGTGGTGGAAAAAGGCCCTTATTAACAAATCACTTCTGGTTGCGCCTAGCTTTAAAGTGGATGTTGTAAAGAGCGATCCTGATGACAACAAATTCATAGAAGCGGCTTTATCCGGCAACGCTGATTATATAATCACCCAAGATAAGCATTTGCTGGATATAAAAAATTATGAAGGGATTGCTATATTGCCGCCGAATGAGTTTTTGGCGATATTTTCAAAGATATAGCTGGTCGCTTATCTGGTTTTTAATTAGCGCGCATAAATTTTGTACATTGCATAGCCGTGGAGGATAATCCTTAAGGTTGTTCTTCGGGAGGAGGAACTTCTGGAGCCTCTTTCTTGGCCTCTTCCGAAAAGTCAACCGCGAACTTATACTGAAGCGGAGCTTTTTCGGGGCCGCCCCTGAAATACTGGTCGGATTCGTCTTTGGCACAGAACCTGAAGATGTTTTTCTTTATTGTGCATCTCGGAAGGGATGGCGTTTCATCCTCCACCATTGCCATTCCCATCTCATTGCCGACCTTTATCAGCCGCATTATGTTCTTCTGGTTCTTCCAGATGTCTTTGGGAGGTGATATTTCAACTGTCGGGTTATCGAAAAACCCCTGCCCGCTTGTGAATGTGTATGTTAAGGATTCTATTTGCCTGAATCTTTTATTTACCTCCCGTTCATTCAGGTCGTATATTTTAAATATCCCGTCGACGGGCTCTGAAGCAGTTCCTCCGGAAAAGGAAACAATCCTGACTTGGTCCAAGCTCTCAAGCCGGACTATTTGATTTGCAATGGTTACAGCAAATTCATCAACTGAATCTGGAAGCTCCGGGCTTATGTCGCAGTAGCACAATGGCTCCGGCGATGACCTGCATAAGGTGTAATTTTCAACTATAGAAAAAAGCATTTTTTCATCGTCAGAATCGCACTCTTTCATGCCGTTTGAGTTGTCCGATACGCATTTGTTCAGTTTTTCTGAAATTTCCCTGCAGTCTAAATATCCTTTCGGTTCGTCTTTTCCTTCCTTTTTATCAACGCATTTATCGTATTCATCTGAAAATGTTTTGCAATTTTCCCTGATGCTGTTTGCTTTCGAGAGCAATTCATTGGATTTGCCCGTTATTTCTTTGTTGGCGTTTACTTCAAAAGTTGGCCTTACGGAATACGTTCCTGAGATGGTTTTGCTGACTGGGGCGCGTAGTGGAGCGCTGATTTCCCCTATATCCACGCCTTTTTTGCTTGGGTTTCCGCCAAGCTGCGTGCAAATCCGGTTGAATCTTTCCTCAAAAAATCTTCTTGGGTAATCCTTGCCATAACCCGGGGCGCTGCACAGACTAGCACCATAATATTTAAGACATGCACCGTCCATGGCTTCCCCGACAGATTTCTTTTCGCCGAGTAGCCTTTTAGCCTCAATTCCAGCCCCTATTCCGAGATTGTACTCAAACAAAACCAGTGAAACTATGTCCTCGCCTGAATAACCTTCCAGCTGCTTAAACCGATTAAATGCGGGAATAAGGTGTTTCTCAACACCGTAATAGATTTGGTTGTCAGGCTGCCCATCGCATGCGCCACCCTTGCATTCGAGTGCCTGCAAAAGGCCCTTGCGGGTGCTTGTATCTTCATGGCATCCACTTTCCATCATTGTAAGCGCCATCAAGAAGAAGCTGTCGAAGGGGGTATTTTCCAGGCTGTATTTATCGAATAGTTCCAGATATTTTTCGCACTCTTTTGCATCTGAATCCTTTATTCTGTCTCTTATTTTATCTTTGTCCAACCCCTCGCAGGAAGGGAAATCTTTCCCAAAAATGCTTTCCTTAGCAGACTCAAGCAAACCTGCGTAAGATACTGAAATAATCAGCATGATTGCAAAAACAGCCGATATCGCTCTTTTCATTTTTCCAAGTGCAGGTGGTTGTAATGGTCCCTGCATGTTCCTTTCTTGCATTTGTCCTTCAGCGAGTCACATTCTGCTTTCGAGCATTCCCTGGGAGCAGGGTCTTTGCAAATGTCCAGCGTGCAGTCAAGGGGCCCTATAAATCCGGTAAAATGGTCCTGGAAGGATTTAAACAGGGTATAGCATTCTTTTGCTATCCTTACATCATCTTCACTGCACTTGAAGTCCCTATAGTTCTTTGTAAGTTCAGGATTTATGCATTTAAAATCGTGAACTGCGCCATCAGAACCATAACATCCTGTTATATCAAATGCCCTGCCAATATTGTGGTCTGAATTTTCACTGTGCTTCCCAGTGCAGACAGAGTAAGCCTGTATTCTGGACCTCCCTTTCTGCTCGTTATTCCATATCTTCGAGAGTGCCAGCACCTCATTCGCAAGCGCCCTTGTCATAACGTTTGTTTTGGGGTTTTCGCTGAAATCCACCAATTCAGAGCTAATTGACACAAGCTCGCCGGAATCCGCCATGCTTTTGAACTGTTCCTTTGTCAGGTGTTTTCCCTTCGGGAAATAGTCAAATGCTGTGCAGTCGTCATATGTGTACATTACAGGGACTATGCCCTCTCCGCTGTAGTCAAGAGAGGGGATTGCCTTTATTATTTTCTCCTTTCCTTCCCTGACGGCTTCAGGCTTCAGCAGATTTACATCAACAGGCTCATTCGAGATTCCTTTTATGTTGGCTCCGGATATTTCAATTGTAAAGCTTAACGGCGGAATTGGATACTGTGAAAGATATCTATTGACAGAATCTTCCAATATTCCTTTAAAATTTTCCTCAGAGGGAGAACAGGAATCATCCCATATGGTGTAGCCCAAATATCTCCTGCAATCGGTTCCTTTTCCGACTCCTCCGGTTTCTGCAAATTCGTGCATTGCGTCATTTAATGCAAGCCCCGCAGATGTATCTATGTAATTCAGGACTTTTTCCCCCTCATAAGCCATGTCAATGACTGCAAGCTGCTGGACCCCAATAGGTTCGCGGGAATAAGAAAACCCTTTCTCATTCACCATAACTAGAGCATAGACCATGGTGAGGATAAACATCATCAGCAGGAATACTGGGAATATTTGGGCTTTTTTGCTCATTTTAGCCTGCACCACTCTATCCCAGTTGACTTTGTAATTTGGAATTCAACTTCAACTGGCGAAGAATATGAGGGGATGGTTGCTTTAGAAGCAGCCATGTTCGCCATTTTAGGGCTACACTCCCCTATGACGCTTCCGGGGTTATTGAAGATGATTGGCTCTTGCTGCCCGATGATTACTGCCGCACAGCAAGGGGATTCAAATGCAGAATTGAAATAGATTCCATAAGATTCGCTTACCTGCTCATTGATTTCATTGTTCTCGTTGCCATATACTGCAATTGCTTCAGAGAAAGACATTATTCTCTCTTTTCCGCCCTCTTTCAGGGCAATTGGCATTTTTAGGATGGTTAAAAGCTGATTCTCTGCCTCAATCCCAAGCGCCGCCTCCTTTACCACAACATCCCGACCTTCCCCGCCGAGGCGTATAAGAAGATAA
>DATDYF010000014.1:0-25002 GCA_035289105.1 Candidatus Nanoarchaeia archaeon
TTACGATTTCCACCATGAGAAAAGGAAGAGGAGGATACTTCGCTTCGCTCGTATCCCCCAAATTAACCTGCGAAGCAACTCCAACTAGGTTTTTACAATTGATTTCTTGACCAAAAAGCTCTTCCCGCAGTAGACGCAGGATTTTTTATTGTCTTTTAGAAACTTAGTCTGGGGCTGGTATTTCATGGTGTGTTTGCAGCGGGGGCATCTGAGAATCATTCTCCCTCCTCTTTCTTGGGATGGAGCATCTCCTCCACTCTTTTGTCAACTGCTTCTTCTTCTGAAGTCTTCTTTTTTGGTTTTTCTTTCTCTTCTTCTGCTTCCTCTTCTGGTTCTTCTTCCTTCTCTTCTTCTGCCTCTTTTTCTTCAGGCTCTTCTTCCCCCTCTTCGTGCTCAGCCTCGCCTTTCTCTTTTTCTTCCTCTGGCTTTTCTTCTGCCTCTCCTTCTTCAGCAGGTACCTTCTCTTTTGGTTCCTCTTTCCTTTCATAAACCTCGAGCTCTTTTTCAGGAGCCTCTTCTTCAGAAGGCTCTTCAAAAATTTCAACCTCGCTTTTTTCCTCTTCCTTTTCCACTTCGACTCCGGTTGATTCGTATTCAGCAAGCTTTACTTTGTGACCTTCCTCGTCAACTAGGTCAACCTCTTTTGCAGCTTTTCCTGCATCTTCAGCTTTCCTCTTCTGCTCTTCCTTCATAGTCTTTATATCAGACTCTTTCTGTTCAATAGCCCTTGCAATGCTCTCAAAGCTTTCGAATTTCTCCTTCAGCTTTTCAGGCGGCAAATCAAAATACTCGAAGAATTTCTGCGTAAGCTTAATCAGCTTTGTCCTGCCATACTTGACTCTTGTTATGTATCCCGAGTTCTCGAGCAATGCCAAATGGTCGTATGCCTTGTTTGTCCTCATATGGATTAAGTCAGATTGCTTTATCGGATACCTAAATGCAATTACGGCTAGCGTCTCAAGCACAGTTTTCGGAAGTTCGGTTTCTGTGACAATTTTGCTAACCAGCGGCAAAAACTCTTCCTTGACAACAAATCTCCAGTCTCTTCCATCTTCAACCAGCTTGAAGGAGCCGCCCTTTCTCTCGAAATCATCCCTTAGCTCTTTCAGTGCAGAAAGGACATCCTCTTCCTTAAGCCTGCAGAGCTTCATCAGCTCATCCACAGACATCTTTTTTCCCGAAGAAAACAGCAATGCCTCAATCTTTTCCTTGTTTCCCATGAAGGCTATACTTTTCCCCCTCTTTTTTAACTTTATCGTTTTTCTCCATGCCGTCCACAATTGGAACCAGCTCTTCCCTTTCTATTTTGAGAATTGAGGAAATCTCATCCAGGCTGCAATTCTTGTATGCCAGAATCAGCGCGATTGTGTTTTCTGTCATGGTTTTCAGGTTTCTTTTAAGGAAGTCAGTTTCGGCTGCCCTGTTTTTTGCAACCATGTCAACGTTATGGAGCTTTGCCTGAAGGTCGTTCATTACCGCATTAAGCTCCCTGCTTGAAATTGTGAAGTATTCAGGCTTTATTATATCAATAGAAGAGGGCATGTAGTCAAAGCAGAATCCTATAAGTTCTGTAATGCTGCCTGCGACCATGTCAAGCTCCACAAATGTTGACCACAAAGCGCTTTTTTCTTCCGCATCCGCGTAATCCTCTTTCAGGATAACAAAGCCGCCGTCCGTCTTAATTTTTTCAACATACGCCCTTATGGCCTTTTCGACATGCTCCTTTGGCTTGCCGAGTACTTCGATAATCGCCTTTGCCCTGATGTGGGCCTTTTCTTCTTCCATACAGCCTGTTGATTGGCTGCCTTATAAAAATTTAATGTAATTAGGTATTTAATTTATGCAATTTACTTTTCTTAAGTGGTAATAAAGCTTTTAATAGGTGCAATCCAGAATAAAGTACTAATCGTGTGGTGGTGGTAAATGTTTGATTTTCTAAGAAAGAAAAAGAGGGAGGAATTGGAATTGCCCCCATTGCCGGAACTGCCGGAGTTTCCCGAAGAAATCCCAAGCCTAAGGTCAATGGAAGAGGAGGCAAACCGCCCGGAAGAGAGGGACATGCCCCCAATGCCGCCATCTGTCCTGGAGGCGCCAATTACATTCCCAAAGTTTGAGATGGAAGAGCCGGGAATGGTGAAGGCTGCTCCAGAGAAGCCTAGCGTTACGAGGCCAAGGCAAAAGGAAGTGTTTGTGAATGTTGAATCTTTCAAAACTTTGGTTTTTGACCTTAACAACATAAAAAATGACCTGAGGGATTACCAGAAAGACATTGAGGAGTTTGAGCTTACAAGAAGGGAAGAGGAAAAAACGCTTGAGAAGTGGAAAAAATCAGTTCAGGAAGTGCAGAAGAAATTAATTTCGATTGACAAAAAGCTTTTCGGGGTGGGAGAATGAATGAATTGCCTATGTATGTTAAAGTTGATGACTATAAGGAGGTTTCGGCTGCCATTGACGCGATAAAGGCAAAGCTTGAGGAGGCAAAACAGACCTTAAGCAGATTAAAGGAGCTGAAAGACCAGGAAGATGCCGAGCTTGCATCGTGGGAATCCACAATTGCGGATGCAGGGGCAAAGATAGACGACATTGACCAGAGTTTGCAAGGTTAGAAATGAAGAAAAAAATGCATGAGGCGTCTGCAACATATTTTGTTTCAGTTGGCAATCCGGAAGAGCTTAGGAAAAACATTCTGGAGGCTTCAAAAGATTTGCTTGAGGGCCTTGCAAGGTATGAGAGATTCAAGGCAGTCAGGCAGGAAAAGCTGGAGGCGATAAGAACTTTAAGGCTGGACTTAAAGCGCACTGCCCTGCTGATTACAAAGCTCAAGTCCCATCTTCCTTCGGTTGAAGTATCTGCTCCCAGGGTGTCTGTTCCAAAGAAGGCCGTTGCAAAAGCTGAGAGGAAAGCCGAAGTTAAAAAAGAACAAACCAAAACACCAAAAACATCGGAGCTTGAGAAGCTCGAGGCGGAGCTGGACGATATTGAGAAGAAGCTTGGCGGGATGAGGTAGTTTGCGTTTTTCTTAGTAAATTTTTCACAACCTTTTAAAACACCCTTTAAATCCACCTATACCATGCGGAGTTGCCGGAGCGGCCAAACGGGATAGTTTGTTTGGCTATTGTCAAGCAAGTCCAAACTCAAGGCATTTGAGTGCAGAGTGTTGCGGTGCAATGCGATGAAGAAAAATGTAAGTCATCTATTGGCTTAGTGCCTTCGCAGGTTCGAATCCTGCACTCCGCATTTTATTTTACCATCGACCCAATCATGTAACCGAGCGTGTAAGATGTTATGGATGCTGCATAGCCGACAAAAGCGCCCAAGCCAGCACCGATAAGAGCCCATTTGGCAGCTTCTTTTTTGTTCTCGTTAAAGGCGAGCAGAAAACCATAAACCCCGCCTGACAATGCTTGTATAAGTGTTGGCGCATATTTGAATGAATATTCCAACGTCGGCATTCTCATGTCAATTCCCTGAGAATCAAAATATCCGCAAACTGCAAGGGGCGAAACTGTTACAGCAGTCATGCAGATTGCCTCCAGCTTTGAGATTTTTCTCATTGTGCTGGGTAATCCGGATGGGTATTAAAATGTCAGGATTCCACCCTATACCGCCCATCAGAGAGTGGTGGAATCCTGAGCATGATCAAAAACCCCTTACAGGTATACTGGTTATACATCATTCCACCAGTATGTTGACTAGTGGTTTTTGACATGTAAAGATTTATATCCTTGCGATACGGAATGGTAAGACATGGCAATAAAGGACCAGCTCGTCAAGCTGAAGGATAACTGGCTGATTGTGTTGATGTTAATCATAGTTCTTGTTTTCTTTATGTCGAGCAGAGGAATCTTTAGCCAGATTAGCGGGCAGATGTATGCAACGGAAAGCTTAGCTGTCGGCAAGATGGCAGAATCGAGATACTACCCGCCTGAGGCACCTGGCGATTTTGCTCCCGGTGTTGTCGAGAGGAAAATAGTAAAGACTGCAAATCTTGGATTGGAAGTTGAGAATGGGAAATTCGGAAGCGCAGAATCGAGGCTTAAGGAAATCGTTTCAGTGTCTAATTCGTTTTTGCTAAATGAGAATGTGAACACAATTGGCGACAAAGAAGATTCTTACAGGCAGGGAAGCTATCAGATAAAGGTTGATGTTAAGAAGTACGATACTGTCTTGAGGCAGCTTAAGGAAATAGGGGACGTGAAATCATTCAATGAAAATGCGCTTGACATTACCGGCGAATACACAAACTTGGAGGTAGAGCTTGCCGCTGAAAAGCAGAGATTGTTTAGATTTCAGGAAATGTATTCAGGGGCAACAAACATTGGAGACCAAATAACCCTTAATGACCGGATATTCGACCAGGAGAGAAGGGTAAAATACCTTGAGGAGGCGCTGGCTAACAAAGACCTCCGGGTTCAGTACTCGACATTGTATGTCAGCGTAAATGAGGAGGCTCCTGCTTACCTCAACATAGAATTCGTCAAATTCTCCGAGCTTGTCAGGAGCCTGGTCAGCAGCATAAACAGCCTGCTGTATTTAATATTCGTAGTTCTGCCTTATGCGGTCGCTCTGTTTATCTTGTGGGTAATTTACAGAGTAGTAAGAAATTACATGGAGTGACTTTTTTCTTTGACATCAACCGGAATATACACCCATTTATACTCCTTGTAGTAATTGAATGATTCGAGGTTTCTGACGATGCCTGAAAACCTTCTTTTTATGTCTTCGATGATGCCCCTGAACTGCTGGATGTTCTTCACAAGAAGCTCGATTTCAAAGTCTGCTCCTCCTACTGTAACATCAACTATGTAGATGTTTGGATGCATCTCCGCATAAGTCATAAGCTCGTGCTCCTTTGCCTTTGTCATGTTCTGCAGAGTAAGGTGGACCTTGTAGTAAGAGACTCCGAGCAAGTCAAGGTTGGGGAGCAGTTTGAAACCGAGAATTACTTTCTTTTCAACCATCTTCTTTATCCTGTACTCCACAACCTTTGCAGAAAGTTTTGTTTTTTCCGCAATCTCGATGATGGGGGTTCTTGCATTCGAGGCAATTACATTGAGTATCCTGTAGTCTGCATCATCAATGTCAGCGACTTCTTCCGAGCCACCAACTACCTGCTTGTTGGGCTCGTATTTTTCCCCCTCCTCGAGCATGAAGCCGCGAGTAAATAGGACCATTTCTGTTATAATTGATATCCATTTTTCCTCAAGGTAATTTTTGTACAGTTTTAGGAAATCATTCCAAAAGCGCCTGAACACATACATGTTTTCTGCCCAGACAAGCATGTTTGCGTCCCAATGGGTGTCAACGCTTACAAGCCATCCGACGCGCGGGTGGCCGTTAAGATAGTCCATAATCTCCTTTTCCTTTTCAGGGGTGACGTTGTAGAACTTCAGGAAAACCCTGAAGTTGTAGTAACCCAGCTTGGAAACGTCAAGGACTGTGTAGTAACCCTTGATAACCCCGAGGCTTTCCATTCGCCTTATCCGGTAGTTTACCACATCTTTGCTCAGCCGGACCTTTTTTGCTATTGTGGATGCGGACTGCCTTGCCCCTATGTCGAGCTCCATAAGAATTTTTCGGTCTTTAAAGTCTAATTTGACAGGTTTTTGGTTCATAATTTCTTTATAATTGTAACTTATTTTAAAAATTTTCTCTTTTTGGTGGAAAAAACTAAAACAGGGGCAAAGACCATACTATAGCAACGGGCGATAAATGTTTAAATACTACCTCGTCTTTCCCTTTCTTATAGTAACTACTTAAAAGAGATGTTGGCATGGTAATAGCTGATTTTGATGTTTTATGGGGGGTATCTGAACAGAGCCTGTTTACTGATAATAAGATATTATTTTATGCCGCTCGCCTATTTAAACAACAAAAAGATTATTCTTCGGGAGTGGCCTATCTTGGCGATGGCAGCAAATTTTGGATGTTGGCCAGCACACACCCCCAGTATAAGAACAGGAAGCGTGAGCTGGAGTTGGTAGGTGACCCCAATTTTGGAACTGAAATTGCGAATCATTACGGGAATCTTGATGCCAGTTTTGTGGTGTGGGGCATTGGCCAGGGGGTAAAGGAGCCGGTGCTTATAGCCAATCTCCTAAAGGGGATGGGATACAATAGTGGAGAGGTTGCAGTTGCAGTTATAGATGCGTCAGAGCGGCTCCTGAATTCAGGCAGCGAACATCTTGAGGCCGTTCTCAAAAGTTCAGGGTATGATCCTCATGTCGAAATGGTCAAGAGGCCATTTGAAGTAGTCCCAAAATACATGGACAGGGTGCGGAAGTTTTTTGGGGAGACAGGAAGCAACATCACCCATATAGTGCTTGGCAATACCTTTTTTAATGAAAACATTTCAGGCATCGACCGGGCTGATTATAAGTTTCAGCCTATAGTCAGGGATTGCATGGGTCCTGGCGACACCCTAATCGTCGGCGCCCAGATGATTTCCGGGGAGAGCGGGCAACGCGACATAGACATAACTGAAATCTTAAAAGAATATGACACTGAAGATTATTGGTCGCTTGTTACCCATAATGCAAGAAAGGTGACGAAATCTGAGCTGTCTGACCTCAAAATAATATTCGACAGAACCTTAAACCAAGTCCAATTCCTGTATGAACATCATGTCGAAGGTTCGGCATTCTTTGTCCCGCTTTACGCTTCAGGAAAGCATACCGAAAAAGAAATAAGGAGAAAAATGCGAAATGGAGGGTATTGCGATATTTTTCTCTATGCTGTGGCCATCGACAACGAGGTTTCGAAAGTTCATTTAAGCGACAATAAAACAAGTTTGCCGGAAGAGCATTTTAAATTTTGCATTGCTGTTGCGAAGCCAGCAAAGGTTCGCCTTTCGGATGAAGAGTTCTGCGAGTTGAGCGACCTGGTCAAAAGCAACCTTCCCGAAAAGATATTAAGCCCCGGCGAGTTTAGGATGTATCTGGGTGCAGTAATGAATGAGCTATGGGAGCAGGAAAGGAACCAAGGTGATAATTTATCTTCCAATGACAGGAAGCTAAGGCTGTTGGAGGAGGTTAGGGAACTTCTCACCAGGCCTAAAATGTTCTCTTACAACCCGAGACCATACGACTTCGACAACCACACCAGAAACCAGGCGATAGAACTATTATCACTTGGGAGAAGCAGTGGTTAAGCACAACAATAAGTATTTTTACTATCATAATGAGCATTCTTTCAAGTGATTATTCTTTTTGAGGCAAATTCTGACAAAATATTTTATATACGCTGCGTTTATACTATACCAGTGGGGTAGTGGTATAAGTCTCGTTGGTGGAGAAGAAAGATGAAGGAAGAGAAGAGGAAGGATGCGTATTCGCTGGTTTTGATAGATGACATAATGGACGATTTTGCGGACAAGTAAGGTTTTTTGTTTTTTTCACAACCTATTTATAGGTCTCTTGAAAAATACCTTCTATGATTGAAATATGCGCAGTCGGCGGCTATAATGAAGTCGGAAAGAACATGACTGCCGTGAAGGTGGATGAGCACGTCATAATACTTGATATGGGGATTCATGTCGACAACTACATAGGCTTTACCAAGGAAGAGGATGTTGTCGGGGTTTCTGCATCCCGGCTAAGGGAAGCAGGGGTGATTGCAGATGATACTGTCATTGAAAAGTGGCGAGATAATGTTTCGCTTATAGCAATATCCCATGCGCATCTCGACCATATAGGTGCAGTGCCTTTCAATGCAGGCAGGTATGATGCTCCGATTCTTGTAACGCCGTATGCAGGGGCTGTTGTAAGGGCCATTGCAGCAGACGAAGAAATTAAGCTGAAGAACAAATTAGAGGTAATGCAGCCAAATTCAACCTACAAGATTTCCCCTGATTTGAAGGTTGAGATGATAGGAGTCACCCATTCAATACCCGAGACGGTTTTTTTGGCACTTCACACGAAGTATGGGATTGTTATTTACGCCACTGATTTCAAGTTTGATGACAGCCCCGTTGTTGGAAAGAAAATTAATACAAGAAGGCTTGAGGAAATAGGCAAGAGCGGAAAGGTAATTGCTGTCATAATGGAATGCCTGCGCGCAGGAGAGGCTGTCAAAACTCCTTCAGAGAGCGTCGCAAGGGAAATGCTCCGTGAGGTTCTTCTGGGAACACACGCTGAAGGAAAACTGATCGTGGTTACTACATTCTCGTCGCATATCGCAAGGCTGAAGTCCATTTTAGAATTCGGGAAGAAGCTGAACAGGAAGGTTGTTTTTCTTGGAAGGTCGCTTGCAAAATACACATCAGCCGCAGAGGAGGTTGGCATTGCAAAGTTTTCCAACGAAGTGGAGATAGTGAAATACGGGAACAAGGTCAAGAAATACCTGAGAAAAATGGCAAAAGCAGATGCGGGAAAATACCTTCTTGTGGTTACCGGCCATCAGGGCGAGCCAAAATCAACACTTTCAAAGATGATTGGGGAGTATAACTTCAAGTTTTCCAATGAGGACGTAATAATATTTTCCTGCAACGTTATCCCTTCTCCAGTCAATATCGAGAACAGGAAAAAACTTGAGGCAAAGCTAAAGGACAAGGGCCTTAGGATTTTCAAGGACATCCACGTCTCAGGCCATGCTTCAAGGGAGGATTTGAGGGAGCTGATTAACATACTGAAGCCGGAGCATATCATACCCGTACATGGAGAGGCGGAGAAAGCAGCAGCACTGGTCAGCCTGGCAAAAGAAAAGGGGTACAAGCTTGGCAAGAATGTGCATTTGATGAGCAACGGCGGGTTTTTGAAGCTGGGCTAAGAATATTCTTTCTTTAGTGCGTCATAGAATTTCTTGTATTCCGAGATGTTTGACACAAACATCTCAGTTGCAGAGCTGCCTATTGTGTTGACGGCTATTGTGCCGTTGCCGAATGCCTTGTTCAGCAGCCCCTGGTGCTCGGTTATGTGGTCGATTTTGCTGAACATTATCGATGTCAGTGTTCGGTAAACTATGCCTTTTTTCCCAATTACGCGGTATGACTGGATTTGATAGCTTTTCATTTTAATCCAGGCAATGATCCAAATGAGGATAACAGCCTCAAGGGCTAAAACGGGCAAAAGGTAAGGAAACCCGCCTAAAAATGCATCCAGGGCAATGAAAATCCCTGCTATCGGAAGGAGGGAGTTTGCAACCATCGGCTTTGCTTCCATAATAACAGGCGGCTTTGAAATCTTTTTCTTCATAACAAAAGACTCCACAAGCAAATCTTTTTCTGCTATTTCCCCTATCAGATTAGCTGTAATGCTGTTTGAGACGTTCTTGGAATATTCGCCCTGCTGGATTAGCTGCTCTCCCGCGATGTTTAAGTTGAGTGAGCCTAAAGCCGAAAGCGGATAGCGTTTGACTGCAGCCCCTTTGATGTTTTTGTAATATATGTGGTAATCTTCCTGTATCAGCAGGCCAACCTGAAAGTGAAGGTAATCCCTGTAGAAAGTTATTTGCGACCTTCGGTAGTAGAAATAGCAATACGCTAACACAATTGAGAGAATAATTATGGCCGCTGACAGTACAATTAATGGCTTGCCCAGAAATATCAAAGATGCTGTAAGAACGAGGGCTGCAATTGCACTGCGGTAAATCCTTGATTTGACAAGCTCAAGGACGCTGAATCTTGAATGCAGGACTGAAATCTCCTTTTTGCCGGTGAATCCGAATCTGTCCTTAACCATTTTGATAATCGCAGGGTCTTTTTTAATGTTCCAGAATGATATCTCCTTGTTTGAGCCGATGGACCAGAATTTTATGCTCATTGTCCCGAAGAGCTTGTCGAGTAAGCTTTCGCGGAAAATGACGCCGGTGACCATCTCATCAGAGAATTCAATCCTGTTTGTTCCGATTAATTTGAACCTGAATTCTACGCTCTTTTTCTTTATGGCAAATGACCTTCCGATGAGTGCGAGAAGCAGGCCAAGAAATGAAAATATGAAAAGAAGCATGCCCAAGACTGCGAAGCCAAACACTGCGACAGCGTATGACACTTCTGATGCGCCCAGCAAAAACAGGGCAAATATCACGAGGATTAAGCCGAGCAGGGCACCGACAGGAATAAACAAAATGGGAATTAGCGTCTTCTTGGGGTCCATCCTGAGCTGGGCTATCGGAGCTTCTGCCCTCTCTTCTTTCCTGCCTTTTGCTATCAGGCTGTCAATGTTCTTCTCAAACTCAGGGCCATTTGCCATGTGCGCGAATTCGATGTCTTTGCTTACGCCCTGGCAACTCAGATACACGTCATAGAGCCCGAATATCCTGTCAAGAGGGCCTTGTGTTGCCCTTGAGTCTGCGAGGTTCTCAACAGGAATGAAGGAGAAGTTTTTTGTGAGAAATCCTTCTGCGTAAGTAATGACGTCATTGTAAATCCTGTAAGACCTGTTTTTGAGGTCGAGGAAGCGGAGGATTGCAAATGGGACAAGGAACACAAGAAACAGTATTCCGGCGAGAGTCAAAAGCCATTTCGGCAATCCTGTATCGGAAATTGCAAAGAAGAAAACGAGCAGAATCCCAATGGAATATTCCAGGGTGTCGAGAAAAACACCAATCGTTTTAGGGTATTCCTGCTGGATGAGCTTTCCGCGGGTAAGCTTAAATCCGTTCGACTTCATTAGCTTTTCCATGTATTGGTAGATTTGCTCAGGGTTATCGATTGAGACAAGCTCTATTTCAGTTACGCCTGTGCCCGCAGACTCTATAAGTATGATGCCTGTCCTGAAGAGCTTATTCTCAACAAACGGAAGGGACATCAAGACCTGGGTTATGTTCTTGACAACCAGCTCTGTCTTGTGGTCTGCAAACAAAGTGCCACCATACCTTATGATTCTGTCTTTCTGGAACATATATCTCTCTTTTTTAAAGCGGTAGTAATGGTTGATGAGGAAGAATAGGTAGAGGAGAAGGATTATTATTGCAATGGGCGTTGAGAAGAAGAGGGAGACTGACAGTGCTATAAGAAAAATTATTGTCCCTATTAGATACTTAAAGTAAAGAAATGCGCTTTTGTTGGGCCTTAGTTCGAGCACGGAACAAACTTATGCAGGGCGTTTTTAAGACTTTCCCATATCTGTTTTAGAATATGCCTGATTTTTTATTCTCGTTGGATTCCACGCAAGTATTCCGAAAGATTTTCCATCTTTTCTGGTGGTACAGATGAGCAATCTCGTTCAAATGTTATAATTAATCCTGCTCTATACCTCATTCTTAGAGCCTTTAACGAAAATGGACTAGGAAGCGGTATATGGTCAACCCAGTCAAAAAGACGTAATCTGGCTGACTTCTTGTAAATTTCCACTTCTTTAAGTGAAAAGTAATCTCCTCCATGAGTCCACAGCCTGTCGTCGAAGTTGGTTCTTGTGGATTTTTCCATGTAATCCAGGAAACCTTGTGGATTAACGGAAAAATGCTTCCTAGAGAAATCAAAGGGGCCTAATTGGTATATTGTGTCATAAATTCCTGCATACTCAGAGACAGTTGGTGTCCTATGCAGATAAGACAGGTCGAAATTATCTGCCGGAAGGCTGTCCCAAAGTTTTATCAGCCCCTTACTTTGGATTTGCGTGTTAATTACTGGTATATAGATTTCTACTCTCACATCCAGTGTCTGCAGTACGCTTTCATCCGGTTTTGGCAGGTCGCTAATTCTTTTGATTGAAAGGCCATCCCCTCTACCCAGGTAGAATCCATTTTTCAGGAAATTATCCCTCAGATGGAATCCCTCTTGCATTTCCATACTGGTTAACGAATCTGTTTTGGTTTAAAACCTTATCGTAAAAGGAATTAATTGGAAATAGAGTTTGCTATATGCCTTTTTACCAGGTATTTTTCGTTTTTCTTCCGAAAAAAAGGCATATCAATTTATTAATGGGTGAAAAATCCAAAAGAAAACGCGCCGGCGTAGGCTAGTCCGGTAAGCCGCTAAGTTCAGACCTTAGTGCCTGTGAAGGCTCCGGGGTTCAAATACTTTTCGGTTTTTACCGGAGTTGAAATTCCCCGCGCCGGCGCCCATTTCACTTCAGATGTAGTTGGTCTCGAAAGATATATAAACCTGTTTTGATAACCACGTTTTATGAAACTAACACTTGCAGAGCCAAGGTTCCTGAAAGACAGCATTTCTGTCATCTCTGACTTGGTGACAGAAGCAAGGTTCAAGATAACACCGGATGCTATTGAGTTAGTTGCAATGGACCCTGCGAATGTCGCAATGGTGGTTTTCCGGCTTCTTTCGTCATCGTTTACGGAGTACAATGTGCCCAACCAGATAGACTTGGCGATAAACCTTGCAAACCTGAAGCAGATTCTCAGAAGGGTAAAGCCAAGCGACATGCTGACTCTGGGATTGGCTGACAACAAGCTGAAAATTGAGTTGAAAGGCAATTCTGTAAGAACCTTCAGCATGCCGTTAATAGAAGTTGATGAGAAGGAGCAGAGAATACCTGAGCTGAAATTCCCGGTTGCCATTCAGATGCCATCCTATGTGCTTAACGACGCAGTCGAGGACGCAGATATCGTTGGAGAGTCTGTCACATTCTTTGTTGAGGGAAATAAATTTTCAGTAATATCGGAAGGGGATTTGTCGCATGCAAACATCGAGATTAAGGAAGACGATGACATTAAGATAACTTTGACTGGAGCTGACAGGGTAAGGGCGAAGTATTCCCTTGAATACCTTAAGAAGATGACCGGAGGCTCAAAAATAGCAGATACAGTCACAATCCAGTTCAACAAGGATTACCCATTAAAGCTTGAATACAAAACAGTCGACAGGGTAATGCTTTCCTTCATTCTCGCGCCGAGGGTGGAGAATGATTAGGTACTGGGGTATCTTGGTCTTTTTCTTGCTATAAGTGGGAATGGGCTATACTCACTGACAAAAATTTTTTGACAAGCAAATGGCTGGTCTTTGTACAATAATTAATGTCATTTGCTATAAATGCCTGCTTACCCTTACATTTATCAAAAAAACATAATATTTATATACTTTGTAAGGGTAAGAGAGATATGCATATAGTCAAAAAAGGCAAATATTATTCTTTGAAGTATTCTTTCAGGGAAAGAGGTAAAGTAATTACGAAAGAGAAATATCTTGGAAAAGAAATTCCGGGAAATATATGGGAAATAAAATCAAGTCTTGAAAAAGAGCTTAAAAAAGACCTGTACAAAAAACTTGGGAGAATAAAATATAATTTCCAGAAAGAATGGAAACGTTATCCTAACAGTGCCAAGGAGCGAGAAAAAGAGGAAATAGCCCTTGCATTTACTTACAATACAAATGCAATAGAAGGTTCTACTATAACCTTAGAAGAGACAAGGGAGATTATTATTGATAAAATCTCACCAAATAAGCCATTAAGGGATGTAAAAGAAACAGAAAAACATTTTAAAGTGTTTATCGAAATGCTAAATAAAAAAGAAAAAATATCAAAAACATTAGTATTGAAGTGGCATAAAAAAATATTCGGCGAAACAAAACCGGATATTGCAGGAAGATACAGGGATTTTTTAGTGAGAGTTGGAGATTATAGGGCGCCAGATTGGCAGGATGTCGAAGGTTTAATGGAAGAATTTTTTAAATATTTCAATACAAAACCAAATCCTGTTGAATTAGCTGCAAGGGCGCATTATAGATTTGAAAAAATTCATCCTTTTGGGGACGGAAACGGCAGAATTGGCAGAATCTTAATGAACCATATTTTGTGGCATAACGGTTATCCAATGTTAATCATAGAATATAAAAAAAGAAAATCATATTACAAAGCACTGCAAAAAGATGAGGAGAAATTTACAAAATACTTTTTAAGAGGATATTCAGCTGTCCATAAAAAGCGAGCTGCTTAAAATGCGAGGCACTTGCATACATCTCAATCCAAACGGAATCCACGCAGTGTCTTTTTTCACATTGTGGGTTCTGCCCGTATTTGCCTATTGAGAACAATAATATTTATAAACCGCCCTTTTTCCCAGCTATAAAATGGTTTTGCTGACGATAGTCATTGTAATAAGCATTTTGGCGTTGGCTTTTGCGTACTATCTGTTAAGGCAGCTTCTGGCAAAGGATACCGGAACTCCAAAGATGAGGGAGATTGCCGATGCAATCAAGGTAGGCGCAAATGCGTTTGTGAAGAGGCAGTATGCCACGATTGGCATTATAACCATTGCGCTCGCCATAATAATCTTTCTCATATACCTATTTTTGGGGAAATTTGACCTGGGATGGCGCACTTCCGTATCTTTCCTTTTTGGAGCATTAAGCTCTGCGGTTGCAGGAATAGTTGGAATGTGGGTTGCGGTAAGGGCGAATGTCAGGACTGCAAGTGCGGCATCAAGAAGCATGAAAGAGGCATTTTTGGTTTCTTTCAGGGGCGGGGCAGTTTCTGGAATTGTAATTGTTGCAATGTCTTTGCTTGGGGTTTCGCTTATATATTACACGTTCAGCCTGGGGATTGACCCTAAAGAAGTGCCCTTCCTTATCGTTGGCTATGGGTTTGGGGCTTCGTTCCTTGCATTGTTCTCCCAGCTTGGCGGAGGAATTTACACGAAGGCGGCAGATGTAGGGGCAGATTTGGTAGGCAAAATAGAGAAAGGGATTCCAGAAGACGACCCTAGAAATCCTGCAGTTATTGCAGACAATGTTGGCGATAATGTTGGAGACTGCGCAGGAAGGGGTGCGGACTTGTTTGAGAGCACAGCAGCAGAAAACATTGGTGCAATGATACTTGGAGTTGCTTTATTTCCAACTTTTGGATTAAATGGGATTTTGTTCCCGCTTGTAGTCAGGGCATTCGGATTGGTGGCATCAATCGTTGGCGTGCTTTCCTGCAGGATGAAAAGCGAGAAAGAAGACCCAATGGCAGCATTAAACAGGGGATATTACATTACAAGCATCCTTGCGGCAATCGCACTTTACATTGCAACAAAATGGCTTCTTGATAACATCTGGTTTTTCTATGCAGGATTGGTCGGAATTGCAACAAGCATACTGATTGTATGGATAACTGTCTATTACACCCAAACAACATACGGGCCGGTTAAAAGCATTGCAAGGGCATCATTGACTGGCCACGCAACAAACGTCATACACGGATTTGCTGTGGCTTTGGAGTCAACTGTGCTGCCGGTTGTTGTTTTGTCGCTTGCCTTGCTTGCATCTTACAAGCTTGGAGTTTTAAGTGGAGCTCCGCATGGAGGATTGTATGGAACGGCAATAGCAACGATGGGAATGCTTGCAACATGTGCTTATATCCTTGCAATGGACACATTTGGCCCTATCACTGACAACGCTGGCGGAATAGCTGCGATGGCGCATGCTTCAGAAGAGGTTAGAAGAAGAACTGACAAGCTAGATTCAGTTGGAAACACAACTAAGGCGTTGACAAAAGGGTATGCAGTTGGAAGTGCAGCATTAGCTGCGTTCCTGCTTTTCTCTGCGTATCTTGATGACGTTGCAAAGCATACTGGCCTTGAAGTTGTAACAATTGACATTGCGAAGATTGAGGTGTTTGTTGGTGCATTGATTGGTGCAGTCCTTGTATTCATGTTCAGCGCATTTGCGATAAAGGCTGTTGGAGACACAGCATTCACGATTGTCAATGAGGTAAGAAGGCAGTGGAAGGAAAAGAAAGGGATAATGACCGGCAAGGAAAAGCCGGATTATGCAAGGGTCGTTGACATTTGCGTAAAGGCGTCATTGAAGGAGATGGTGCTTCCTGGAGTCATGGTTGTTGTTGTGACGGCAGTAGTCGGAGTGGTTTTGGGCTATGAGGCGGCAGCTGCGTACCTTATGGTTGCTACAATAACAGGAATCTTAATGGCGTTGCTGCTCAACACAGGAGGCGGAGCATGGGACAATGCAAAGAAGCTGATTGAGGAAGGCATGCATGGCGGAAAGGGCAGTGAAGCCCATAAAGCTGCAGTAACAGGCGACACAATTGGAGACCCGTTCAAAGATACTGCAGGACCTTCAATTCACGTTCTGATTAAGCTGTTGAGCACACTGACACTGGTTATGGTTCCTTTGTTCATATGAACATTTGCCCGGTTTGCAAATCCAAGAACAGCATGACGCCCTATACAGGAATTTTTGGAAAGTACCTCTGTAAAAAATGTGGTTACATCGGCGCGATTGTCTTAGAAAAGAATAATAAAAAGTTATGATTTTATTATCTCAACGTTTATGTTTCTCTCCCTCGGCCCGTCAAGCTCCACAAGCATTATGCTCTGCCACTTTCCAAGCAATAATTTTCCTTCCTTTACCGGGATTGTTTCTGAAGGGCCAATCAGGGCGGCTTTCATGTGGGCTCCAGCATTGTTGTCAACCATATCGTGAAGATAGCCAGCATGGTCTGGAATTGCCTTATTCAGGGCATTAAGGAAATCTATACAGATATTCGGATCAGCGTTCTCGTTTATTATCAGCGCGGCAGTAGCATGCCTAACAAAAACATTGCAAAGGCCGTTTTTGATGCTGCTCTTTCTGATAATTGCTGAAACTTCATCAGTTATGCCTATAATCTCCTGCTTTTTTGAAGTTTGCACTGAAAATTCCATCTCAGGCACCGAAAGCAGATGTTGCAATCATCACAATTGTGGAAAGTAGTATCAGCACGCATGAAGCCCATGCAACAATATTTAGCCACAACGGGTTAGTGTAGCTTTTCATTATCTCTTTCTTGTTTATCAGGATGAGGATTGTAATCAGCACAACTGGAAGAATGATTCCGTTTATCACCTGTGACGTAAGGATGAGCGGCACAAGGCGTGTTTCGGGCAGGAGGGTTATGACAGCAGAAAGGCCTATAAGCAGTGTGAGGAGGATGTAAAATGCCTTTGCCTCCCTGAATTTTTTGTTAACTCCGGATTCCCATCCAAACGCCTCGCATACAACATACGAGGTTGAAATTGGGACAACAAAAGCCCCAAAAAGACCAGCGGCAACAAAGCCAATGGCGAAAAGAATTGTTGCATAGCTGCCTGCAAACGGCTCAAGTGCGCTTGCAGCTTCAGGGGCGGTTTCAATTTGAATTCCGTGCGTGAAAAGAACCGTGGCGGTTGAAACTATTATGAAAAATGAAATCACATCTGTGACTATTGAGCCTAAAATAACATCCATCCTTGTGTACTTGTAATCCTCTTTTTTTACCCCCTTCTCGACAATGGAAGACTGAAGGTAAAACTGCATCCAAGGCGTAACTGTAGTCCCGATTATGGCAATCAGCAAAACCCAATAGCCCGGAGCCAATGAGAAGGAAGGGACTAGCGTCTCTTTTGCAACCCTTCCCCAGTCAGGCTGAGCCAAAAATCCTGAAGCGATGTATGTAAGGTAAAATAATCCCAGGAAAAGGAAAAACTTCTCAAGAAACCTGTAGTTCAGGCGGATTGTTAAAATCCATACCAGGATGGCGGAAGCGATTACGATTGCAAACCTATTTATTCCGAAAATCCCGGCCATTGAGGCAATGCCTGCAAAGTCTGCAACAATCACAAAAAAGTTGGCAAACAGCAAACCAGCCATAATAAAAAATGTGGTCCTGATGCCAAAGTTTTCCCTTATCAGGTCAGAAAGGCCCTTTCCGGTAACCGCACCCATGCGGGCGCACATCTCCTGGACTATTATAAGGAGGATAGTTATCGGAATGAGGCTCCAGAGAAGAGTGTATTCAAACCTTGCCCCGGCAACAGAATAGGTGGTTATTCCTCCAACGTCGTTGTCCACGAGCGAGGTAATGATGCCTGGCCCAAATATTCCGATGATGAAAAGAATTCTTTTCCAGCTGAATTTGTCAAGCACCATTCTGCCTGATTTTCCTTGCCTTGTGCTTTTCTGTTCTCCATTGCTGGGGCATTATCTCTGCCATCACGTCATCAGCTGTAACCACTCCGACAAGCTTTTTCTTTCTCTTTGTCACTACGGGCAGCACAAAAAGGTCATATCTTGACATGGTCTTTGCCATGTCCTCGTGGCTTGTTGTTGTCTCGACGTAAATAACTTCCGACTTCTTTATTTCGCTAACCTTGCTTCTTGGGGGGGAAAGTAGTATGCGCCGGATTGGGATGATGCCTGTAAGCCTGCCTTCGCTGTCCACAGTATAGAGGTGGTAAAGCTTTTCTGACGACGGCGGGTTTTTTCTCACAAACTCCAGCGTCTGCTTTACGGTGAAATTCTCCGGGACAGCCACAAAATCAGTCTCCATTATTGTCCCGGCTGATTCTTCAGGATACCTTAGAATTTTAGCGATGCTGTGCGAAACTTTCTTGTCCATTATGGTCAAGAGCTCTGTCCGCTTGTATTTTGGAAAAAGCTCAAGGATGTCTGCTGCCTGCTCCGGTGGAATTTCCTCTAGAAATTCAACAATCCTTTTCTTTTTGAACTCCCTGATAACGTTTGGCTGCCTGTCGGGATCCAACTCAATAAGGGTTTGGGCCTGCTTCTTAAGGTTCAGGGAATTAAAAATGAGGTTTGCATCCTTTGGATTGAGGTCTTCCATGATGTCCGCAATATCCTCCGGATGAAGGTCTGCAATTTTCTGCTTCTGCACTTTAAGGTGGATGTCCCTTAGCGGCTTGTGCAGGGCTTCCACAGACCTCCAGGGTATTATGCTTTCCTTTGCCCTGTCTTTCACCCATGCCGGGAGAAATCCAAGGCGCCTGAAAAAGCTTCTTGAGCCTATGCAGACTGCGATTATGCTGAAGCTTCCGTCGACCTTTGCAAGAAGGACATCATTAACCCTGACTACCTTGAGGCCCTTAATATCAACAACCTGCTTGTCGAGCAAGCTCGAAACCCTCAATTCGCCTTCCTTTACAAAGAAAGCATGGATATCGGATTTCTTGGTGTTTAATTTTATGGAAATGGGGCCTTCGGGCAGAAGCCTGTCGCCTTTAATCTCCTCAACCAGGGACCAGCTGAGCTTCCTTTCTGTCCGGTCTTCGCTTGAATATGTAAGGTGGGTGATCGCCGCGTTTTCCTTTCCGTCGACAAAAATCAAGTCCTTCAGCTTCCCGACTTCCTTGCCGTGAGAATCAAAAACCGCTGAGTTCCTTATCTGGCTGAAGTAGACCATGGAAAAACTTTGTTTCGGGACTATATAAACATTACTCCCTATATTTCAATCATGCCGCGATACAATGTAACCGGAACGCCTTTCAGGAATAGCTTGCTGTCCGCAAATTCAACATGGTGGGTTCCGCCCCGGTTCACAACCTCAACCTCTTCCGATTTGAGAAGCCCGAGCATCCTTGCGACGCCGACAGAAGCGACGGAGCCGGTGCCGCATGCATAGGTTTCGCCCTCAACGCCGCGCTCGTAAGTCCTGACTGCAATTGTCCTCTCGTTTATTTTCTGGACGAAGTTGACATTTACGCCTACAGGGAACAGTTCGCTCTCGCGTATCATGCGCCCGAAAAGCTCAACGTTTATCTTGTCAAGGTCGTTGTAGTAAAGGCTGTTCTTCTCGAGGAAAATAACTGCGTGGGGCTCTCCGGAGTTCACTATCGAGATGTTGAACTTCTTGAATCCGACTTTAATCTGCTTGTTGATGAAAATGTCATTGCGCTCAGACTTTATGGGGACTTCCCATGCCTTTGTCTTGAGCTGGCCCATGTCAACAACCCAAATCCCGTTCTGGAGCGAGACCTCCCTGACGCCTGCAAGAGTCTCAATCTTCATCTTTTCAAAGCCGTTTTTTCTTCTAAGGTAATCGGCAACGTAAATTATTCCGTTCCCGCACATGAAGGCTTCGGTGCCGTCCGGCTCGAAAATGCGCATCCTGACGTCCGCAACCGAAGATTTCTCCAAGAAGAGAATGTCATTCGCCCCGAGAATCTTCCTGTCACAATACTTTACTGCGATTTCCTTTTTTTTCGACGTGGCCATGGGAACCCTGTCGAGTTCGTCCATGATCAGAAAATCATTGTGACACGTGTGCCCCTTTTCAAATTCAATGAGGGTTGTTACGCTCTTGTTAATCTGCATGAATGATGTGCACCTCTGTGCTATTTTTACTTTTTGATTAGTCTATTTAAAAACATTTCTATTATTTTGGAATTTCCGTCACGCAAAGGGTCGTAAGCGGGAATTTTGAACTGATTTTCATACTCTGATATGACTTTATCCACCTCTTCATCGCCCATATACTCGTGGTTAATTGCTATTGCCGCAACTTTCCCGTCGGAAAGAAGATTCAGGATATCAATTGTTTTCTTCAGCTCAGGCATAGGGTAAGTGAATCCGTCGAGAATTTTTCTCTTTGGCGCATGCTGGACAATAATCGCATCCGGCTTCGCTCCGCAGATAATTTCGAATCCTGCGCTGTATGCCGGATGCAGAATTGCCCCCTGGCCTTCGATTATTATCATGTCGGGCTTTTCATTAACAAACGCTGAGTGGACAGCGTGCTCAATCTCCCCGGTAACATAATCGTTGATGATGGAATCAAAAACTATGGAGTACTTTGCGCCCTGCATCCACGCGGTCTGCCCGGTTCCGACGAAAACAGCCTTAACCCCCTTTAGGTTCAGCTCTTTTGTCAAGCTAATCGCTGTTGTCCTCTTGCCTATTGCGGAGTCCGTGCCGAGAACAGCAACCTTGAACGAAGTGACTTCCCCTATTTTTCCGGAGAAGAAATGGAGATTTTTTTTGGGCTTCCTGACATCAATGAGTTTTACTTCATTCTCTCTTGCCGCTTTGCTGAACTCTTTATCTTCAGAAAGGAATGTGTGGAGGCCGCAAACTATGTTCATCTTTATCCCTATCGCTTCAAGGATTATTTTCCTGAGCGATTCGGGCAGAAGTCCTCCGTCGGGAGAAACGCCAACAATCAAATTATCAGCATGGCCGCTTTTTCCTACTGCTTCCTTCAGGGAAGAGAAGAACTTAATGCCGTTCGGCTTTCCCTCGAGAACAAAGCCGGCGTCTTCTCCTGCATGATTGCTGTCAATTATTCCCTTAATATCGTACCTTTCAGAGTGCCTTACAAGGCCGTGCGCTGTTTTTCCGTCTGTTTTGTCGAAGTGGCCTTCGCACAGGACAAAAGCATGCTCCCTCATGAAAGCTCCTCTGCAACGATTGACCGCAGTTCATGCCTAATGCTCTCCGGGATTGTGTGGGTAGAGTGAAATCCAAAGAATTTTTTGTAAAGCTCATCTTCGCGCGATTTTGCCTCCTCGAGGAAGCTATCCCTGAACCTGTCAATGAGGTAGCCCTTAGACCCGTTTTTGTATGCAAGGTAGAATGAAAAGAGCTGTTCGTCCCTTCCAAGATTGCTTATGTCAAAACTTACGTCGCCATCAGGACTTCCGAAGATTCCAAAGCAGCCAAGCTTGCTTTTCGACATCATATCCTCCGTAATTCCTATACTTTTCTCGTCGATTCCCAAGGCTTTGCAGAAAACAGATATCCTGGCGCATTTGCTGCAATGGTGGCACCATCGACTTGCAGATGACTTTTTGTCGTCGGGAAAGCAGCTCATCTGGTATCTTGAGTATTTTTTATACCTAGAGTGAAAAATTTTCATCACAGCAAGCTCCTGCAGGGGCTCCACAAGCGATACAACCGATACAGAACCATTGCTCATGGCCTTCGTTATTACATCGCATTGCTTAGTGAAGGAAAATGACTGGTCGTAAACCGGAAAGCCCCTGAATCCGTCTGAAGTCATATAGCTATCGTTGCAGCTCTGCTCGTTGCCAAGGATGGTGTATCTTGCTTTATAGGTGAAGTTGAATGGCAAGTTTATCAGCGCATACCCGGAAAGCGTATTTGCATAGCCGAACTGCGTCTTAGGCATTTTATGGTGCTGATAGTCGGAAAGCAGAACTGTACCGTCGCATATGGTATGAATTTTGGCCTTAAATTCCCTGCTGAACCTGCCAATCAGTGAGCGGCGATGGTTATTCTCAATAGGCAATCCGCTTTCCAATACCGCAACCCCTATTGGATCAAGGCCTAATTCTTCGCAAAGCGCATAGCTAAGCATGCTTTCCTTGCCAAATGTCAGCGGAACGATGCTCTTATCCTCCACTTCGAACTTGTATTCTGGAATTTTTGGGGGACCAGCGAATTTGTATTTAATGTTCAGGAATTTTTTTATTTCCTCTTTTACAGGTTTCCGATCAATATCTGATGAAAAAGGCAGATGCTGCATAACCGCCTTAAAATATATGGCCCTCAGAAATGGCTCGTTTATGTTGTAACTGATGGAACTTTTCGAAAACAGCAATGGGAGCTCCATGGTCTGCATAAAACCCATGTTGTCAACAAATGGCTCTTTTACGCCCTTTGGAAAGCCCTGCCAAATGCTGCTTGGAAACTGAACCGGGTAGTCCTTTCCCTTAAAGCCCACAGCATACCCGGATTGAGTAGTTCGAATGTTTAGTTTCATAACTCTTCCCTGAAAATTGAAAGAACCCCTTTTTTTAGGTCATTTGGGATTGTCTTTGGCTCGTGAATCTTGAGGTACTTTTTTATCAATTCGTCTTCCCCGCTTTTCGCTTCTTTGAGAAATCTTCTTTTGAACTCCTCCATAAGCTGTCCCCTGACTCCCTTTTTGTAGGCAGTGTAGAAAGTAAAAATCTGCTCGTCCCGCGCAACAGCAGAAGCGTCAAAGCCATCAAGCTTTGAGCCGGAAAAGATTGTGAAGTAATCCCTGAATTTCTTATCAAGCATGTTTCTCTTCAGCCCTATTTTTTTTAAGTCCGCTCCCGCTGCCGCGAGGTTGATGTAACTCCTTGCACACTTGCTGCAGTGCTGGCACCACCTCTTCCCAGTTTCGTCTGAAAAGCAGCTCATCTGGTATTTGGCGTATTTTGGATAGCGGTGATGCAGTACTTTTGAGATTGCGAAGTCATTCAGGGGCTCAATAAGGCTTGCGACGCCTGAGCTGTTTCCCGTCAGTAGTTTTACCATTGAGTCTTCCTGCAAAGTCCATGACGATGACTGGTCAAAAGAAGGGTAGCATATGAAGCCTTCTTCATCGGTTATGAAATAATTGTTGTCTTGCTCGTTGCCAAACAAAATCAGCCTTGCCCCCTCATTGATTGCGTAAGGCGCCATTAGCAGGCTGTATTCTGTTGTCTGGTGGCCCCAGCCGAATTCTTTCTTATCAGAGCCAAGATGCTTCATGTCGCGAAGAAGACCGGTTTTATGGCCAAGCCTTTCAACTTCCGCATTGAATTCTTTTTTCAGGCCATCAGCAAGCTTATTTTTCTGGATTATCTCGTGCCTGAAGGCAGGCTCTTCGATGTGGACGAGCGTAGATTTCAATCCAAGCTCCTCGCAAAGCGCGAAAGTAAGAAGGCTGTCCTTTCCGAACGTAAAAGGGATTATCACCTTGTTCTCCGGGCTGAAGGAAACTTCCGGAATTGAAAAATCATAGCTGCCAAATTCGAATTCAGTGTTCATGAAATCCCTTATCACGTCCGATGTCTTGTGGCCATTAAATGCGGCGCAGCTGGGGATGTCATAAATCATGTTTTGATAGAATGCAGCCTCGAAAATCGGAAAGCCAGTGTTGAAAATTACCTTGCGGTCTTCAAGAACTATCGGGAGGTGTATCGTCGAGACCATGGCTAAATTGGAGATTAGGGTGTCCTGCAAGCCTGAAGAAATCCTCTGCCACCTTTTTCCAAGGTATGAAATTTCATAGTTTTTTCCCCTGAAGGATAGACGCATGCCAGTTTGCGTCTTATACGAATTGATTTTAAGCATGTTTTTGTGAAAATTTTTCCCTGCATTTGCTAATATACCTAAATTGTTTATAAATTTTTTGTAAATTTGCGAACATTTTAAGAAAAGTAGTTTTTTCTGCGGAAAGCGGGATAAAGAAGTTCAGAAAAGCTTATATATTGTATTCCGGGCTGGTAGATTATGCAAGAGCCAAAGAAGATTCTCGCAGAATGGTTTGTGCAGTTTGCGAAGAACAGGGACCTTATCCACAGGAAAATTGAGAGCATCGACGAGAATGAAAACGTGATTCATTATAAGGACAAAGACCTGAATATTTTGATAGGGCCTTTTCTTGGGGATGTCGGGGAAATAATCCGGCAAATGGAAAAGGGAAAGCATTATGCTGTTGTAGTTTTTAACACAAAGGATAACTTCAAGAAGATTTTTGAAAATTGGAAATCTCTTGCGGAGTTTAGGTTTTTGACAATCTATTTTGTGAATCCCCTGTCGCAGAAGGATAAAAAATGGATTGTGATGCCGCATACCCATAGCAGGATAACGGAAGAGAAATCGCTGAAACGCGGCTTGATGTCTATGTTTGAGATGGTTGATGAATTTTCCCGGGAAGATGCTGCGAGGCTGGAATAATGGTTGCCGTAAGCAATGACCCATTCACAAACCTTGTTCTGGGGTTTATAGCAATTGCAATCCTGATTTATGCCGCAAACAAGATTGTTGAGAAGCTGCTGAAGATTTCGCATTATTTGGGCGTTTCTGAGATGTTTATAGGGCTGACAGTCCTCTCCATAGGCACCAGCTTTGCAGAGCTTATAACTACGGTTGTTGCAAGCACGGATGTTGTCAGGGGAACACTTGACTATAAAATCGGCTCAGGGGCTGTGCTTGGAACAAACGTAGGCTCGGACCTGATTCAGCTGACATTCATAACAGGAATAATAGCGCTTATCGGAGTAATACGCGCAAAGAAGGATTTCCTCAAGCATACATTTTTGACCATGATTGCAGCAGAATTCTTTGTTTTGATTTTTGCGCTTGACGGCACAGTTTCGCGCCTGGAAGGATTTTTGCTGTTTTCCGGCTATATGGCTTATCTTTACTCCCTTTACCGAAAGGAGAAGGCAGAACCAACAAGGAAGAAGGCAGAAAGCGTTAATCTTTTCATCGAAATACCCCTTGTTGCAATAGGGTTTGGAGTCTTGCTGCTCTGCGCCGAATTTATCCTCCGTGTCAGCGTTTTTTTTGTCGGCTATTACGGGGTTGGGGGTTCTCTTATAGGGGCATTGGTGATAGGCATTGCAACTGCAATCCCCGAATTTACGACTGCT
>DATDYF010000015.1:0-6623 GCA_035289105.1 Candidatus Nanoarchaeia archaeon
AGTTACAGCTTTTGCATGCACCGGCGCGCAGACGCCTGGCTTGCCTTTTACATGGGGCTCCGGCATTGTGCAGGATTTCAGCTTTACAACCTGCAACAGCGCTGCTGCTGGGTTTGTCAAGGGCGAAAAGGGGAAAGTAACTTTGGCATTGACCTACTATTCTGCAAAGAGCGGCTCCACATACACGCATCAAGTCAGCGGCGATGTTTTCGCGACAATTGTTTAAGCGCTTAAAGATGAAAAAGGCAATTCTTGTTATCTTATTTCTGATGATATTTGCCTTGTTGGGCTATGGCTGCGCTAAGAATGTTCCTGAATCTCCTGCAGAAAAAATACCTGAATCTATTGCAAATGTTCCGGAAGCAGAACCAGAACTCGTTTCTGAAACACCTCAAGATTTAATCCCTGAAATTAACAATATGCCAACAGAACTGGTTGCAGAAACATTGCCATTTTCTTGGGAAAAAGACGTCGGCTCAAGAATTGTGGATGGGTCGGTTCCTTTTGTCCATGGCTTGAAGGATGGAAAAGCTCGCTTGTACTACTGTAACAGCAAAGGGATATTGTCTGCGATTTCCAAGGACGGCCTGACTTTTGCAAAAGAGTCAGGAGTAAGAATCTCCCCAGGGACGGGATTTGAATTCCAGGTTTGTGACCCGACTATCGTAAATCTTCCGGACGGAAAAATGAGGATGTACTACAAAGGTGCTAATAGTCTGAACCCTGGACCGGGACAGTCTATACACAAAATTTATTCTGCAGTATCTTCGGATGGATTAACTTTCCAAAAAGAAGGACTTAGAATTGATTCAGAGACTAATGGGGACAATGGCTGGGCTTCTGTACCCGATGCGATAACTCTCCCTGATGGCCGAGTAAGAATATATTACGTAACCGCATCAGGAATGCAGCACGGAATTGGCTCAGCTATATCTTCTGATGGGCTTGATTTTGTAAAAGAAGCAGGAATTAGGGTTCCAAACCTGGTTGATCCGGCATTGGCCAGAATCGCCGATAAATATGTACTTTTTGCAGCCTCTATAGATGAAAGATTTGCCAAAGTTCCAAAGGGAATTTATTATGTAGAATCGCCTGATGGGCTCGATTTTGGCGAACCAATAGCCGTTTTCCAAGGAGATAATGTATACGATCCCTCTGTCTTGAAAATCGATGAGAATACCATTCGTGTATTCTATGGAAAAGTCGTGCCTCCGCAATTACCTGCGGTTGAAAGCCACACAGGGAAGATTACAGGATGAGCGAGAAAAAATGAGAGCGTATGGCCTAGTTTTTGCCGTTATAATTTTTATGTTATATGTAGTAGGTATTGCCTATGCAGCCGAAAATTTTGATTTCAATTGCGACACTCCTGTAACGGTTACTGAGCAATTTGATGGTGAAATAAAATACAATTGTATTGTTAAGAACACCGGCAATTCTTTTTTACAGCTGCTTTACGAAACTCAACCCGAGCAGAATCCGATTAATCCTGGACTTGCAATAGGCTTCCACCCGCAGCCGCCCAATATCTTTCTTGAAGCAGGCGAAAGCCAGCCGATTGTTGGCTTTGAGGTGCCTCCAAGAGTCCCTGCGGGAAAAAATGAGATAAGCTTCACAAGAACCATCACTGTCCGTCCCGGCAGGGAATTTGAGAGCAAAGTCGAAGCCAAGCAAGTAACCATCACAACAATAGTAAAAAGCCAGCAACTAAATGAGGAAACAAAGGTCTTCGGGAAAGTCCTTGATGCACAGACAGGGCAGCCTATTGCTGACGCAGAAGTTTTTTTCAAGTATAAAAGATTTGAAGGCAAATCACGCACAAGACCCAGCGGCGATTATAGCTCAAGCCTGCCAGCGCTTACATACCTCATGATTGTCCAAGTCAGGGGATACGAGCTTTTTTCCGAAGAAATAACCCCTCAAAATGGCGAGGAACTGAAAAAAGATATCAGCCTGAACAAGGCAAAAGAAAAAGGCAGCTATGAGCTTGTTAAGGAGATAAAGCTTGACCCGGGCGCCTGGGAAGGGGTTTGGAGAGCTGCGGTTTCAAGCAATGGACAATATATTGCCTTAGGCGTGGGGGGCTTGCGCATAAAAACAGACAGTTTTGAAGGCTATTTTTATATCTTTGACACATCAGGCAAACAGCTCCTTAAAATAAAGACTGCTGATGAGGTTAGGGGCATTGACCTTTCACCTGATGGCTCGCTTATCGCAGTCGGATTGGGCTCAGGCCAGTTCGGCAATTCTGGAAAAGCATTTGAAAAGGTCCTTATGTTCAAAAGTGATGGGGAACTCGTCTGGAAAAAATTTTTGAATGATATCCCTTTCCAGGAAGTAAGATTCTCGCATGACGGCAAGCTTGTTGCAGTGGGTGATACAGAAGGCTATGCTTATCTGCTTGACGCGGTTGACGGTAGGGAAATCTGGAAAAAATTCACGCGCGGGCAAGTGCGAGCAATGAAGTTTTACGATGATGACTCGCACATACTTGTCGGAAGCGGAGATGATAATGTATATCTTTTTGATATAAACGGGAACAATAAATGGAAAACCTATGTCCATTCTTGGCCTTATGGCTTCATCGCGACAACTCCAGGAAATGAATTCTCTGCAGCAGGAGGCCATGTAGGATACTTACATCTTCTTGACAAGAACGGGAATGACTTGTGGGCTTACGAAACAGACGGAGGTTTCAGGTGGGCGGAAATAGGGCCAGAAGCTTCATTTGTAGTTGGAGGAACCAGAAGCGAACTAGTTTTTCTCGATAGCCAAGGCAATGTGCTCTGGAAAGGATACGACTCGGTGAGCGGAGCAATGACAAAAGACAAAAGATATATCCTTAGTGGAAACCAGAGGGGTGAACTCGAGTTGAGGGATACGGGCGGAACAATTTTGTGGGAACACAGAACACAACTACTGGAGCCTAGTATGGATATGAGGTTCTCCTACATTTCGGACGATGCTACGGTTATTGTTGGAGCCGCAAAAACAGGCGAAACTTATTTCTTTAGTGGTGGAATTTCAAAAGTGCCCTTGGAAGCAGAAACACAAAAAGAAAATGTGGCTCAAGCCCCTCCGGGCATATATGAAAATGAAAGAGCCCCCCCAAGAGAGGAAATGCGACCAATGGTTGAAGAAACCCCGCAGAACAACTTATTGTGGATTATTATTCCTATGGGCATTGTAATTTTGTTGGTGATAATTTTGGTGTATAGTGTAAAGAAAAAGTGAGATCATATCTAGCCGCTCGCTATAAAATAGAAAAGATTAAATACGGCTAAAAATCTAATTTCAAAATGAAAAAAGAGATGCATTTGTTGGGATTTCTTTTGTTGTCAGCATTTATAGTATTTGGTTGTTCAGCGCCAGTTTCTGAAATTCCGGAAGAAGCGCAAAACCAGGTTGAACAGCCTGAAGTTATAAAAGAACCGGTAATCGAACAGGTTGCAGGGGAAGCTAGTGAAACGATTGAAAAGGATATTGTCGAACCACAACCAAAGCCAGAAGTAAAAACTCAGGAAGTGGCTGCAGAACAGTCACCTAAAAGCGCACTTAGTCCCTGCGAACCAACACCATTGGTGAGACAATTTAGCAATACTCCCTATTATACGGGTCCTCTTTTTGATGCTCACTTTCACGTACCTGATCTTTCCGAAGTCAGCCTAAACAATCTTTTATGCATATTTGATAAAGAAAAGGTGAAGGGAACAATTCTTTTTTATTGGAACGCCCAGCTGTCGTCAGAAAAAAGGTTGGCCGAGGCAGAATCCATAAAGAATGATTCTTCAGGAAAAATCCGTGTATTCTTAGCACCTGTTCAATACAGCCTAAAAGCATTGGAAGATATCGAAGCTGCCCATAAGGGACTGTTCACCGGCTACGGCGAAATGGCGTTTTATAACCGTGGCGATCCCAGCCAGAGTTATTACCCCAAACGCCCTGACGAGCAAGAGTTTCTTGATATATATGCTTTGGCCGGAAAAAATAATTTTGTTGTCATGATTCATCCTGACCGAGGACAGGAACAAGCTGTTGAAAATCTGATTCAAAAAAATCCCACCGTGAAGTTTTACTTCCATGGGGACGAGATAGAGGGTGCCATTATTGGCTTGATGGGCAAATATCCTAATGTCTATTACTCAATAGACGCAGTTCTCTCCCGCCTTCCTTATTCGGGGGATGCCCTTCACGTTTCTGGAACCGAAGAAGAGTATGTATCAAAAGTTAAACAAAATTTTAATGCGATGCTAAACGGGGCGGTAAATGACTGGAAAACAAAAATTGAAAAGCATCCTGACAGATTTACGTGGGGAACAGATAGAGGGGGGTTCACGTGGCATTATGGTGAAGAGGTAAGCCGCTTATTTGAAGAATTATCCCGGGCGTTTATCGGGCAATTAGACCCGGCGGTTCAAGAAAAGTTTGCCTATCAAAATGCCGAAACCATGCTTCAAAAGAGCTAAGTAATGGCCAGTTACAAAACATTGCTTAAAGAAATATTTATATATGTGCTAAACCAAAGTTATAATATGAAATTTAAAAATTTATTTTTATTCTTAATTTTGTTTATTATTATGATTTTTTTATTCAGTTGCGCTCCTCAGCAGCAAAAGCCAGAAACTATAGGCATAGAAAAAACATCTCCTTCCGAAATTAAGCAGACAAAAGATGATTTTGGCTGCTGGCCGCCTTCCTGTTCCGTCATTCCGGATGCTTTCTCAAAGCAGATGTGCGAAGACTGGAAAGCAGGAAAACAGGTCAATTGGTATGATTGTTCGATGATGGCTGCTTTTCCTAATTGCGTAAAGCTGTGCGAGTTTGAGATGAAAAACAACCCGCAAGCTGATAAGGGATCTGATTGGACCCCCTTCAGTCAGTCGGGATCCGAACCCCAAATTAATAATGGACCTGATTCGACCTCATACGCATCCCAATTGAAAGATGTTCCGCCATTCTGTGTAAATGACGATAAAGATCACCGCGCCCAGTTAATCTATGCCAGACCGCAGGATGCAAGCGATCGTTATGATTTGTTGGCGCCGAAGATTCGCAAATGGGCAGGCCAAGGGAACGGTATAGTCAATGCCGAGGCCAAGAGGTTCAACGTAAATGCAAACCTGAAAATGGCCTGCGAAGGCGGTAAGCTTTCTGTGTTGAATGTGGTACTCACTACAGTAACCACCAAGAGAGCAGATTTATATCTCTTGACCGCCGAGTTGCGGTCGAAAGGATTTAAGGACGACAAGGTAAAATATATGGTATGGTATGACGGAATAGTTACCAATCCAGACGGAAGTCCGGGTACTAAGGCAGAGGCCTGGCTTGATAATTGGCCCACTACATCCTTCGGACAACCTCAAGATGACAGGCCTACGGACGACAATCTTTTCAATCAGGGCGCGGACTTTTCATTTGTCTATCAACAATTCGACGGGGGTTATGCCCAGGTAGCCATGCTTCATGAGTACTCTCATACAATGGGCGTCGTGCAACACAGCTCTCCTCATCACACCGGCGATGGACACTGTAAGGACTCAAAGCCCGTTTATCTCGGAGGACAAGACGTTAATTGCGCTTTTAACCCCGCGCACCCCAGCTACAAGCAAGAGCTTGAGGTGTACGGCAACGCTTGCAATGGTCTTGGCTATAGATATGACTGCGGCAACGACGATTACTTCAACCCAAAGCCGGAGCCGGGAAGTTACTTGGCAACGCACTGGAACGTTGGATTACCAATGAATAAGTTTATCAAGTTCGACAATATATAGAAGAAATAAAAATTATGAACCAAAAAGGATTCTCACAGCTTATCTTGGTGGTCATTGTCGGGGCAGTGCTATCCTGATAAATAATGGAGAATAAAAAGTTTTATATATTAATTCAATAAAAATTAAAAAATGAAAAAAGAGATTTATTTGTTGGTATTTCTTTTATCGTCAGCATTTATAGTATTTGGCTGTGTTGCACCAATTTCTGAAGAAGCTCCTGCAGTTCCTGAGCCTATTGCAGATGTTCCAGTAGCAGAACCGGAGCCTGTACAGGAACAACCAGCTGAAGAAATTAAAGAAGAGCCAACAACAGAAGAGCCTGCAATCACAATACCTGAGCCAGTTGCCGAAGAAAAGGAGGAATTCCAGATATTCAATCCAGTTTTAACTTATGAAGGAGCTTATAATGGCCCATTGTATGGAACATCAGAACAGGTAGGCTCTGCATCAATGGACTCCTATTTTGAAAATCTTGACAGGAACGGCATTAACTTCTTTATAGGGATGTTTGGAATTTCCGGCGAGCCTTCGGCTGATACTCTTATCAGCGACCAAGGGCTTGGTGAAGTGGTTGATGCTGCGCTAAAGCACCCCTATCGCGTTATTCCCTTCTTTAATCCCGGGATTGGCGGTGAAGAAGTAGAGCAATACCTTGGAGAAACACTAACAGGATGGTATACTAACACTTTGTCGGCATCTCAGCGAATAGCAGGAAATGATTTCATAAGGGGTTTTGGGGAAGTTGAGACGCAGGAATGGAAGGCAAGGCATAATGATCCCAAAATCATTGAATTAATTGAGCTGGCTGAGGATAACAGCATTAATTTTATGTTTCATCCTGTTGCCAGCAAA
>DATDYF010000016.1:0-8152 GCA_035289105.1 Candidatus Nanoarchaeia archaeon
ATTAAATGCGCCCAGATAAAATGCATCGAGGAAGTTTCAAAAGCAGGATTGCCAATCACGCTGTGCGAGGAGTCTGCAAAGGCAAGGCGCTGCATGTATGTAACAGGGGCTCCGTGGAAAGTGTTCGGAGACCAGAGCGATTTCTTCGGGGATTTGGCAGATGCTTTGCAGAAAAACCTGGTAGACGAGATACTTGGTGTTATAGGGTTTGCATGCAACTTTAAGAGCTTTGTACCTATGGAAACATGCTTGGAAGATGTTGCAGCAACTGTATGCTCACCGGTACAGTGGACAAATACAGGCTGCTATGTCATACAGGCAGCACAGGGGATGTTAAGCTATTACAATGTGGTTGACAACGGATTTGTCATAGGCAGTCCTGAAAAGGATTTGGGGCCTGACACATGCGAGGGGATTGAGGGAATATGATGAAAAAAACTTTGCTGGTGGTAGCAATTGCATTGGTGCTTGCATTTGACGTTATTGCATTGTTCGGCACGGAAAACTTTAACCCGAGAATTGAGGCATTTTACCAGATTCCAGACTATGAAAAGGATATCTGCATGAAATATGGCGGCAAGGATGCTCCTGACACGAGTGTTAAGGGTGAATCTTCATTTATCTCTGAGATCACCATCGCAATCCAGGCCTCAAAGCAGAAAGAGCCTGATAACCGGACTCTTTACGAGATTTCCTATTATGTTGAAACATTTTTGCGTGATGCAACCTACATAGTTCAGGTGAAAAACAAGCTCACAGGAGAAACAAAGAAAATTGTTGAAAAGGAGGAAGTTTTTGCACATTCAGGAAAATCAGGTTTCCAAACATTTTACGATGCGGCAGATTGGGATTATGCTGAAATAAGGTACACCGAGCAGGGAGATTCAGAAAAGAAAATTCGCGTGGAATTTGTTGAAAAGAAGCCTCAAAGGGCAGCGAGGCTAACATGAAAAAGGGGCAAATTACCTTTTTTATCGTTGCGCTAATAATTGCGTTATTTGCCTTTGCACTGCTCATGTACATTTCAACTCTTCCGGAAGAGGAAAAGAGGCTGGCGGAGATTCCTCAATGGGCGCTTCCGGTAAAAAACGAAATCGAATCCTGTATGCACTCATTGGCAATTGATGCCTTGATTAAAATGGGGCAGCATGGCGGATACATAGACATGAAAGATGAAGAGCTTAGCGGCAGGGAATTCAACCTTGACCAGAAAAACCCTACAGATTCTGATGCGGTCTCTATGTCCAGCCTGACAGCAGTTCCGGTGCCGTATTGGTGGTATATGCAATCGCCTAATGATTGTGGCGTCTGCAAAGTCTCGTCTTTGATGCAGGCTTTGCAGGATATCGAAGGGCAGCTCAACAGGTATATCCAGCGCAATATTCTGGGCTGCGTTGGCAATTTCAGCCAGATTAAGAAGCAGGCATTCGAAATACGCATTCTTGAAGAGCCAAAAGTTGAAGCTACAGTAGCAGAATATGACATTCCCATCGTCATGAAGTTTCCACTCACAATCTCACAGGAAAATGCAGAAACCACGATTCAGGACTACGAGACAAGGATAGATTTCAAGCTCAGGGATTTCTATAAACTGGGAATCGATATTGTAGGGCAGGAATCAAGCGCACAGCTCTTGGAGAACATTATGATGATGCTGATTAACACCCATTCAGGAATGGAGTTCAACAAGCTTCCGCCAATAGGGGATATGGACCATGAAAGCGGAATCACAACATGGAGTTTGAAGGATGTGGAGTTTAATATGGAAAATAATATTTTGCCCTACTTCAACTCCCTTCAGCTGGGAAAAACGAAGGGAGCTAGGAAAATTGTTGTTCCTGAAGCTGCAAGCCCGGAGAACGCCTTCAATGCATTCTATCTTGATTTTTTAGCTGCGGAATATCCAGATGCCACAGTCCAGTTCTTCTATATGGATTGGCCAATATACCTCGACATCCGCCCAAGGGACGGCAACAAAATCCAGCCAACCATCATCTCAAAGAGATTTTTCATGGACATCATTCCGGAATCAAGGACAAATTACTACGAATTCTTTTACTCCGTTTCTTTCCCAATTTTAGTCAGGATTCATCAGGAAAAAGTAATTGAGAATGAATATGACTATGACCTTTTTTTCGCAATGGAAGGCAACATACGCTCGAATAGGCATCTTCTTGACTGGCTGGGTGGAGAAGGCACGATGGGGGTAACAAGCCTTAACCTCAATACAACAAAAATAGAGACTGAAACAGAACCTATAGAGTTAACCACAAAAAAACTCTTCTGCAGCCCCGAACAAAGGCTGAGCAAAAATATAACTGTAAAGGTGTGGGATGCAAAAACCAAAGAGCCGATAGACAAGGCTACAATAAACTTTGGATGTGGAAATTTTGTAGCTTGCAGTGTGGGAGAAACAACATTGGATAGCAAAGGCGAGTCCGTTTTTAAGGGCCCATTGCCACTGTGCAAAGGAGGCTATATATCTGCGGAGGCAAATGGCTACCATCCGGAATTTGAACCTCTGTCAACAACGGAGGGAAAAGAAAAGGAAATCATCCTCAATCTGGAGCCATACAGGTATTTTCAGGCATCTGTTAAAAGGTATAACATCACTTTGAACTATACGCGTGGTTCAGAAGTAAACCTGTATCCTTATGGTTTGGGCTACTTGATAAGGAAAAGCGCTGCCTGCTGCAAAGACCCTGGAGACTTAGGGCAGGGCGAAATGGTGCAGTTGGAAATCACAAGAATACCGGACCCATGGAAGCTCTATGAAGAGCCTTTAGAGCAGGTCTTGGGAATTTTGCCAGGTGCACCCGGCAATGTCACCAGGCTGATTCCTGGCAAGTATCGCGTAAACATGGTATACATAAATGAAAATAGTTACAATATCACAAGGGGCTGCAAACTCATTTGCAAGGATGGCGAGTACTTTGGAGACGAATGCGAAGATGAAGATGAAATGCAGCTGGAGCCAAAAGAGAACCAACAAATGCTTCCATCGGGAGGCGCCTGGATAAATGAGACAGTTGGAGAGTGGGTCTTAACTGAAAGGGACTTGGATTCAGGAAAATCAGCGATTGAGTTTTATATTCTAAAATTGCTAAAAATAGAATGCATCGACAATCAGCATTGCATACTCAACTCGCCATTCGAAGTTCCAAGATGCATAGACGTCAGCGAGCTGCGAAACTTGGACAAGTACAATGTTTTGTTCGCAAACTTCCTCAAGCCAAAATTCATTTAGGAAGCTTGCTGCTCTTGAAGTTCAGAAATCTGCTTTAATGTGCTGCAGCTTCTTCTTATTTCCTCGTTGAGGATTACGTCGCATACGGTGTAATCACCTGTGGCAGTTCCGTAGTTGAAATAGCATGAATCCCGCTTTATGTCGTTTGTAATCTTCCTGCACGGCTCGTATTTGCCGGTAAGCTTCGAAACTTCAGCATAACAGCCGTCTCTGTTGCGCTCCTCTTCGACATTTCTGCAGTAAGAATCGTCCGCCTGCTCAGTCGCAAGGTTGATGTAGCAGCTGTCTTTGTATATGGATGTTAAATATTTCCCGCAGTAGCTTTCCGCAAGCTTGGGGTCGCTTTTTGCTATATTTTTAATCTTGCCAAGTATGTCCCCCTGGCTTAATCCCTCAAAGGGGCTTCCGGTTGCAGGGCAATCCACAGTGCAGGTTCCGCTTTCACCAGATTCGCATATTGCGTTTCCGCAGCATGGAGTAAGAGCCTCGTGTGTGCAAATATAATTTGTCTGCGCCCCGCATATGTCTTCAGTGCACGGGTTGTTGTCATCGCATTTGTCGCATTCAGTCTCGCAGGGATTGCACGGCCCTCCGCAGTCTTTTCCCCCTTCACCCAAATTCTCATCCTGAAAGCCGTTATTGCAGCAATTTCTGTTAGGACAGGAGCTTCCGCAGTCAATACCGTCTTCATCCTGGTTCCAAATCCCGTCATAGCAGCTTTCCACAGCCTGCGCCGTTCCGGTTACAGTTGCAGGAAGCTTTGCAGTTGCTATCTTGCCGTCATACTTCGCTTCAACCCTGACTACATGGCTTCCGGGAAACGCCTTTGCAGGAATTAAAAGCCTTGCAGTCCTGCTTGCAGTGGTTTCCACAGCAACCGTTTCCTCCTTAAATGCAACAACCTTTCCTTTGGAATCCAGAAGCTCGTAGCGCATATTTGCATCATACCTCCTTTTTTCGCCCATGTTTGTAATCTTGATTGAGAATACAAGCTCCTTTCCAGCTTCTGCGCTCATCTGCACCCCCTCAAGCTCAACATCAAGAAGCTGTTCTGCTGGCGAGATAAAGAGCACAACCCCTGTAACAAGAAGCCCAACCCCAATCAGCGCAAGGACAATCAGCAGTGCAGGAGAAAGCCCGTGAACATGCTTTACCTCAGTTACTGTATAAACAGAATTAATTGCATCGCTTATATCTCCACCGGAAAACCCCTGCTGGAGAAGGTGGCTTTTTATTGTATTGATGTCATAGCCCTGCTGCAGGCTCTGCCGTATAAAATCAACTATGCGCTGGTCTGGCATTTTATCCCCCGAATTTTCCGCTTATTTAAAGATTTGGCATGGGCAATCGAAAGCTTTATAAATTCGTATATACTTTTATATAAAGTTATGTACCAAATAACAAAGAAGGATATAATAGCAATAAACCAGGAAATAGGGGAGACAGGGTTTTTTAGCAATGAAAGCTCGCTGGATTTTGCGCTTAGCATTGCCAAGCATAAGAAAGCATGGATACAGGAGCTAAGCTATCTGGTGAGAAGCCTGCTTATAGACCATGCTTTCAGGGACGGAAACAAAAGAACCGCTCTGGCGCTAATATTGACGTATTTTGACAATCATGCCGTAGAATGTGACAAGCAGAAGATGACATACACTGTATATATGCTGTCAAAGAAAAATGTAAAAAGCATAAATAAAATAATGAGGGCGATTGAGCATGGAATCATTCGTTGAGCATGCAAGGAAGGTCATCGCAGAAAACCAGCATCTCTTTTTGACGCTGGAAGAGCTTGACAGGACCGGAAAAATCAGAAAGGCAACATACAAGGGGAGATTTAGCATTTCTATAGACGAAGACCTCATGGCAAGGTTTCGTTCGCACTGCCTGAAGCATGGCTTGAAGATGTCAACTTTGATTGAGAAATTCATCAAAGATTACATTAAGAAGTCAGAGTGATGGCAAAAACTTTATATGCAGTGCACCGCTACCCTATTGCATGAAAGAGAGAGTTTTTTTAATGCTGAAGCCGGATGCCATAGAGGGAAAGCTAATCGGAAAAATAATCGGCAGGGTGGAAAAAGAAAACTTAATCATCCTTGGATTGCGGCTGGTCAAGCCGGAGACAAGAAAGATTGAGGCATGGTACAGGCAAAAAGATGACCTTTCCAAGAAGATTTACCCGCCCATGAGAGTGATAGTCCGCTACCTGGTAAGGGGACCGATACTGCTCACCGTCTGGGAAGGCGAGAAGGCCCTGAAAAAGATTAGAAAAATAGTCGGCGATGGAACAGAGCCAAAGAAATGCGAGGCCGGAAGCATCCGCAGGGATTACGGCATCGATACTTTGGAGAAAGCCACAGAGGAAAAAAGAGCTATTGAAAACCTTGTGCACGCATCAAGGTCCTTGCAGACCGCAAAAAGGGAGATAGCATTCTGGTTTGAATAAAATCCTTATCTTTTTAAATAATGAAATTCCGCCATTCTATCTGAATGGTGGAATGAGTTATGCTCAAATGTCAGAAATGCAACGTATTTCTGAGCACAGTCAAAAATCTTCGATTTTTGATGAACCACCAGCTAAGGAATGGTGAAATTTCAGTATGTCAAAAAACCATTAAAGGAAACATTACCACAACAAGCCACCAGTCTATTGACTGGTAGTTTTTGACAAGAGCAGGAGAACCTAAAAGAAAGACTTATATATAACCTACTATAATCTATATATAGGTGATTATATACATGAGTAAGGCGACAACGATCCAGTTAAATAAGTCTGTTGTGAATACGCTAAAGAAGTCAAAAGAATATCCGAGGCAGACTTACAATGAGTTAATATCCCATATGATTGGCGTGTTTAGCAATGTGAAGAAGCAAAACCAATACGACGAATTCCTCCATAAAATTCAGCAGCAAAAGATGAAGGAGCTGTGGGACAACAAGGAAGATGAGGTATGGGAGAATGCTTAGGAGCGGCGACGTTGTTTTGGCTAAGGTTCAGTTTACCGATACTTTTGAGGTAAAGACCCGGCCTGCAATTATCTTGTTTGAGGAGCTGAACAACGCAGTAGTTGCAGGAGTGACAAGCAATGTAAACATGCAGGGAATTCCGTTAACCAGAAAAGAAGGCGCAGTTAGAGACAGCGTAATAAAGTTGAATTATCTCTTTACAGTCTCAAGCGCAATGGTATCCAAGGTCTTGTTTCATCTAAGCCGGGAGAAGAAGCAAAGGATTCTTAGGGAATTAACTGCTAGATTAAGCCAGCTGAATGATTAAATATTCCCTGTTAATAATCCTTATCTTTTTAAACAGCTTATTCTTCAATTAAGCAATGGTCCTTGAAAAGCTCGGCGCGTCACTGAAAGGCACTTTGCAGAAGATTGCAGAGGCAGTTTTTGTAGATGACAAGCTGATAAACGAGCTTGTCAAGGACATCCAGCGCGCCCTGATTCAGGGCGATGTAAACCTAAAGCTTGTTTCCTCATTAACAACAAAAATAAAAGACAGAATCAAAAGTGAACAAACTCCCGCGGGATTGACAAAAAAGGAGCAGCTAATCAACATTGTCTATGAAGAGCTTGTTTCTTTCCTCGGCGGGGAGCCTTACAAGATTGAAATAAAAAAGAAGCCCTTCAAGATAATGCTCGTCGGCTTGTTCGGCTCGGGAAAAACAACTACTGCAGGAAAGCTAGCAAAGCATTTTGCGAAGCGCGGCATGAAAGTTGCATTGGTTGGCCTGGATGTTCACCGACCGGCTGCCATGGACCAGCTTGAGCAGGTTGGAAACTCAATAAATGCGCATGTATTTTACGAGAGAAAAAAAGACCCTGCAGAAATTTACAGGGACTTCGAAAAGGAGTACCCTAGATACGATGTTGTAATATTTGACACCGCAGGCAGAGATGCATTATCGGAAGATTTGATAGATGAAATAAGAAATTTAAGCAAACTAATTGTTCCGGATGAGAGCTTTCTTGTCATTTCTGCAGATATAGGGCAGGCAGCGCAAAAACAGGCAGAGGCATTCCATGAAAGCTGCAAAATCACAGGCGTCATAGCTACAAAAATGGACGGCACTGCAAAGGCAGGAGGAGCGTTATCCGCGTGCGCAGTAACAAAAGCGCCCATAGTCTTTATCGGCGTCGGAGAAAAGATTGACGATTTAGAGCAATTTAACCCGAAAGGCTTTGTGGGCAGGCTTCTTGGAATGGGAGACCTTGAAGCATTGCTTGAAAAGGCAAGGGAAGTTTACACGGAAGAGGAAGCAGAAGACCTGGGCAAGAAATTCCTCAAGGGGGAATTCTCGCTTCTGGATTTATACGAGCAGATGTCCGCAATGAAGAAAATGGGCTCATTGTCAAAGCTCGTTGAAATGGTGCCCGGCTTTTCGCAGTTTAAGCTGCCCAAGGAAATGCTTGATGTCCAGGAGGGAAAGCTCGAAAAATGGAAGATTTCAATGCAGAGCATGACTAAGGAAGAATTAGAAGACCCTGAAATAATCTCTCCATCGCGCATTGACAGGATTGCCAAGGGGTCTGGAGTTGGTGTAGGCGAAGTTCGCGAGTTGCTCAAGCAGTACAGGCAGTCAAAAAAGATGGTAAAGATGCTTAAAGGCTCCAAAGGCGATATGTCCAAGATGATGAAGAAGCTCAAGATGTCCGGGATGTAGTGCAAAGTTTTATATAGCTTCTAAACCAGAAAACAGTGTATGGAAAAGCGGACTCATTTCTATGTCAAATCTCCGACTGGACAGCTATGGCTCCGCTATAAGGGCGTATGGGATATGGATGACCTCTACAAGAAGATGGCTGACTGGTTTCGCTCAAGGAAATACAACTTCTATGAGAGGGCATTCAAGCACAAGACCCCTACAGCATTCGGCAAGGAAAGGCAGTATAACTGGACTG
>DATDYF010000017.1:0-5519 GCA_035289105.1 Candidatus Nanoarchaeia archaeon
CGATTCCAATTGTTATTGCAGGCGGGAAGAAAATACCGGAGAGGGATGCCCTTGCAATGTCCAGGAATGCAATTGATGCAGGGGCAATCGGGGTTGACATGGGAAGGAACATATTTCAGTCGGAAAGCCCCACTGCAATGATTCAGGCCGTAAGGGCGATAGTTCACGAAGGGGCAGCTGTTGAAGAGGCGTATGACCTGTACAACAAGCTGCATGACGGGAAGAAGCTAGACTAATTCTCATGAAAGTTGCAATGTATTATAATAATAAGGACATAAGAATTCAGGAAATTGAAAAACCAAAAGCAGGCCAAAATGAAATTGTTGTCAGGGTTATGTCCTGCGGAATCTGCGGAAGCGACGTTGCAGAATGGTACAGGATGAAGAATGCTCCTTTAGTTGCAGGACATGAAGCGGCTGGGGAAATTGCTGAAGTTGGAAAGGATGTTAAGGGATTCAAGGTTGGGGAGAGGGTTTTTGTAGCGCCTAAAGCACCGTGCATGAAATGCGAGTATTGCAAATTGGGAAAATTTCCCCTTTGCGCGAATGTCACAAGATATGCTCCGGGAGGATTTGCAGAGTTTATACTTGTTCCTGAAGGCCATATTGCAAATGGAGTGTTCCGGCTGCCAAAAACAATGTCTTACGACCGGGCAACATTTATTGAGCCACTGGGGTGTGTAATCCGGGCGCAAAAGCTGGCGGGAGTTTCAAAAGGCCAGACTGTTTTGGTCTTGGGCTCAGGAATCTCAGGAATTCTGCATATCAGGTACGCTAAAAGCAAAGGGGCAAAAGTAATTGCAGCGGATATCTCAAAAGAGCGCCTTGATTTTGCAGAGAGGTCTGGCGCGATTGCAATTAATGCAGATGATAAAATGCCTGAAAAGATTATCTCAATTAACGGAAAAAAAGCTGACATCGCAATCCTGAGCACCGGCTCATTGTCGGCTGTCGGGCAGGCCTGGAAATGCGTTGACAAAGGCGGTTGTGTTGTTTTTTTTGCAGTTCCTTCCGAAAAGGAGATTAAAGTTCCATTGAATGATTTCTGGCGGAAAGAAATGAGGGTAATTACTTCGTATTATTGCGGTCCCCCTGAAATGAAAGAGGCGCTGAACCTTATTGAATCAGGGGAAATAGCTGTAGAAGATTTGATAACTCACAATCTGCCATTGAAGGAAACTCAGAAAGGGTTTAACCTTATTTTGGATGGAAAAAACTCGCTGAAGGTTATTGTGCATCCTCAACAATAGAAGCTATCTTTGGAATAAGCTTTTCCCAGCTGAATTCAAATGATTTTTTTCGGAAGAAAAACGAAAATGTCTTGCAGCGGATATCTTTTGCATTGGATGCTGCAAATCAGTTGTTATACAACCTTTGCCTACGCGCGCCTAAGAATAAGATGACATCACTTTCTTTGTGTAATCTTTGCCCTTTGCAGTAATTGTTGCATTGCAATTATAATAGCTACCAAACGATTTTCCAGGTTTGTGTGCAATTTTAACAATTACTTTTTCTATATCATTGAGGTCAATTTTGAATTTATCAATTTCTGAAAGAAACCATTTTTTATATTGAACTATTGTGCCCTTTACAGTTTTACCCATTAAATCTTCTGGTTTAACGGTTTCTTTCAATAAGTCAATTTCAAACAGCTTTGTCTTTTCGACGGGCAAAGACTCGATATGCTTAAGAAAATAAAGATTGGTTACACTAACAAAACTATCTGCCAAATTATTTGCTACGCCTAATAATTGATTTAATTTGCCCATTATTCCTATTAGCAAGTGTAATAGTAAATCGCAATAATCTTTGAACTTTTTAGTTGCGATTTACTATTCTAGCAAATCTCCCAAAAGTCCCATTATTAAGGAGATTTGCTATAACTTTATAATACTTACGGCGTGCTCCGGCAAACGCTTCGAAGCCTTTAGTCTCTTGTTTGAACCATCCAAAGTATTATAAACATTGGAAGAACTCAGTCTTTGATGCAGTCGAATTTGAAATATGGCAAAACATTAGATGAAAGGTTGGGATTTATAAGGGCAAGGGATGACTGGGTTTCTTTCTTAAGGGGGAATTTGCAGGGTTATGGTCGCGACTTTCAGAATTTAGGGGTGAGGGCTTATGAATATCTGGAGAAAAATGGAAAGGAGACTGACATCGCAAAAATAATGCTTGAATACTTTGATATAGAAAACGGGGAAATGAGAGTAGCTGTAGAAAGAAAAAATTATCCTTGGCTCGGTCACAAGGGCGATAATCTTGGGATGAGGTTCGCTTATTTTCAGGAGAGTCTATATGAATCATTTAGGGATGCTGGAGTGGGAATACAACATTTCACGGAGAGGAAATTTAGCGCAAAATGGGGAGCAAAAGCTGGTCTGGTAGCAGGGGCAGCTTGCTCAGCGGTTTATCTTGGGTGGGTGGGGTATAAAGCAATAACAGACCCGGGGTATAGAGAAGCAGTGTCACAATCCCCAGTTGAATATGCGTTGTTTGAAGTATCGCTGTTAGCAGGGATGAATTTATTTATGGCTTATCTCGGCGCAATGGCGGGCTCTCTAAATCAGGCGGCAAATATAACCAAAATAAAGGTTGATAGTCTTTCTAAAAAGAAGAACCAGGCAATTTAGTCAGCTTTCAACAATAGCAGCAATCTTCGGTATTAACCTCTTCCAGTCAAATGCATACGACTTTATCCTGCCATTTCGCTGGAGCTTTTTCATCAAGGTTTTGTCGTTAAGCAGGAGAATTATTTTTTGTGCCAGGTCTTTTGGGTTTCCCGGCTCGAAGAAAAGTATGTCCTCTCCCTCATGGCTTACCTCCTCAATTGCAGCCAGCCTTGAGGATACAACTGCGGTGCCGGAGCCCCAGTATTCAAGGAGCTTCAGAGTCAGCACAAGGTTGTTCGGCAGGGTATCTGGCCTAGTTATGACTCCAATCTGGGCAAGCTCGAGATAGCGCTTCATTTCCGAATAGGGCTTCCAGCCTAGCATCCTGACATTGTTGATGCTGTAGGTCTTAATTATCTTTTTTACCAGCTCCTTCTGCTGGCCTGAGCCGATTAGAAGGAATTCAGCATCCACGTATTTGGCGGCTTTCGGAATTAGCGGAACTCCGTCCTGGGAGTCCATTCCGCCGTGGTGGATTACAATAGGCTTCTTTGACTTTTTCTTCTTTGGGGAGAAATTTTTTACATCAACTCCGTCATAGACCACAGAAATCTTCTTCTCAGATATTCCTTTTTTTACAAGGTGCTTTTTCATCTCGTGGGAAACAACAATCACGCTCTTTGCCTTCCTGAAGCACCAGTATTCGAATAATGAGAAAATGCCGACTAAAAGCCTGTTTCCATTAACCCTCATATATTCCGTGTGGATATCCGTTGCGTCCAGGATTACCTTTCTCCTGAAAATCCTTGTAAAGAACGTTACCGGAATGCAGGCAAGGGCGTTGTGGACAAAAAATGCATCAAAGTTGCGGTGATTAAGCAGCTTGGAGAAAAGCTTAATGGAGAAAAGCAATGAGCCGAGTATGGCGCTTTTTTCCTTTGACGGGTGGTAGATTGTCTCTATTTTTATCCCGTCAATCTCCTTCCTGTCTGAAGGCGCAATAATCAGGACCTGATGGCCGCGCCTTTTCAGTTCAATTGCTGTCTTTAAGGTTCTTAATCCGCCACCGCCCCTTATGGGAGATACAGGGTCATGAGTTGTGACAATTATCCTCATGCCAGAAAGATATATTAACACCTATTTAAATGTTGCATGATTAAGGATTTAACCAATAGTTTAATCACTAATAGATAGTAACAAACCGAAAGATTTAAAAAGGGGGATAAATTAATGTCAAATGGGTGGATTGATGAAATATACGCATAAAGGAGATAAGGGGGGAGTTGCAGATAATGGCGGAATTGCCTATTTAGCAGGGGGACTCAGACCAAAGGAAATAGGTTTAATGTCAACAAGTATAAAGGGGTCGATAGGACACGGGCCAGATGAAGAATTACTGGCTCATGCGTTGACCAATTACATCTTTTTTGGGCCTGATACGGATAGAGAATCCCTAAAGGAAATGAGGTATCGTGCCAACGAGGTAAAAGTTCTTTTAGCCCTGTATTCTGCAAGAAATTATGCAAGAGATGCTAATGGCGCTGCTGTTTTGAAGTCCATTGAACGTGCGTTTGATTTTGCACGTGCTGCACATCTGGAAATTTCAACAGGGGATGTTGGCGAAGTCGTAGAGATACTGATGGAATCAGAAGGCTCACTGAGAGAGTCCAAACGTTCAAAGTAAATATAACATTTCAAGGTGGTCAAATGGTAAATGCAAGTTTAAATGGAAGGCAAAAAGCAGAGCGTGAGGGTTATAGGATAAAGGCAAGGTATGAGCTTGAGAAAGCAGATGCATTTGCTTTTATGTCGTTGCCTATTACTATGGATCGGCATCTTAGGGATGCTTGCGAATACTCACAATCAGCTGAGATGGATATTTCAGCAAGGGTTGAAGAGATTAGGCGCGAGGGGTATGACAATGGGATGTTGCGGGCACTTGTCGCTGCTAAAAGATTTGCTGGAGAAGGAAAGCCTAGTGTCGAAATTCAATTTAAACGGGCATTATTTTACGCAGCCTATTTGGGAAAAGACATCTCTCAGGAAGTTGCTGATGCTAAGAACCTGTTGCAGTAATCACTCAGGCAATTCTTTGTACCTAAATGTAACCTTCTTGCCGGTTTCCAGATTTGATGCAAACACCTTTTTTCCCATAAGAAGGACTTTGTACATCTCTCCTTTTACTTCGATAACATCGCCAACATTGTAGAATGGAAGGCGCAGCAAAACACTAACGCGGTATAACTCCTTGCTTGTCTGCCTGCTTCTTGTATGTAATCTTGCGCTTGTCTTCATTTCTCCTCCAAATTTCTGCTGGAGTGTTCTTCCAAAGCTCATGAGGGTGTCATTTGAGATAAAGTAGACATCAAACCCATTTTTCACCTTTTTCAGCTGCGAAATCATGGGCTTCCGAGATGCGTCTTCAGCCTTATTGATGTAATCAAGAATTTCCTTTGAAGGGTTCCTAAGCTGAAGGATTCCTTCGAAGTATTTGGAGTGTTTTTGGAACATGGCAATCTAAATCCTCTTCTTTATCATCTTGAGGCGTGAGAAATTTTCCCTTTCCATTTCTTCCAGCCTCATCCTGATGTAGGCCGCGCTTGACTCCATTCTTGGTATTACAATCTGCTCAAGCGCATTAACCTTCCTTTTTGTCTTTTCTATCTCCTGAAGGAGCTTCTTCAGCGTAGTCTCCACCTCTGCAGCAATTATCACCTTGTTAACAACCTTTTCATAGGCAGAAGCGGCTTCGTCTATGCGTATGGACGAAGAAAGCAATCCATAGCCGCGCTCCATGAAATACTTCTCGCTGACAGAGCCGGTTATTTTAGGGACTCTCAACCCCATCACGTTTTTTTCACCGATAACAACTGACGGGCTTTCTTTGACGGCAAGTGCAATTGACCTT
>DATDYF010000018.1:0-31575 GCA_035289105.1 Candidatus Nanoarchaeia archaeon
CATTATGAAAGAGCTTAAAACAGCAATTAAGGCAGTGAAAAAAGCCAGCAGGATTGTGATGGGCTATTACGGCAAGATTGATTACTCACTGAAAAAAGGCACGTCATATTCAAAGCAGCTGGTCACAAAGGCTGACCTGGAGGCAGAGAGTGCATTGTTTAAAGCCCTCAACAGGGAATTTCCAGATTATAATTTCCATGGAGAAGAAAAGGGACTTGTTGACAAAAAGTCAGAATATACTTGGTTAGCTGACCCAATTAGCGCCACACATAACTTTGTCCATAAAACACCCCATTTTGCCGTTGTTCTTTCTTTGCTGAAAAAGAACAAGCCGGTGCTTGCAGTTGTTTTGGATTCTTTCTACGGAGAGTTATTTTATGCAGTAAAGGGAAAAGGCGCTTACTTGGGCAATGCTAAGCTGAAGGTTTCCGGGATTTCTGAAGCAAAAAAAGCACTTGTGACTCCGGCTTTTGGCAAAAAAGATGTAAATTCAGTAAAACAGGGAATAGCTTATTCAGATACCCTTGCCAAGCTGTCAACGACAAGGAGATTTGGGTCTCTTGCATTGCAACTCGCATGGATAGGCGCAGGACGCTTAGATGCCTTTATTCACAACGAGAATGATTTCTTCTCGCTTGTTGCAGGCGCATTGATTCTGGAGGAGGCGGGCGGAAAGGTAACTGATTTTAAGGGTAAGCATTACTCCAAGGAATCAAAAAGCGTTGTTGCAAGCAACGGGAAGATTCATAACCAGATTCTTAAGATTGTGAATGCTAAGCCCCGAAATGCGCAATAAAATCTTCAAGTGAAAAAATCCCCTTCCCGAATACCCCCTTTACTTTATCTATAATTTGCAGCCTTTTGTTGTAATTCTCCTGAACGTTTCTTGGGTAACCTTCCAGTTCTGTCAGATTTAAGTAGCTGCTGAGGATATTTAGCATGTCCATGGAGCATACAAGTACCGTTTCCATGCCGATATCCGGGTTGTCCTCTTTGGCAGAAAATACAAAATCTTTCAATGCCTCTGCTATCTGGCCTTTCCGCTCTTCAGGAATATGGCCGTATAAAAGCGAAAGGGATGTTCTGCTTACCATCCTTCCAATGTCTAGGGAACTTCTGCCCATATGCATTTCCCCGTCAATCAAAATGACTTTGTTATCGGCACGAACGAGGGCATTTTCAGGCTTAAAGTCCCCGAATACCACACAGGGCCTGTCTGCCGGCACAAAGCGCTCAAGAAGGGAGGAAATAACCACGCACAAATTTCTGTAGGCATCGGAAATGTAGCCGAATTCCTCCCCGCCCAATGTTGCGATGTGGCGCAAAGCCTTGTCGCTTGAAAGAAATTTGCTCCTGAACTTGATAAGTGTGTCTGTTTTTGTTTCCTGGAATGGAAAGTTCCTGGAAATCCATGAGACTGCCACTTTATCCTCGGAGATTCTGTGGATGCTTTTCAGTGCAGCATATGCATTTTGATAAACTTGGTTCAGGCTGGTATCCGACTCCAAGGCCTCCTGGAGCCTGATTGCATATTCCGCTTTTCTCTGCACCATAACCCCTTTCCTGTATGCAACCAGCTTCGGGGAAATGCCCGGTATCTTGTTGTTCAGGAATTTTGTCTCCATGGCTTCCTTCTGCATGTCGTTTTTTGTAGATTTTAAAAACGCTTCCTGGTCCTCAATCAGCGCATCAATCCCCTTGTTTTTGTATTCTTTTGCCAAGGTTGCCTTTGAAAGACCCATAATGCTGAGCTTTGCAATATAACTTTCGTCGCCTGCCCTTATTTCATAAACATAGCTTGTAATGCTGGGTATCATGGAAATAATATTATGGCTTTTGAAGAAGCGTGATGCAACTTTATCAACAGAATCCCTTGCGAACACATCTATTTGGTAAGACAGAGGCATTTCTTCATATGCTAGGTCTGCCATCTTAAGCCCTCGCTAAATGTCCTGTAAGCCAATTCCAATTTTGATTTGCTCTCCCAAAACTTTATGGTCTCAGTATAATCCATTTCTGGAAAAGCCACTTTGCCACTGCCCGAATCAAAAAGCAAAGGCATTCCGATGAACGCTTCCCCATATTGCACAGAGAGCTGTACGATGCCATTTTCGTCTCCTTTAATTTTTTTTATAGCATTAATTATAGAGGCAACTGCGCCATGCCTCATCCTTCCCAGGCTCCTCCCAATTATTGGCGACCTTTCATTAAGATTCTTTTCGATTTCTTCTTTATCAAGTTTTTTATTTTCTCCGTTAACTGTGGTTGAGGAGTATAAAACAACCCTTGAATCCCCGTGCTCTCCAATAACCTGCCCGAAGATGCTTTCGACTGGCACACAATAAATTTCAGACAGGATGGCCTTGTACCTCGCAGTGTCCAGGTTTGAACCGTTGCCGTAAATTTTCGACGGCTCTATATCGGCTCCTTCATAAAATAACCTGCTCATAACGTCAACTGGGTTGGTTGCCATTAAAACATTTCCACCGTAGCCGCGAAACTTTCCTGCAATGTCCCTGATTATCAGACCGTTTGGAATTAGGCCCTTCATCCTTATATCCTCTTTCGCTATATTTTCAAAATCCGCCCTTGCGCAGACCACCGCTAAATCGCTCCTTTCAACAACATCCTCGATTGAGCACGGAGTGATTTTAACGTCCCTTTCATTACAGGCGTTTACATCCTGCAAATCCAGAGAATAGTTTTTCAATCTTTCCATGTTTCTGCTTGCTATCAGGAGTTCGTCTGAAACGCCCTCAGAAATAATACGGGATGCCAAATTGCCCCCGATGGTTCCAACCCCCACGACTCCGATGCTGTACATTGCATTCACCAGTATAATCACTAACTAATAACAACAATTATATAAAACTTCCTAAAGAAAAACCGCCGCGGGAGAGACCTTAAGTTGTTAGAAAGTAAGGGGCCTTATACAACCGCCTTTATTTCCTCCTGCCTTTTACCTAAACTTCCTTTCTTGGGCTCAACTGCATCAACAAGAATGCCTATATAGAATTTCTTTATTTTCTTGCCTAGCTCGCTTTTATCGTTGTACTTGTAGAAAGCGGCCTTGCCAACCCTCCTTGTCTCCCTGACAACATTATTCTTAACGAAATGATGCCATGTTCTTTTTATTGTGGCATATCCAACTCTGCTTTCCTTGGCAATTTCTTTTAGGGTGTAATCAAATCCATTCTCGCTTATCAGGAAATCAAGAATCCTGTTTCTCGGATTATCCCCCATAATCTCCAAAAAGCTTGATTTGCCTAGGTTTTTTAGCTCCATTATCTAAAGTATGTTTACTCAATATTTAAATCTTTCTATTATGATACTTTGAAAGACTCATAATAGTAAAATAAAACATGGAAGGGAAACTCCAATTTCACTCTATCAAAAATTCCCTGATTTCATTCAGTTTGTCTTTATTCAGCTGAATAGCCTTCTTGCTTTTGCTATGCCAAATAAGAAATCCCTTTTTCAATAAATCGTCTACTGCAATTTTCAGGTCGCCAACCTCATGGCGGCTAAATCCATGCAGAATCGTTTCGATTCTTAGGTGATAAGACCCCAGCACCTTGTTTTTCAGGAACTTAAAGAGCAATTTCTTCTGTAACTGCATGTTCTCCTTTGCCATTTTATGTGAAAAAGAATTGGATTGCCTGTTAATAAACTCTTCGTAGAAAAAGATGATAATTTTCCGGATAAACAGAACGATGTCCGAACTCTAATAATAAAAACGCCGCGGGAGAGACTTTCATTAAGGGATTGCATTTCACTCCGAAGTTCGTGAAGCTTTATGCCTCACTTGACTGCGGGGGTTTATCGGATGCAACCCTTAGTTTTGAACTCTCGTGCCCTTTCGGACATCGGATGTCTGCCAATGCTGGTATCTAAAAGGCTTGGAAGCCAATAGCAATCCGACGCAATGGCCAGGCTATGCGACCGCGGCACATTATCGGTTCTTCGGAAAGTGTTTATAAAGATTGCTTCGGAAAACCTCCGGCGAAGTAACATCCAAGCTTAATAGCGAAAATCCTCATTTAAATTGAATTTTATTATCCGAACTCAAAACTTACCGGAAATCTTCCGGTTTTTCTGGGGAAACGCTTATTAAAGAATTTTGGCTAATTGTTTCAGTAAATTTGGGGGTAATTAAAATGAATAAACCAATGTATGTAGTTTTTGATACGCCCTTTCCGGGGCAGGATAGCACGCTTGCCAGGCAAGTTGGGGAAGAATACAAGGGAAGGACAGTAGGGGAGCTTGCAGAAAAGATTCTGGATGGCCGCGCAGATGAATACAATCAAAACCCCTACACCGCGCAGGAAATGCAGACGGCAAGTTATATTAGGGATCTTTTGGAAAGAGCAAACGCCGACCCGGGGAAAGCCCAGATACTTGCGCGCTCCAATACAGAACCGCCAACAGATATCCCTGTTAAACTGGATGACAAAGTAGCTGACTACCTGGACCGGATACTAAAGATTGATACCCAAATTGGGCCAAGCGGGGAAGAGCAGAAGTACCAAAAGGTCTGGTTTTCTATATTTCCGGGGATTTCCGGTGGCAGAATGGCCCTTTACTAAAAATGGTGCAGAACGGCCTTTCCGGAAATTTTTTGCAGAATTTCCACTTCAGCCAGGAGCCTTTCGCAATAATAGGGGGCCGATTCTACACTCTCAGCAGAAGCAACGGGATAAATGGGCATTACTCTTTCAGCCTTCTCGGCAAGGCGTATGCATTGGATGAATCTGAAGAAGTGAGCCAGCTGGAAAAAAATTTCGTTCTATCGCGGCGCACAGATATAGAAAGGATGATGAGCCAGTACATCCAGAAGAATCTTGTCGACAAAATACAGGCAGAGAAGTCTGAAGTTGCCAGATTGCAAAATTACTATGAATCTGCACAGGATGCATCAATTGAGAGGTTTATCGTAGCGGACGTTTTTAACGCGTATTACCATGAGGATAAAACTTCTGATTGCACGGAAAGGACAACCGCAGACTTAAGCCTTAAGGTAAATAACCAACCCTCAATAAAAGAGTTATTGACCGCAGACAATTCCCTAAATCCCCTCACGCAGGGTTCCGGTTTTATGGCCATCGCTGGAAGATGCTATTTGCTTGAGGAGTGCGGCATTAAGAATGAACGTGAAGGGTATGTTGCTTTTGGAAAGAGGGCTTTCAGGCTGCAGCAATGGCTCCAGCTGGAAGAGCTGTGCAAACTTTATGGCGCCAAACTTGCGGAGAGGATAGAGAAGAAGGCTGCAGAGCACGGGCAAAGGTTTGCCCCTATCCTTCATGAGTTAAGCAGGCAAAAGAAAGAGCTTCTGGAGCAGAATAAAAGGGCTAACTCTGATACTGCAAGCCTGGGAGAGATAGCGTTCAGTAAGATTGGAAGAAATGAATATGAGATTAGCGTTGCCTTGCCCCCCTACATAATAGAAAAAAAGGGAAAATACTATCGTTTTGAGGCAGTTAGAATTGGCACAGCCATTACTGCAGAAAATGGACTGGTAAGGATTAAGGGGCCTCCAAAGATTCTGAGCGGGCAATACACCCACCCATTTGTGACCGGCGACAGCGTTTGCTATGGCGAAATAAACTGGGCTAGCGATCCAGGTGTTTCCTTCAACAGGAGTTACAGGCTTTCTGAGAGAAAAAAGACAGCAAAAAGGATTGCGGAGGTAATCCGAAGGGGAAAACTTACCCTTGAGTTTGGATACCTCGGAAAAAATGTTCTGGCCTGGCATCCGATAGAAGATTGCAACTGCGAGATTGCCTCAAGCAGGGCAGATGCAGAAAGGTATGCAAGAAGTCAGGGCATTTCTCTTGAGAGAATATGCAAAAACAACTAGGTGGAAAAATGGCGTATCGCGATACAAGAAATGTGCTTGCATTCGGGGACAATGGAGAGGAGTGCCAAAGGAAGCTCTACAATTCAAGAGTCCTAACTGTTGGCTCTGATTTATTATCGCAAATGATTCTTGGAGGATTGGCTGGACTGAGTGTTGGGCATATCGCCTTCATAGACAACGCAAGAATAGACAGAAATGACAGGGATTTCTTATGCAGCCACGGGGATACAATCATAGGCCAGAAAAAAGTGAGGCATGTCGAGGATACGCTAAAACGGATAAACCAAGTTATACAAGAAAACATTGTGGGCATTCACTCAAAATTTGCGGAAGCATTCGTCTTTGAATACAAGCCGGAGGTGGTTATTGATGCAACCAACGACCCAATCTCAAAGGAAAAAGCGCTAAGATATTCGATTAGATATTGTGTTCCTTTTATATCCGCATCTTCGGATGGCGCCCGGTCAGCAGTCGCTGTTTATGTTCCCCGCAATCAAGCGAAACCAAGGGTGTTTTCCGAAAATCCAAATTTGGAGGCTTTGCTTATGCAGGAATTTTCTGGCTCGAAACAAGGAAGCTTTTCAAGCGGGATTGCCGCAGGGCTTGTTTGCGAAGAGCTACGAAAAATAAAATTCAAATACGCGGCGGATGGGCGCGATGACAGCCTTAAAAATAATTTCAGGCTTGTGTACAACATGTATTCTGATACGAGAACCGGGATGATTCCGGAAAGCGCAAGCATGCCGGTATATTTCAAAAACAAAAAAGCATTGGTTGCGGGAGCTGGGGGAATAGGAAATTTTGTTGCACTGAACCTTGCCCTGCTTGGTTTTGGGGTAATTGATGTTTTAGACCTCGACACAATTGAGGACCACAACCTGAACAGGCAAATACTCCTCTTTGAACGCGAAGGCGGGAAAAAGGCAGAGGTCATTGCTGAAAGGGTGAAGGCCATAGACCCATTCGCCAAATCAAATGCCTATGCAAAGAAGGTGGGGGAGGTAGTAACGAAAGACAGGCCATGGCTGGAAGAGCTTTACCGCATTGACAGGCAATTATGGAAGAAAGAGGGAGAAAAGAGGGACAAGAAGTTTTTAGACTTTGAGGGATTTGTAAATTTCTTCTATGGGGTTTCAGATGCTGAAAAAGCCAGGGGAGTTACTTTATTGCAGAAGAGCGATTTTTCAAGTAGCAAGTATGATGTGATATTTGGGTGTTTTGACAATAAATATGCCAGAATCTGGCTTAACAATTTTGCAGTTGAAAATAGAATCCCTTATGTTGATGGGGGTACAGGACCAAGGGAAGGGCAGGTTTCAACATACATACCGGGTGCAACCAAATGCGTAAGCTGCCAAAAGGATTTGATGAATTGGGCCAGGCGTCCATTTTCCTGCGCAAATGCAGAAGGAAGCGTAGTAATGTCAAATATAGTTATTGGGAGTGCGATGGTAGGGGAAGCGCTGAGGGTTTTATATTCCATTGGGGTTCCAAATAATGACAGCTTTGTGTACAATGCAATGTCAAATGAGAGGATAGGAATGGTTAGGGGCAGAAATATTGCCAGCCTTCATTGTTAGGTGAAAATGCTATGCTTGGACTGCTGAAGAGGGGGATTGAGAAAGAAATTGCTAATTTTGACCCTTATGATTCCTCCCATAAATGGTACTCTGAAGCTTACGGCAGAATGGAAGGGCATTTGCGGAGCAGATACCAATTCCGGTTCAGGGAGAGGATTGAGAGGCAACTGCCAAGCCCAGAAGAGCCTTTGGAATACAGGGTTGCGGCGGCTGCTTACGGCCAGCAGGTGAAACAGTTCTTCAAGGCAGACGGCAGTTTTGACGTTGAAGAATATCTGCGCAGCGACTTGAGAGGGGAGGCATTGAGGCTGAGCGAGGCCAAGTTGCATAGAAAGATCGCACGCGACATAAACTGGAGAATAGACAGGGAATTTGCGCAATCTGCAGCGAACATCAGGATTTCAAGGTATAGCCTGGACAAAAGCGAATACATTGCAAGGCGAGTCTCGGAGCTTACCAGCCATGCAGGCAAAAACAGGCATTATGAGATTGGCATGTTGATGCTTGACGATGCCGGAAGAGAGGATGGCATAACAATAAGAGACGTGATAATAGGTCATGAGCAAATTGTCCAGCCATTGCACTGCGATATAACCCCGCTTGGAACAAAAGGGTCGTTTGACGAGACCAAAAAGGATAACGAGCAGATTGTTGGATGGTGCCATTCGCATGCGAACATAGAAACGTTCTTTTCATCGGAAGATGATGATACTATGGCTGACCTTTCAGCTATGTGGGGGATAACCAGAACTATAAGCGCTTCCGGCCAGCTTGCAGACAGGGCAAAATTCAGCTTTTTCTATGGACTTACAGTAAATGAGAAGGGGGAGGAGCCTGCTGCAAGGGTTATGGGCTACAAGCCAAGGGCCTATGTCGAAGAGGGGCAAATAAGGTACAAAAGAGAGGCGATTGACCTTGAGCGGACGCCCTACGAAGACCTAAATTACGAGAACAAATGGCCGATGCCCATTATTGTTGATGACGGAAAGGCGCTTGAAATAGGGGAGGTGGTGCAGATTGACAGGAAGATAATCGAGAGGATTATGTTTGCAGACAGCACAAGGCTAAGCGATTATTACCTTGACCATGGCAATTTTAAACTTGACTTGCCACATTACTCTGGAGCTAGTGGGCAACAGCTTAAGGAGATTGTTGATAATGTATTGACTCCCTTATTTAAGAACAGTTTGTCGCTTATTAACTAGGCCGGAAATCTTCCGGAAATTGCTGTGAAACGCATATAAACCAGTTTAGGCTTCTTTTACAGCATGGCGGACCTTGACATAATCATTGCCAGCGCACATTTGAGGAGGGTTCCCGGCAACTTTAACTTGGCAGATTCCTTATTTTTGGGTTATTTTACCTCCCACCTTAATGAAGGCCATTTCAATTCCGCAAACGGGGCTGATGCAAGGACTTTGGCGGAAATTGATTATTACTTAGGATTTAAAGGCGATGCTTCGATAGGAAAATCGTTTTTCAGCTCAGCCACAGACAGGATATTAGACCGGCTTGAAGAGGCGCTAAAAGAAAACGTCCAAAGAAAGAGGAAAAATTCCCCGGGGCTGCCAACGGTTGAGTCTGCCATTGCCGCATCTGTTTATGAAGACCTCATAAAGGATGAAAGGGTCAATCTGTTGCTCACAAAGGCATCCGGCATCAATGACCTGAAAGCTATTCTGCTTATCGACAGGTTTTATGATTCGCTTTACGAGCCACTGGCAGAACGAGTAATTGTTTCCAATCAGAGCCCGGAGCAGATTTTAGCTGAACTTCTAAAACAACGCAGGTTTGAAAAGGGACTCAGAGAGCTGGAAAAAGATATCGGTTCCTTAAATGAAGCAGAAGCGGAGGCGAAGATGCTTGCAAAAAGCAGTATCAACAGGAAACAAGCGCAGCGCCTTCTTGGGATACAGCAATTTTCACTTGAATTAGCAAGCAAATACGACAAATACAGGAAAAGGGATGATTACACCAAAGTTGTCAAGCCATTGTACGACAAAGTTGGATTGGTTTATGGAAGAATAGAAGATTTCATTGGAGCAAATACTGTTGACTTGTTTGCATTGCTCAATCCAGATTTCGCGCCTTCTGATGAGCCTGAGAAGGATTATTGCACAATTGAGCGGAACATCGGGGAATACGAGCGGGTAAAAAACCACTGTAGCTGGTTCGAACGCAAGATTCCTGAGCTTCATGCAGTCGGGAAAAAGATGAAAAAAAGGCATGAATACCTCGCGAAAGTTGTAGATGCCAAAAACAAGGTGACAACGCGCATGAATAAAGCCGCCGAATACTTATTGGATGTTGGAAAAGCGGAAAACAGCCTGGACAAGAATTTAGCGCACAGGCTGTTGGAGATTGAAGGGGACATTAAAAGCAACCCAGCGGAATTCCGGCAGTGGAATGAGGATAGATACCTTTCCAGCAGGGTGGCCGAGCTTGAGAACATGATTGCAAACTGCGTTGAAAGAATAGAGAACATCAGATTTTACGCGATTGAGAACGCAAATAAGGCATTGGATTCTGTTGAGCCGGACTATGGGCTAAGCGGAAAGCTTGGGAAGGATGCAGAGAGGCTGCATGAAGAGGAGAGAAAACTGGAAAAGGGAAAAGATCTTTACGACTGGTTTGGGCTAAGAAACGGCAAAATAGGCGCGCTTGCAAAAAAGCTAGACGAAAGAAAAAATTATTTCTGCAAGGTAAAAGTTGCTTTTGAATCAATTGAGGGGGATAGAAAGGAGATTCTGGATTATCTTAATAGCATAGTAGGAATTTGTTTTGAAAAATTTGAGAAACATCAGCTAGAACAGCTTCCGGCGATGAAAAAAAAGGTTGGAAATGTGGCAGTTGGCTATTTACAATGGAAAGGCGATTTGTATTTGAAGGAAAGCGCGTCGGAATTTGAAAACCTGGCGCAAGAAGCTGAAAAATCAGTTGACGAGAAAATAAACCGAATTATCTCAGAGGCGAGAAATTTTGTTGTTGGATTAAACCCCCTTGAGAGCAAAGGTTTGCTGGAAGAAGATATCAGTTTAATTGAGCGCCAAAAGGCAGGATACGAAAAGGCTTGTTATGTTTACGGGGTTTTGGGGCATGAAAAAGCTGAACTGGAAGCCAAAGGAGATGAGATAGGCGCAAAGGAAGCGCTGCTTAAAGCCATAAAGAGAAAATGGGATTCTGTGCAGGCAGAGGGCAAGTTAATTCCAAGGCATGGGGAAAGGGCAAGAAAGCTTTTGGAAAATGCAACATGGGATAATGTTGAAAAAACAAACCCCGTTATTGCAAAGATGGCAGACAGCATATCGGCATATAGGCAGTACCTGAACGAAGCCCCTTATTCCTATATGCGTGAATTCGCTTTAAGAGCATTGTCAGACATGGAAAAGGAAGCGGAGAAAATAAGCGGATACAAGGGCAAAAGGATGATTGCTATTGCTGCAGATTCTGGCAGGTTTCTTGAGCGCATCACAGACTGCGAAAAAGAAAACATCTGGACTAAGGTTTTATCAATTTTTAACGTTTACCGGCAGCACAAGCTAAAAAAAGGTTACATGCAACTTCAGGCATACAGGCAGGAGCTTGAGAATTTAACTGGGATGTGGTCTTTCTTGGGAACAAATACTTATAAGGAAGAAGCTGAAAGAGGCATTTCTGCATTAGACAAAACCCTTTACAAATACGGAATGCATTTCCATGAGGAAAAGATGATGAGCCAAAAGGCGCTGAGGAGGGCTGGGGTTGCTTTCTTGATTGGAATGATGGCCAGTGCAAAATTTTAAATATGTTCTCGGATTCACGGCTGGCATGACGAAGGTTAATTTTGTGGAGAGGACTACAGTAGAGCAATGGCTTGACGGAGTAAATATAGTGATTCGAAAAGCTGACAGAAGCATTGACACCGAGGCTACAAATGATTACAGGTTAACAGAGGCGAGAAAGAGAAGGCTGTATCCGGTTGTTAATGCTAAGGATGGCACTTTTTACAGGCTGATTTCGAGCAACGACGGGCTTACGACTTTTGGCTACTCAACAATGATGCCTTCCAGATTGGAAGTTTTAGAAAATGATGATGTAATACCACTTGAAGAGGCAAGGCGCTACTTAGGCGTTGATGAGGCGCAAATGAGAGCATATATTAAAGATAAGAAGATTAGAAAAAGTGATGGCAAGGTAAATCTGGACGATGTGAATAAAGTCAAATTTGGAGATGATGGAAAGCGCAATATTGAAGATAAGCTGTAGGGACAGGAAAGGCCTAATAGCAGGCATCACAAACTTTGTCTATTCAAATTCTGGAAATATCATTACATTAGGGGAGTTTGTGGACCCCGAAACAAAGCTTTTCTTCATGCGCATTGAGTGGGAGTTGAACGGGTTCAAGATTAAAACAAGGGACTTGCCAAGGGAGATTGGAAAGCTCGCAGAAAAACTTGGTTTTTCAGATTTGTGGGAGATTTTTTATTCGGACATAAAACCGAGGATGGCAATTTTTGTTTCAAAATACGACCATTGCCTGTACGATTTGCTGCTTCGGCACAAGGCTGGGGAGTTAAAGTGCGATATTCCGCTTATAGTAAGCAACCATCAGGATTTGAAAAAGGTGGCAGATGCGTTTAAGGTTGACTTTAAGCACATCCCAAGTGAGAACAAAGAAGAATCCGAGAAGATGCAACTTGAACTTTTGAAGAAATGCAAGATTGACTTCATTGTGCTTGCGCGCTACATGCAGGTGTTGAGCAAGGATTTTGTTTCTCATTTTGAGAGCAGGATAATCAACATCCACCATTCATTCCTTCCTGCTTTTGAGGGCGCGAAGGCTTATCATCAGGCGCATGAAAGGGGTGTAAAAATAATAGGCGCAACATCGCATTTTGTTATAAAGACGCTTGACCAGGGCCCAATCATACAGCAGGGCGTGGTTTCTGCCTCCCATAAGGACACCATTGATGATTTGATGACAAAAGGGAGGGACATTGAAAGAACCGTGCTTGCAGATGCAGTTAAGCTGTTCATCGAGCACAGGATTTTTGTGTCGGGTAACAGGACGGTAATATTGTGATGGAGTTCTTGTTGAGGTGCCTACAAAATAGCTCAAATGTAGTCACCTAAAATATAATGCCAAATTAGCCGCGAAGTCCGAAAAATATTTATACACTAGAGGCAATTGTGTAAAATATGAAGGTATCAATAGACACAAAAGAGGATTCTGTTGAGGATATAAAGAGGGTTATTGCGATGCTGCAGAACCTTGTTGGCGAGCAGGCTGTTTCCAGCAAGCCGAGCCTTTTTGAAAGCCCTGAGCCTGAAGTCAGCGGGAATGTGCTTGCAAGCATATTTGGGGCTGCAGATAATAACCCAAACCCGGAGAGCATCCAGAAGATACAAATAGAAGATGCAGAAAAAATAAAGGTCGAGGAAGACCCTTCAAAGAAGCAGTTTCAGATTGAAGAGTATTATTAATCACTTGATCTTCGTTGTTTGCGTCTGAAGTATTTCCCCAGTTTCCGAATCTATGAGCTCCACCTTAACTGTCTCTTCGTCTGCCTTTATTTTGTCAAAGAAATAAGAATCGAATGTCTTCAGAGTTCCTGAAACCTTTTGCCCGGCCTTCAGGGCAATTCCAAACGTAAAGCTTGTCCTTACCTTGTTCTTGATGATGACTTCGGAATCTGCATCATACCAATAAACCTTGATGGTTGGTATTATGTCCCCTTTTTTGTTGTCTATGGTATAGGCGACACTTTTCATTTTCAACGGGTAAGAGGAGTTATCCCTGGTAAAGTCCACCTTGTCAATTGCAATTGTTACAGGCCCTCCTGGCTCTGGCGGCTTTATTTCCGGCTTTGGCTCTTCTTGGGGCTCTTCCTTAGGTTCTTCCTTTGGCTCTTGCTTAATTCCAAACAGAGGCACTGTTTTGTTCTCCTTAGTGGTGTTTTCCGCAACCACAATAACTTTTTCCTTTTCAAACAGGGAACTGAAGGGACAAGCGCCAAACTCGGAATAGGTTATATAGGTTATAAGGCCCGCAATTATTGCAAGAAAAATCAATCTTTCGACCAAGACCGGCTTGTAGCGAATGACAAACTCCTTAATCTGCTCCCTTTTCTGGTTGCCCCTATCCACAACCCTTGACTCCACAAGTTCAACCCTTTTTGGCTTTTTCTTTTCGGGCTTTTCCTCATCAGGGCCGAAATCCTTGAACAGCTCATCCGCCTCATCCTTTGCCATGAAGGCTTCCTGAAAGAATTAATATATAAATGTAACGGAAACCGGAAGATTTCCGGAAAATTTGGGAAAAGGTTTATTAAGCAGAAAGTTTTAAGGAATTTTTCAGAGGAAAGGACAAATGATATACATGCTGATATTCTGGATGATTGTGGCTGCTAGCGCAGTATACTATTATCTCAGCAAAAGAGGACCAGAAGCGATAGACCGTTTGATGTTAGGGACATTTCTCGCCTTTGCTTTCCTGACCGTAGCAATTATCACAAAAGACCCTCTTTTTTCGTCATTTGGCGTGCCTATGGAATTTGAATGGATTGTTGGCTTGTTTATTGCCTGCCTAAGCTCATGGAAACTTTACTTTGCGCCACTTAAAGATAGGGCAGTTAACACCGAGAAGGAAGTCATCTATATGAAGTCGGACATAAGCTCTATCAAAGCGGATGTGCACTTAATCAAAGAAAAACTGATTCACTGAACATCTATAGTCTTTCCTTTCTTCCCGACATTAATTACCTTTGTCTTTCCAACCATTTCTTCTATGCCCTCTGCTTCGTGGACATGGGAGCATAATAGAATATCCGGCTTGAACCTGTCAATCGCCCTTCTTACGCCCTCAGAGCCGGGAACGTGCCTTGTGAACTTTTCCATCAAAGTGCCTGAAGGATGAACGTGGGTTACCATTATTTTTGTCTTTGCATCCTTAATCCTGTCATAGCCCTTTTTTATCAGGTTGTAGATTTCCTCCTCGCTCAGCTGGAAAAGCCCTATGTTGGCACCGCCGCAGCCAAAAAAACCTACATCCTTGTATTTTATTGAATAGCCGTGAAGGTTTGTTGCGCCATACACCTCTGCAAGGAAATCTGCCGTTGCAACAGTTTCATGGTTTCCGGGAATCAAAACAACCTTCTTCTTTTTGCTGACAAAAGGCCCTATGATTCCTGTAATCGAGCTTTCTGCGTATGTCAAATCGCCGCACAATATCACCAAGTCAACATTGTCCTTCTCAGCCTGATTCGCAAGCTTTTTTGCAAGAGAGGTATCTCCGTGAATATCACCTGCCGCAAGAATCTTAAGGTGTTTTTTAGTTGTCATAAGCAGAAGATGTTTTAAGGGTATTAAAAGGTTTCTGGAAAGGTTTTTATAATCTCAATAGAAGGATTAATAATTAATCCAAAAGAGGTGCTAGTATGGCTGTAATAAAAAGATTGGATGTCTGGTCAGTTGCAAAGATCCAGGCGCTGATAATGGCGGTTTTCGGGCTGGTTTTCGGAATTCTCTATGCTTTTTTTCTAAGTGGTGTAGGATTAATGATGGGTACTGGCATGCTTCTTGGCCTTGCTCCCATAATTGCCCTTCCGGTTTTATATGGAATTTTAGGGCTTGCCTTAGGAGCACTTACAGCATTGTTGTACAACCTTTTCGCTAGATGGGTTGGCGGGATAGAAATAGAGCTTTCGAAATAGTTAGCGCTTTATTTTTTTAGGGGAACTGCCTGTAAGGTCCATCAAAGTGGATGGCTTTCCCCTCTTCTCACCTTCATAGACTATAAAATCAATTCTCTTCTTGATCTCAGGAGAAAGGTTTTTCAGCGATGTCATAAACTTCTCGCCATGTATGTTTGCAGAAGTTGTTACCAAAGGGGCATTCAGCTTTTTCACAATCCCCGTAAACCAGTGTTCCGGAATTCTTACGCCTATTGTAGCGCCAAGGCTTACGTTTGGGGCAACTGCGCTGGGATTTTTCAGCATAAAGATTAAAGTGTACGGCCCCGGAAGCCTCTTCAGCCACTTTTCAGAATGGCTATTCACAATGCAGTTTTTCCTTATCCACTCTTTTGACGGCGCAATTACGGAGAATGGGGTTTCTGCCCTTTGCTTTATTTTGCGTATTCTGCTTACAACAGCATAACTTTTTGCATTGCAGCCTATGCCATAAATGGTGTCTGTCGGATATATAAAAACTTTATTCTGCCTTATCAGCGATAGAATTTTTCCTTTATTCTTTATTGCATCGCTCTTTGTGAAGATTTGCATAAGTTACAAATATAAGAGCAGTATAAAAAATTATCTCCTTGCTTCCACATAATGGTCTGCCTTATTGTAGCGATTTTCGGGATTGGTGCCACTTAGAACATTCCCTTTTACTTCCTTTGCCAGCGCCAGTGCAATTCCGAGTTTTACCATAACGCCAATTCTCATCTGCCCCGGGTCGTTATAGTCATACTTATCGCACAATTCTGCTTCCCTTGGGTCAAGTGCAGATTTAATGTAGCCTTTGAGCTCTTTTTCTGTCAAACCGAGATTTTTCTGGACAATTTTCCAGGAGAACTCTTCCGGCGCGACCCTTTCCTGAGCTGAGAGCGACACACACATGTATCTTGCGTTAAGTAGGCTGTACAATTTACCTACAAGGAAAGGTAGTGTTTTTGGAGATTTATGGCTGAAAAGATAAATCTTCTTTCCATCAAGGTTTTGAAGGAAATGCGGGGGTCTGGACATATCTTCAATTTTTATCTCATGCTCATAGAATGTTACATTCCCAATTCCATTCTCCCTGTACAGCCCATTTACCCTTCTTTCCAGATTAGGTTCCCAAAGAGAGCTTGTTCTGGTAAATGTCTGGGCGTGCCTTTCGTATGTGTGAAAAAGGGATTCTGGAGGCTTAGTTTCTTCCCATTTCCTCGATATGAGGATTACATTTGCTTTTGGCTTGCGGACTGCAAGATAACCGGCGCCGAAGTTCCCGTAGCTGCTTCCAAATTCAATTATCACTGCATTTCTTGAATCCGGAATTTCGATGAGCGCTTTTTCCTGAACTTTTTCCAAGTTTGTTTTCCTTAGCTGTGAACTTATTTCGTTAAAGGATCCCTCATGAACATCAACTTCAACATTTTTCCAGAATGGCGGCTGCATGTAATAGCCGTCCCACTCCCCCCTTGGGTCTACGCACTCATAGTTTGTCTTAACATCCCTGAATATAGGATTCCCTCCTAATACCTTATAGCGCCTTAAATACTCAACAACCCCCCCTATCAAATCATTCATTACATCGGGTAATTGAGATAGGTTTAAAAATATGATATTCTACTAAGGAGTATGGACCTTAAATGGGACGACCCCAGAACCAGAAAGTTTGTGACAAACGCAGGCCTGATTACAACTAATGGGCCATTTGGGAGTGATGTAATGGCTGCTGAATGGACTCACCACGTTTCTTATGCACCAAGCTTGATGGTGGTATGCGTTTATAGCCATCACGTTACGCATCCAAACATAATGAAAAGCAGGGAATTCGGGATTAACTTATGCTCTGCCTCCCAGAGCATTGTTTCCAGCATTGCAGGGGGAAGCTCTGGGAAGGATGTGGATAAGATTGCGGTGCTCAAGGGAATGGGTGTTGAGTTCTACAAGGGAAAGAAGATTAATGCGCTTATGGTAAAAAATGCTGCGATGAACGCTGAATGCAAACTGCACAAGGCGATAGAGCTCGGCGACCATACTATGTTTGTAGGCAAAGTGGTTGAAATCTCCGCATCAGATGAATTGCCGTTGATTTATTCCAATGGAAAATACTGGAATTTCGGGAGCGGGATTGAGAAGCCGGCTCAAAAGATTCTGGACAAGATTAATGCGTTGGTGGAGAAGGACAGGAAGAGATAGAAATGATTTTCTCGAGGCAAGAGCTTTACTGGGGGAAGAAGAATCAGTCAAAAATTTCCAAAGCAAAGGTTACAATTATTGGATGCGGCGCCTTGGGGAGTATTTCTGCAGAGTTGCTTTGCAGGGCTGGAATTGGCGGTTTGACAATAATCGACAGGGATTCTGTTGATGCTTCAAATCTTCACAGGCAGGTTTTGTATGAAGAAAGGGATATTGGAAAATGGAAGGCAGAGGCAGCTGCCGAGAAATTGAAAAAGATTAATTCTGGGTGTAAGATAGTTCCAGTTGTCGATGATTTGAACCATGAGAATATCAGCAGGATAATCAGGGCAGATTATCTGCTGGATTGCACAGACAACCTTTACACAAGGCACCTCATAAATGAATACTGCAAAAAGGAGAAAATTCCGTGGGTTCACAGCAGCTGCATTCGGGATTACGGCAATGTGATGGCAATTGTTCCTGATGGCCCTTGCTTCAGCTGTGTGTTCGGAGACAAAGAGAGCAGGGAAACTTGCGACACTGTTGGCGTTCTTAATACCGCCGCAAGCACGATAGCAAGCATTGCGGTTACACAGCTAATCAGGCTAATATTGGAAGAAAGAATAAAACCGGAAATAATAAGCTATAATGTGTGGAATAACACATTGACAAAGATAAACCCGAAAAAAAGAAAAAACTGCGGGGTTTGCATGGGAGATTATGATTACCTCAGTGGAAAACATGCACTAAGATTCATCCAGTATTGCGGCGGAGAAAATTTCCAGTTTATGGTTCCGAATTTCAATTATGAAAATACATTAAAAACTTTATCAAAGCAAAACATTAAGAAAGGAACGTCTTATTTCTTCCTTAACAATATGTTTGTCTTCAAGGACGGCAGAATCGTAGTAAAGGCGAAAAATGAGAAGCAGGCAAAAGCTTTAATATCGAAGTATTTTGGGGTTTGATGGAGGCAACAAAATGGCAAGAATCGTGAAACGTTCGGAAACCGGGCCGATGGAGCTGAAGATAGGCGAAGAGAGCAGATGGATTTGCATGTGCGGTCTCAGCAAAAAACAGCCCTTCTGCGACGGAAGCCACAAGCAGTGCAGCGGGGAAGAAGATGGCAGGGTCTACAAATATGAAAATGGGGAGAGAATCGAGGTAAAGTCTTAGGCGTCAACAACCTCGGCAGGCATAAACCCGAGGTATTTTTTCTTCAATTTTTTGCCATATTCCTTAAGGATTTTCTCAACAAAACCCCAGTTTAGGAATGAATCAACCCTCTTGGGTATTCCTGCCTCGTCTATGCAATCCTTAACCGCAGTTTCCAATGTTTTCTGGTTCCCGTCCATAGCTACGCACCAGATGACAAAGATATCGCCATCATACCGCTTTACATCTAACCCAATTTCTATTTGCAAAGAATCGCCATAAGCCTTTCTCAGATTTTTTCTGGCCTTTCGAAGCGGCTGGGCTGATTTTAGCACATCGTCAATGGTGTTGGTCCTAGCTTCGTAAAGCAAATTCAGGTAAGTCATTGATTAAGGTAATTTAAAGGCAAATAAAAAGGTTTACAACGAATCCAATTCCAGATATCCCCGCATCCAGCCTTCCTCCCAGACTTGGATGGTGTCATCGTCTGTCTGCTCTTCCAGGTAATCCGCCTCATAAATGTCCTTGTCATCAACTGTTTTTGCATCCCTAATCTCTGCAAGGTATTTTTCTACATCCTCATCCATTCTTACCACCTCGCGCCCTTTGACAGCAGTTTTATCTGTTCAAAAAACAGCCCTTCAATGGTTTTATGGTCCAAGTCCATCTTAATCACCTCTTTTGCTGAGAAATGGAAATTTTGCTTTATATACCTCACACCAGGGTGTCCAGTGGCCAGTGCAAAAACATTTATAAAGTAGATAGCTGATAGTCTAGAATAAAGGAGGTGCCTCATGGAGAAAAACCTGGGGATTTACGATAGGGTTGGAAGGCTTATTTTGGGGATTGTGCTGCTGTATTTGGCTTTCTTTATGGTTGAGAACACAATTCTGAAGGCATTAGCTATAATAATTGGAGTGATATCTTTGGTTGAAAGCAATATTGCGTGGTGCGGGCTTTACAGGCTGTTGGGCATAAACACCCACGGAGGCAAGATGAGATGAAAATCTGGAGAATTTTTGCCTGGATAGCATTAATCTGCGCCCTGATAACCTATTCAATCGGCTGGGTTGCGCTAATCATTAAAAGGGACATCTGGGTGCCAACGCAGTACTGGTTTTACGATGCTGTTGCAGTTGGCATTTTTGCTGTCTTCTTCCTGATTTACAGCGTGCATTCGGGAAAAGGGAAGAAATAAATTTTTTTAATATCTTATTTCAAATTTTCCTGAGCCTTGATAGTCGCCGTCAACTACTGTAATGCTCCCGTTGAAAACACCCTTTTCCTTAAGGGTAACTTTGAAGCCAACAAAAGGGTAATAGTAACATTTCTCCCCCTCAGAATTTGGCTCTAAGGTTACAGTTGGCTTTTGGGTCAATATGCGGTGGTCCGTCCTAATATTAAATACTCCGCCAGAGAGTTTCTCAACTTTTATGTCTAAAGTATTTGCCATCAATGGCAGGATTGGTTTTGGCATTAAAAATATATAGTTAGCAGGTTAACAAACTATACGCCCATAGGATACTGGTTGAATTTGTAAGTCTTTGTTATCTTCAGGATGCTGTATTCCTTCAGGATTTTTGAGAAGTTTTTCTTTGTGTCCATGAGGATTTCCCTGCAACGAATTACGCAAAGTTTAATAAACTGTATTTTCCGTTATTGAAATAATGATTGGCGTTTACATAACCTGCAAAGACAAAAAAGAGGCGAAGAAGATTGCGAGATACCTTCTTCTGAAAAAGCTGATAGGGTGCGCAAATATTTTTCCTGTTGATTCATTGTACTGGTGGAAGGGAAAGATTGCAAATGGAAAGGAAACCGTAATTCTTGCAAAAAGCATTGAGAAGAAATATCCAATGATTGTTTCTGAAGTGAAAAAAATCCACAGCTATGAAGTGCCGTGCATAATTAAAATGAAGGAAGATGCAAACAAGGAATACCTCAAGTGGATTATTGGCGAGGTAAAATGAAAATTTACAAGGAATACGAAGAGCTCAAGAGGGTCGAGCAGATAATGACAGTTCTGGCAGAGGAAGGCTTCGGATTCATAGTTGACAGGATAAGGTTCAGGAAAGAGGTTCCATTGCGCAAAAGAATTCTTGAGGTAGGAAAGCCATTGCCGCCTGAAGTGAGGCTGAGGCAGACGCTTGAAAAATTAGGGCCAACTTTCGTGAAGTTCGGTCAGGTTCTTAGCGTAAGGCCGGATTTAGTTCCGTTAAGATATGTAAAAGAGCTTGAAAAGCTTCAGGACAGAGTAAATCCTGCTCCGTTCAAGGACATCAAATTAGTAATTGAGCATGAGCTCGGAAAAAAGATTTCTGAAGTGTTCAAACACATAGACCCTAAACCGTTAGCTTCCGCTTCGATCGGGCAGGTCCACCGAGCAAAACTCCTTACGGGACAGGAGGTTGTTGCAAAGGTCCAAAGAAGAGAGGCTGAGAGCGTAATAGAAGCCGACATCAACATAATGAGGTATGTTGCAGAGCTTCTTGAAAAGCATGTTGAGGAGGCAAAGAAATTCAAGCCGGTTCAAATAGTCGAGGAATTTGCAAAATGGACACATAATGAGTTAGACTACAAAACCGAAGCGAGGTTTGCAGCAAGGTTCAGGGGCATGTTTCAAGGCTCAAGGGAGGTTTACATTCCTAAGGTGTATGATGATTACTGCACAAGAAGAGTTTTAGTGATGGAATATGTTGATGCTTTGCCATTAAGCGAGCTTGACAGGGCAAAGAAAAGCAAGGCAGAAATAAGAAAGATAATGGAGAACGGACTCAGGGCAATTCTTACCCAGGTTTTCATCCACGGCTTCTTCCATGCTGACCCGCATCCGGGCAACATATTGCTGATGAAGAATGGCAGGATATCATTTGTTGACTTTGGAATCGTTGGCTATTTTGACAGGGAGCTCAAATTAAGAAGCAGCGATCTTTTCATTGGGATTTCAGAGATGGATGCTGACAGGATAATTGAGGCTTTGACATCCTTTGACGTTCTTCCAAAGGGGTTTGACAAGGAGGCCTTCAAGCAGGAGATTATGGGAGTCACTTCCGCAATCCATGAGACTGGGCTCAAGAATATCAAAGTCAGCAGGATGATTGAAGATGTCCTTGATATTGCCTACAAATATGATATCATGCTGCCAACCAGCCTTGTTCTTTTTGGAAAGTCAATAATAACCCTTGAGGGAATCGGCCTAAGATACGACCCGGAAATTGATCTGATGACTGTAATCAGGCCCTTTGTGGAGAAGAAGCTTGCCAGAAGGTATTTTTTTGACAATATGAGGTACACAACTTCAAGATTCGCAAAATTTGTCACAGAGCTTCCAAGAAAGACAGATGCAATACTTGACAGGCTCCAGACCGGAAAGTTCGAGGTTGATATCGGCTCAAAGGAAGTAAAGATGCTTTCCCTTGAGATTGACAGGTCCTCAAACAGGATTGCATATGGTATAATGATTGGGGCTTTTGTGGTCGCCGGCTCACTGATGGCAGACATTGGGATTCCAATATGGTATGGATTGCCGGCAGTCACTTTGGTGCTTTACGGTCTGGCTGTGTTTTCAGGATTAACGCTTCTCGCTTCGATTCTCGAGGAGAAAAAACTAAAAAGGGGTGATTAAATTGGATAAAGACTTGAAAAAAATTATTGAGCTTACCTCGCAGGCGATAGAGGTTACAAAAAGAAGGGCTAAAAAGGAAGTTGAAAATTTGAGGAGAAAGGGCTTGAACAAGAAAGACGCAAGGGAATTTTCGGGCAAGATTGCCTCGGAAGCGGTAAGGGAGGGCAAAAGGCTGAAAAAAGTGTACCAGCGTGAATTGTCGAGCGCAATGAAAAGGCTCCAGAAGCTTGGGCAGATAGAGTCTGCAGTAGTATCGAGAAGAATCAAGGAAATCAGGAAAAAAAGAAAGTAAGCAGATTTCAACATGGGAATTGAACCGTTTATTGCCGCTTTTGCGCTGGCTTTAGTCTCGGAAATAGCCGACAAGACTCAGCTGGTAATCCTTGGCTTGGCATTAAGGTATAAATCCCCTTTCAAAGTATTCTCGGGAGCATTATTGGCGCATGCTTTCATGGACGGAGTTGCCATTGCGCTGGGGGCATTTTTCGGTTTTTCGCTGGCATCGAATTTGATAAAGAACATTATCGGGATTCTGTTCGTGCTCTTGGGCCTGTGGACTCTTGTTAAGCTCTACCTCAAGAAATCCAAGAAAGAAAAGAAGGAAATTTTTAGCAAAACCCCTTTTGCGGCTTCGTTTTTAACTGTTGTTCTCAGCGAGTTTGGGGACAAGACACAAATAGCTTCTGGCCTGCTGGCTGCCAAGTATTTAGTGCCTGTACCAATTTTTATTGGATTTGTTTTAGCGCTTGCGATAGTGATAGGCTTAAACGTTTTTGTTGGAAGCAAATTAGCCGAAAGAATCCCGAGAAAAACAATAAAGATTGTAACTGCTGTTCTCTTTGTGCTGTTCGGGATATTTACTTTGGTTTCTTAACTGGTATAATTATCCTTTCTCAAAGATACCTGAACAGGAGATTCTTTGCATAGCAATGCAGATACAGCGATAGGACTATCAGCCACAAAAACATTGCCTTCAAGACGATTCAAAGTTACTTCACGGAGCTCTGAAGGTTTAGCAGAATCATAAAACGAGAGGAATGCATTTCTTTCAACCCTGGAATTCCCTTTTCCCTGTTTCGCAACTGCGCCAACGCTTTCGTGCAGCCTTTCGCCCAATTTCTTATACAGCTCGTGATTTCCCAGTATATCTGCATAATAAAAAATATGGCCATTGTTTTGAATCGCAGCAATATAGCCTAGCTGGTCTTTCCTTGGCTTTCCAAATACCCCTGCATAATCTGATAAATCTGCTTCCTTTACCGCAGTAACATAATCGTCTGTCTTATTTTTCCTGCTAATTACTGTTGTAGCATCAGAGATTGTGTTCCATGTATGATTTTGCTCCGTTCTTCCAGTTCTTGCGGAAGCGATGAGGATAGTAGTTGTACTTACAAACCTAGTCCCATGCTCCAGAGGCTGGTGTCTTTCGGCACATCTAACAGGAATATGGATTTCACCGGAATGGCCAGGAACCTGTAAGGGGTATTGAGCTGCCCTATTTTGGCTTTCCCCCTCAAGAATCATTCCAAGAGCAATAAATACCATCATATCAAGGTCGTTTTGGACTATTAATTCCGGTACATTTCCAGATTCTCTAACACTAAATCCTGTTGTTTCCCCTCTATTCGTTTCAAATGCCTCGTCTAACGTTAAAACACTTTCCCGAAATTTATCAGGTCCATAGACTCTCACAAAACTTAGATTTCGATAGCCTTCCACATCCCCTATTTCCAGGCCCCTCAGCAAAGGTTCAGCTTTCATGGCTTAAGGGGAATGGATGTCTCTATTTAAAGATTTAGAGAGCACTCTGCCTCTTAAACTTTCCAGAATACTTCGCCTTCCCTTCCGTCCTTTCAAACACAATTTGGCAGATTTTTGTTCCTGAGGGAATTCTTATTGTGTTTGGGGAGTTGTTGAAGATTTCCAAAGCCTGCCTGTTGCTTATGCCCGGCTGTATGAATGCAGCTGTCATGTGAATCTGAATTCCCAATCTTGCAAACCTTGAGCGCCCTCCGAGCCATGCAGAAATATTCTCAGGCAATGTTATTTTTTCTTTGGTAATTCCGACCGCAAATCCGTATGGGGGAAGAAGAAGGGCATTGGCTTTAACCTTCTTCATGTGTTTTCTATAATCATCTTCGATGTTTACAATGTTTCTTTCTCCCTTTTCATAAACCCTGAATTCATTTCCAAGGGCAAGGTCATAGGAAGCAGGGCCGAGATTTGAGGGCTTGAAGGGAGAAATCTTTATGTTCCCCTTTTTTATCTCGTCAAGAACTTTTGGTCTTGTTAGAACTGTCATACCAGCCCAAGAAAGCCATGGAATTAAAAATCTTTGCTATGGAAGCTCGATGCCGTAAACCCACTTTACTGCGATTGTATAATAATCATCAAATGTCCCGAATGATGATGGGTACTCCCTTTTTACCCTTCCCGCATAACCGTTAAAGGCCTCAAGAAAAAGTGTTGCTTCCACTACCAATCTTCTTATTTTTTCCGTATCTTCACTCTGAAGCCCCCTAAGCAACTCAATTGAGAAGTCTGTTAACTTGTCATTGATGCTTTTAACTGCTTTTTCACCCCGTGAAGTTAGAATACCAGTTACATCCCCAGAAACCTTTTCTGATATAGAATTAAATTCTGGATGATTCCTAATCGCTGCTTCTAATTCCCCCATATACACGGGGAAAAGAGCGCGCATTTAAAGGTTTTGCAGTTAGCTTAGTCGTAAGAAGTGCAACGATTTATATATCTGCTGGCCTCACAGAATACTTCCCAGAATGAACTGACTGAGCCGTGTTTCAACTCTGTGCCCACAAGAAGCCCAAGGTCTATTGTTTGCGTAAAGTGAATCATTTCATCAAGAAGGACTTTTAATCTAGATTCGTCCCCAGTTTCCAGGGCCCTGCGCAAATCCGCGGACTTTGTGCTTAACAACGCATTTGTACCGCCTATTGGGTCATTGGGGCTTACCTGTTTGTTTAGAAAATCCGCAAAATAGTGAGCAGCCGTCTCTGCTGCAGGGAAATGTACATGTCCTGAAAAGTCAGAATACCCTACCAGATTAGGATTAGTTTGGGTTTGCATGAGATAATCACTTCGTTAAGCGATCTGTCCCACTTGGGGTGAGGCACTTTGGCTGAGTAGTATCTTCCTCTTTTTAAGCTTTTCGGTGTTCTACCGAATGAGGGTGCCTTTGAAGGGCTTATGAATAAGCACATTTTGAAGATTGTTTAAATCCCTTCCAATGACATAAACGAGAAGTTTTTGCCTTTCCGCCTGTTTTGCTGCTATTGGGTCAAAAGGCATATTTAATCCAGGAGACCATTTAGAACCCACAAGCTTTCTTAGGTTTTTCCAGGAGATTTCCTTCAGAGGCTTGGCACTCTTGCTCTTCTTAGGGTCAGCAGAATAGACAAAATCCACATTGCTCATGTTAATCATCTCTCTAACCTTAAGCTGTTTTGCCACAAGAACAGCGTCGTAATCTGTTGACCATCCCGGCTTCCATCCTGCTGCGATGATTATTCTCTTTTTTGAGGCGATTCTCTTTGTGGGGTCTGTCAGGATTTTCTCATCTGCATCATTTCCAAAGATTTCTCTGACGGATTCGGCATTTATCCTTGTTGCGTGGATTCCCATCCAGTCCAATGCTTCCTTTGGCGCATTAATAAGCTCGGAAAGCGCTTTTTGGTAATCGCGAGCTAGCTTTCCCCCGCCGCAGAATATAACAAAACGGCTTTTTCTTGCGGACGGAAGGATAACTTTTTTGAATTTCCTAAGAAAGCTGTAATCCACCTTATCCGGCACTATCAGCGAGCCGCCAAGGGACATTATGGTTGTTTTCATTGAAAGCTTATGCCATCAAGTGCTATAAAAAGGTTTAGCTTTAGCTCCGACGAAAGTCTCACTCCGTTCTGGGTTAGCAGCTTCGAGCTTGTTCTGTCTTTGGTGTTGATTGACATTCTCCAAATGAGACGACCCTCTTTAAATAGTTCCATTTAATCCCTTCTTGTACATTTATTTTATCATCGAACCCCTGTTCAACGTCACGAGCAGAAGGCGAGAGAACAACGGAGCGAAGCGACGAAGAAGTACGAACGAGAAGGGACTCTATAAACCAAACGGATTACTCTTGGAACGTTTTGGAGGAAGACCGAACAAGCCATTACCGAACGGATTATTATTTGTTGGTTTTTTTCTTGGTGGTTTTTTATTTCCCCGCTTTTTAGTTGGTTTTTTACCACCAAAATATTTTGCCTTATATTGTTCTATGGACATTGTTCCCATGGAACTATTACATCTTCCGCATATTGGTCTCAAATTAGATTCATTATCTCTACCTTTTTTAGAAACTGCTTTATTGTGACCTATTTGAAAATAATCATGAGTTATTGGTCTTCTACAAACATAACATTTTCCGGCTAAAGAAGCACCGTTATATTTTGTCCAAACTAATTCCCTTATATTTTTATCAATGGGTCTTTTCGTCTTGCCCGGTTTTCCGCCGCCAAAAATATCTGTTTCTCTTCGTATAACGCAAAGTTGCCACTCGGCGCAATCCTCGGCTTAAAAGCCGAGGTTTTTGATTGCGCCTCGTATGTATAGGCAACTTTGCGGGATTGACAATTCATGCTAAAGCAAGGGGTTTTAAACCCATGAATTTTCAATAAAATTTTTATTGAAAATGATGTTCCTAACTATGTCATCTTACTCGAAATATCCAAGTATTTAAATGTTTTCAAGAGCCCAAAAGTGAGCATTGCGTTGAACAATCCGTTCCTCTTATCCCAATATCCCTCACTTAAAAAGTTCGGTCTTTACGCCCTTATCGCTCGTTTTCCAAGCTCGCTTTAAATAAAAAGTGCCCAAAAGGGCACTCTAAAACTAATCCTTCAAAACTACGCATATCCCTTTCCACGATAGGATAAGGACAATTGCCATATGTACCTCCTAAGCTTCTTTTCTTAGGTACCCGGAGAGGGATTTTGTGGTGTTGTTGTTTTGTTGTGTATTGTAGAAAATGTCGTGTTATGTGAGTTTGTTTGTCGTGTTTTAACAACCACCCTTTGACATTGAAACCATTCCAATATCTGGCTCCATTCGATGGTCGCTTTTAATGAAGCTTTGCTCTACAGGATAAGGCACTAATATAAATAATTTTGTAATTTCGCTCCCTTTCCGCCTTCGGCGCATCAAATAGGGGCCATTCTAGTTCCAGACGATTTGTACTTCTTATCGCATCTCGGGCAGTAATACTCAGTCATGTATTTTTCTTTCATCTTCATCGTGGGGATGTCGTTATGGTCAAATTCTTCATAAGCAACGCCCGTTGGCTCGGTTGCAGTACTCATAATCATTAACCGTTTTTTGCAAATTTTGCACAGCTCATTTGATAAGTTTATTAATTTCATAAAACCACCCAGTTTCGGGTATGAGAATGGGATTAAAAAACTTTTCGGAATTCCACGCGATAATTTATACGAGTATACTGATAAGTATCCCCCCAAGCCAGATCGCTTATCCTTGACAACCGTTAGCTTAAGGCATGTCACTTTCCCACCGCGCTAAGATGCGTCCCAATGTTCATCTTTGACACAAGCTCGTGCTTTTCCTTATGGGTCTTAAGAACGGTGAAATCAACGCTTCCTTTTTCATCCTCGATTGTAATCTTCCAGTTGCCTTTCTTTGTCAGATTCTTTGCCGTTAGAAATCCTTTAGCTCCCCAGCCCAATCAACGTAACCCCAACGATAATCAAGGCAATCCCAAGCCACTTTTCGCGGTTCATCTTTTCGCCGAGGAATGACATGGAAAGGATGCTAACCCAGATATAGCTTGTTGAGACGAATGGGTAGAGGACAGACAATTCTCCGTGCTTAAGGGCAGGTATAAAGAGAATTGTACCAATGCCGTAAAGGAAGGCCCCTATAAGAACGTAATAGTTTTTTATGAGTTTCAGCGGGTGGAAGGAAAATTCTGCTGCTCCCTTCTTTATCATCAAGGCCCCTACAGAACCAATGATAGAGGCGACAAGCACCACAAAAATTGCCCAGAGCTCAGTTTGCATTTTCACTCACCTTTGAGCCTATCCCGATGAAGCTTATTCCTGAGATTATCACCGCAACCCCGACCCACTTGAAGGTATTCATGGTTTCGTTCAGGAAATAGGTTGAGAGCAGGGAAACCCAGATGAAGCTTAATGCAATAAAAGGGTATATTACAGACAGCTCACCACCCTTCATCGAAAACAAGACCATTATGCCGGCTCCGAGATAGAGTATAAACCCGAGTATCAGGTATGGGCTTATGTTCAATGCGGCAAAATCGAGGCTTTCCGAGCCAAGTTTGTATAGAAGCTGGCCTGATGAGGTGAGAATGGTTGCAAGAATTACGATAATTATTGCCCAAAGCTTGGTTGCCATGAAGAAAGGTAATGGAATTTTGTATTTATAGCTTTGTGATTTATTCTTTCAGCAGAATCTCAATTATTGCGGCAAAGCATGGACGCGTAATAAACACGCCAATCGAGAAGCCAAGGATTGTTGTTATAGCGAAGCCCTGAACAAGGCCAGCACCTGCCCAGACTAGCGGGATTAAGGCAACAACATTCGTAAAATAGGAGCCCATGATTATCGCAAATGCATTTTTTATTTTCTCCTTCCATGTAAGCAAAGCCGCAGTCTTTCCGCTTAAAGTTTCATCAGTGATGACAATCTGATGGTCAACTCCCGCACCAATTGCTATAATTATTCCAGCAATGGCAGAAAGGCTCATGTTCCAATTTATCAAAGATGCCGAGCCAAGGAGGATGACAAGTTCCGAGAGCATTGTTATCATAATCGGGATGGAGACTGCAAGCTTTCTGTAGCGCAGATATACCATGATGCCTACAGTTAGTATGGAAAGGACTCCGACAAGAACGGCATTTTTCAGGAATTCTATCCCCAAAACAGGGGATATTGTGTTTATGCTTGTTATCTCAAGCTTTACAGGAAGCACGCCAGTAGAGAGTATTGTCTGAAGCTGTTTCATGTCCTGAAGAGAGTTGTAGGCTGCAACCTGCTCAGTTGGCCCTTCCCCAAAGCCGGTTATTGAAGTGGTGCGCTGGGAGCTGTTCTTCAGTTCTGATGAAATAAACAACGACCTTACCATTGCGTCGTCAAGGTAGAAATCTATTTGTTCCGAGAGAACTTGACCGTCGCCGCGGTCAACCACATCAAGATGCTCTGTAATCCTCCTGTGGCTTTCGGCTGCTTCCTGGTTTACTGTAATCTCGAACCTGTAGCCGCAGGACCAGGCATCTCCACTTTGCCCGCATCCGGTGCTTGGGTCAAGGCCTGAGCATGAAGGGTCCCTGCAGATGTATTCTATCTGGTCTCCCCTGAACACAGTCTCGTTTGCTATCTTTGCCTCAAACTTTCCCTGAGAGCCGATTAGTTTCCTTACCTCTGATTCTGAAGCGCCGGCGATTTCAATTAAGATGTACCTGTTCTGCTCCAAATCTGAAACCCCGCGGATTACCAAGTCGCTAAGCTTGTAAATGTCAAGGCGTTGCTCGAGTATCTCCAGCAAAAGGCTGAATTGCTCTGAAGAAAGATTCCCACCAGGGTTGATTAGCACCCTTGTGCCTCCCTCTAGGTCAAGCCCCATCTTGAGGTTTGTGTGCGGCAATTCGTAAAGCTTTAAGCCGAGGTCTTCAGCACCCAAAGGAATTTTCTTTGTTTTTGGGACTTCCTTTTTTACAGTTATATTCTCGGGAACTAGCTTGTTGGTGCCATTTATCGATTTATTGACAAATACCTCTTTAGTCACCTCAACAATCTCAGTTTCGTTCAGTGTTATTGTTTCGTATTTTTCCTTTACAACAGGCCTGTAAACCTTCAGGTTCGTTTCTATTAATACGCTGTCATTGACCTCAAGAATTCCAAGCGCAGAATAAAACTCATCAACCGAGGAAATTGGCTTGTTGTTGACTGAAATTATGTATTCCCTGTCAATCGGCCTTGTTGTTCCCAATGAAGAGGTCATGCCCGCTTCATATGCCGCTGAATCACCTTCAACACTCCTTATTGCAACTCCCTCGCGCCATGGCCTTGGGTTTAACGATATTATTCCGAATATAATAAACAGAAGCATTACTATTACGCGCCAGTTTGTGAAGATTTTCCTAAGCTTTTGGTTCATTTTTCTTCTCTAAGTACCATCTCAGCAATCCAACGTTCTGTATCCATGTGTTGAACATATCAACTATCAGGCCTATGAAGATGATAATCATGATTTGCCTGATTACCTCGGAATCTGTTACAAGCAGTCCGACTGTTACTGCCGCCATTGTGGTCCCGGCGGTCATGAAGCCGGTTTTGATTGAAGAATAAATGCGCTCATTTTCAGTAGTTTCCTTTCTCTTAAGAACCCTTGTCGTAAGCAAAATGTCTGTGTTGACTGAATAGCCAATAAGCATCAGGAATGCTGAAAGCCCTGCGGTTCCAACCCTTATTCCAAGCAGATTTACAATTGCGAGAGTTACTATGATATCGGAGAATGCTGCCGTAATAACCGCAATGCTTGGCACCAGTGTCCTAAAGTAGAAAAAGACTACAATACCCATAAAGAGGAATGCTATTCCCAATGCGATGAATGTCTGCCTGAAAAATGATTCTCCCAATGACGAGTCTATAAATTCATAGCTGTATTGCCCCTGTTTGATTTCAGAGCCGATGAATGAAGATACATGCCCGATAACCTCCCTGATAACGGCCTCGTTCGATTCTTTCAGGTCTATATCCACAATCAGCCCAAAGCTCTCTGCAGACTGCCTGAATGATTTTACAAAGACGTCGTTATTTGGGTATTTTGACTTCAGGAAATCCCTAAGAGCCAAATGGTCAACATCCTTTTCAATCGGGATTGTAAAGGAAATTCCCCCTTTCAGGCTTACATCACGGTTGATGAAGTCGCCTTCCGTGGAATATTTGTACCCTATAAGAAACATTGCGATAAGAAGCATTGCTATTGTGATGATAAAAAGCGGCTTGTACTTCTTCTCGTAAAAGTCCTTTATTTTATGAATGAGCTTTTGGGGTTCTTTTTGCTGTTCTTCCATAATGCAACCACAGAAATCAGGAGGGTTTTTTAAAGGTTTATGAACCAAAAGGTTTAAAGCACTGGAGTTTTTGAATCTTCCAAATGGCGGAAATACTCAATATTTTCATTAGGATAAGCACCATAATCATCGGTGACGGGGAGAATGACATTGATTTATTCACACTCCAGGGGTATAAAATTGCAGTCTCCAACGCGGCAGAGCGCCTAAAGCTTTTTGCTGGTGAAGTAACGCTCAAGAAATTGGTTCATTGCACGGATTTGCGCCTACTAGCCTTTTTAACGGAGACTGCAATGAAAAACGCCCCAAAGTTGAAGTTTTCAAACTTAACATTCCCGAAAGTTTCATTCATTTGATGTGGGATATTCTTGGTTGGATCCCACCC